>NZ_JBVISA010000025.1:0-146237 GCF_055575755.1 Kitasatospora sp. NPDC034035 | reverse complement strand
GGTTACATTCCGAACCCGGAAGCTAAGCCTTACAGCGCCGATGGTACTGCAGGGGGGACCCTGTGGGAGAGTAGGACGCCGCCGAACAATCATTCCAAAAAGCCCCCTTCCCATCCGGGAGGGGGGCTTTTTGCGTTACCCTCTGCCAATGCAGAACCTGACCCTGACCTGGCAGTCCGCCGGGGGCGCCGCCGCCGGTCTCTACGCCGGCGCGTACGTCGCGTCGAGGGTTCGGAAGCCGTCCCTGTCGGCGTTGCTGCGGGAGGCCGGCACGCTGCTGGCGTTGTTCGCGCTCTGGCAGTTGGTCGGGCACCTGTCGGTGATGAGCGCGGACCATGCGGTGGACCGGGCGAGCTGGATCCACCACACCGAGCAGGTGATCGGGTTGCCCGACGAGGCCTCCTGGCAGTCGGCGGTCACGCCGTACCCGGTGCTGGTGCGGCTGGCGAACTACTACTACGCGGTCATGCACTTCGCGGTGATGCTGGGTGTCCTGCTCTGGGTGTTCGTGCGGCACCGCGAGTGGTACGCGTGGGTGCGGAACACGGTGGTGATCACGACCGCGGTCTGTCTGCTGGTGCAGTTCATCCCGGTGGCGCCGCCGCGGATGCTGCCGGGGAGCGGTTTCGTCGACGTGGCCGCGGAGTACGGGCAGTCGGTGTACGGGGGCGCGGTCGGCGGGGTGGTGGTGGCCGACCAGCTGTCGGCGATGCCCTCGGTGCACGTCGCCTGGTGTGTGCTGGCCGCGGTCGCGGTGGTCCGGGTGTCGCGCAGTTCGCTGCGGTGGGTCATGGTGCTGCACCCGGTGCTGACGATCGCGGTGGTCGTCGTGACGGCCAATCACTTCTGGGCGGACGGGATCGTCGCCGTCGTGATCCTCCTCCTCGCGTACGCCGTGCTGGCGTTGGCGGCACGCCGACGGGGTCGGGTCTCCGTCTCGACGGAGACCCGACCCCGCAGTACCGCCGAGGAGCGGTGGGAACAGGTCGGTTGAGCCGTCAGCGGCTCACTTGACCGGCAGGGCGAGCTTTCCCCAGGATCCGTTGCTCAGCGCCGAGGTGGCCCAGTACCAGGCGGCGAGCCCGGAGGCGGCCGCGATCCAGCCGGCGAGCTTGGCCAGGCCGCTGTGGCCACCGAAGGTGGCGATGGCGGTGAGCAGCAGGGAGAGCGTCATCAGGCCGTAGACGGTGCGGCTGAGCAGGCCCGCGCCCCAACTGGCCGCGGTGAGGGTGAGGGCGAGCAGGGCCCACAGGAGCAGGAAGAGACCGGCGGCGTTTTTGCCGGCCCCGCCGGCCGCCGACCAGGTCGCCCAGAAGGCGCCGAGGCTGGTGAACGCGGTGCCGGTGAAGCCCTCGCCGCCGCGGAGCTGCCAGAGGCCCGCGATGAAGAGGGTGACGCCGCCGAGCAGGTGGGCGAGGTGGGCGGCGTCCCCGATGCCGGCGCCGTGCAGGATGCCGGTGGAGAGCAGACCGTAGGCGAGTAGTGTCAGGCCGAGGGCGAGGTAGCCGAGGTTACCCGCGTCGGCTCCGGTGGAGCGGGCGTTCGTTGCCCCGGTAGCGTCGTTGCTCACCGGAGGCTCCTTTCACTCTGGGCGCGCGCAGGGCGCAGTGACGCTGTGGTGTCGTTCGATGGGTGGATGCGCGCGACCGCGCCGAGGGCGCACGGCTGTGAGCGTGCGCGGGCTGCGGTCAGAAGTGATGGGCCAGCGGAGAGCCCGCTGGTCACGTCCCCGCCGGGTGGATTCCCGGTGAGATCGGTTTACCCGACCTTGGACGCTTGTACCCTTGTGAATATAACAATTTGTGACTGCGTCAGCTGTGGAACGCTCACGGCTGGCGCTGGTTGGGCACCCGCAGGGTCAGGATCGCCATGTCGTCGGACGGCGGCTCGGGGGCGAAGCGTTCGACCGCGCGCTGGACGCGGGCCGCGACGGCGCCGGCGGTCAGACCGGTGCAGCCGGTGAGCACCTCGGCGAGGCCGTCGTCGCCCAGCATCCGCCGGCCCTCGCGGCGTTCGGTGACGCCGTCGGTGACGCACAGCAGGACCTCGCCGGGGGCGAGCACCAGGTGCTCGGCGGTCAGGTCGAGGTCGTCCATGACGCCGAGTAGCGGCTGCGGAGTGGCGGCGCGGTCGACCCGGCCGTCGGTGCGCAGCCGCAGCGGCAGCGGGTGGCCGGCGCAGACCAGGGAGAGCTCGGTGCTGCCGTCCGGGCGGGGCGTCAGCTCGCCGTAGAGCAGGGTGAGGAAGCGGCTGCGCGAACCCTCGTCCAGGATGGCCGCGTTGAGGCGGCGGAGCACCTGCGGGGCGTCCAGGCCCTCGCGGGCGAGCAGCCGCAGCGAGTGCCGGGCCAGGCCGGTGACCGAGGCGGCTTCGGGGCCGGTGCCGCAGACGTCGCCGATGGCGAAGCCGTAGGTGCCCTCGCGGATGGTGAACAGGTCGTAGAAGTCCCCGCCGACCTCGTTGCCCTCGCCGGCGGCCTGGTAGTAGACGTCCACCTCGACGCCCGGGATCTCGGGCAGGTCCGGCGGGAGGAGGCTGCGCTGCAGGGCCTGGCTGGTGGCGGTGCGCTCGGAGTAGAGCCGGGAGTTGTCGAGGGCGAGGGCGGCGCGGCGGGAGAGGTCCTCGGCGAGTTCGAGGATCTCCTGGCGGAACCGGACACCGGCCGGGACGCCGAGGGCCAGCAGGCCGATGACGCGGTTGCGGGCGGTCAGCGCGATGACGACGGTCTCGCCGAGCAGGCCGGCGAGTTCGGGGCTGTCGGTGAGGCCGCCGGCCTCGGCGGTCTTGGCGGGCGCCGTCCAGAAGCGGACGCCGTGGCTGGGGCCGGCCTCGGGGACGGGGGTTTTGTCGAGCAGGTCGCGCAGTGGGTCGATGCGGTCCTCGTCCTCGTGCAGGACGAAGGCGAGCCGGGCCGGGGAGGTGTGGTCGGCGGTGGTGTAGAGGGCGCACCAGGAGGCCAGGGTGGGGACGGCCATCTGGGCCATCAGCGCGAGGGTCTGTTCGTGTTCGAGGGTTCCGGCCAGCAGGTCGGAGGCCTCGACCAGGAAGGAGAGCGAACCGCGGCGCAGCCGTTCGAGCTCGGTCAGCCGGGTGCTCTCGACGGCCAGGGCGACCCGGTCGGCGGCGAACTGCAGGCGCAGCGCGTCCTCGTTGTCGTAGCGGCCGGGTGCGGTGGCGGCGATGCCGAGCGAGCCGATCAGGCGGCCCTCGACCTTGAGCGGGACGGTGAGCAGGGAGCGCATGCCGCTGTCGGAGAGCAGGGGCAGGCCGGTGGGGCGGGCGGTGAGGTCCTCGTGGACGGAGGGCAGCCGGGCGGAGTCGTAGCGGTTGCCGGTCTCGATCGGGAAACGGTTGTGCCGGCGGTGTCCGGAGGTGAGGCCGGTGGCGGCGCGGACCTCGAACTCGGTCTCGTCGTCGGTGGTGAGCAGCAGGTACGCGGCGTCGCCGTCGAGCAGGTCGCGGGCGCGTTCGACGGTGCGCTGCAGCAGGGTGTCGAGGTCGTCGGTGGCGACCGGGCCTGCCATCAGGTCGAGGCGGGGGCCGGCCGGGTCGGGGCGCTCGCCGGGCAGGGCGCGGGCGGGGGAGCGCAGGACGGCGCGGTCGGGGTCGAGGACGAGCAGACAGAGGGTGGACGGGACGCCCTCGGTGTCGCGCACGCGCACCTGGACGCCGTACACCTCGACCTCGTGGCCGTCCTGGCGGCGGATCCCGTAGCCGCCCTCCCAGCGGGCCAGCCGCAGGGTGTCGGTCAGGGCGAGGCCGCGGCCGGGGGACTGCGGCCAGACGGCGAGGTCGGCCCAGGGGCGGCCGAGAGCGGTGGCGGCGGGGTACTGGAAGAGGGCTTCGGCGTCCGGGTTCCAGGCCAGGACGCGGCCGTCCTCGTCGAGCTGGACGACGGCGACGTGCACCGGGCCGGCACTGCTCGGCAGGTCGCTGCCGGGGGTGGCGGGAACGGCGTAGCGGGTGCCGAGCACGTGTGCGGGCAGCTGGAGGCGGAACCAGACGGTCTTCCGGCCGGCCGCGTACTCGACGCCCCACCGTTCGGCGAGGGCGGAGCACATCAGCAGACCGCGGCCGCCCTCGCCGTCGGGGTCGGCGTAGCGGTCGGAAGCGGTCACGGGCCCGTCGCCGAGGGAGGGCAGGCCGCGTTCCGGGTGGTGGTCGGTGACCTCGATCCGGACGGTCTCCTCCTCGCGCAGGCAGCAGACCTCGGCGGCGGTGCCGGCGTGCACGACGGCGTTCGTGACCAGTTCGCTGACCAGCACGATCGCGTCGTCGACGACCTCCGGCAGGCCCCAGCCGAGCAGCGCATCGCGGACGAAGCCCCGGGCGGCGGCCGCGGACCGGCCGTCGGGGTCGAAGGTGGCGGCTGCGCGCGCGGTGACCACGTTGCCACTTCTCCTCTGCTGCTCTTGCCCTGGCGCTGTCCGGGGTGCGGCGCCGACTTCCCCGCGCGCGCCGTCGGGGTGAGCGGCGTCGCTGGGTCGGGTCGTGGCCCGGTGCAGCGCTCCACCCTACTTTCCGCTTGGTTCCCCGTGGGGGTGGGGAGTCGAAACAGGCACCTGAGGGTGATTCTGCCCACCTGTTTCGGACGGTGCGGTACCAACCGTGCGCAACCGGCCGTACACCGGGCGCCAGTGCTGCCAGACTGGGGGGTCCGCGATGACCGGTACGAGCAGTACGGTCGTGTGGGTGCCGGTGCGCGCAGGCCGCCGGTACACAGCCCAGCCGGGCCGGTGCCCGGGCACGTGCCGCACCGGCACGGGCGGCCACCGGACAGTTCACGATGTGGGAGGGGCCCGTTGAGTTCGGCCACCAAGGACGCAACCGGTACGACGCCGCCCGCCCAGCGCGGCGGCCGCTCCGGGACCGCGCCGCGGAACGCGGCCGGCCGGCGAGTGAGTCACAACCGCGGCGCGGAACCCGCCGAGCTGCGCAAGCTGCTGTCCGCGCTGACAGCGATGCGGGACGGCAACTTCCGCCGCCGACTGACGGTTCCGGGTGACGGGCCGCTGGCGGAGATCGCCGCGGTGTTCAACGAGGTCGCCGAGCGCAACCAGCACCTGACCGGTGAACTGGCCCGGGTGCGGCGGGCGGTGGGCCGGGAGGGCCGGCTGAACGAGCGGCTGGAGACCGGCGCCGGCGAGGGCGCCTGGATGGCGGCGGTCGACAACTGCAACGCGCTGATCGACGACCTGGCCCGTCCGATGTCCGAGGTGGGCCGGGTGCTGACCTCGATCGCCGAGGGTGACCTGGACCAGAAGATGGAGCTGCGCTCGCTGCACAGCAACGGGGTGAGCCACCCGCTGCGCGGCGAGTACCTGAAGATCGGGCGGACCGTCAACGGACTGGTGGACCAGCTCTCGGAGTTCACCGACGAGGTGACCCGGGTGGCCCGCGAGGTCGGCACCGAGGGCAAGCTCGGCGGCCAGGCCAAGGTCCGTAGCGTGTCGGGCAGTTGGAAGGACCTGGCGGACTCGGTCAACACCATGGCCGGGCGGCTCACCGCGCAGGTGCGCAACATCGCCCAGGTGACCACGGCGGTGGCCAAGGGCGACCTGTCCCGCAAGGTCACCGTCGAGGTGGCCGGCGAGATGCTGGAGCTGAAGAACACCGTCAACACGATGGTGGACCAGCTGAACGGCTTCGCCGCGCAGGTCACCGGGGTGGCCCGGGACGTCGGCACCGAGGGGCGCCTCGGCGGTCAGGCGCAGGTGCCGGGGGTGGCCGGGGTCTGGCGGGACCTCACCGACTCGGTGAACTTCATGGCCGACAACCTGACCGGCCAGGTCCGCAACATCGCCCAGGTGACCACGGCGGTGGCGCGCGGCGACCTCTCGCAGAAGATCGAGGTGGACGCGCGCGGCGAGATGCTGGAGCTGAAGAACACCATCAACACGATGGTGGACCAGCTCTCCGGCTTCGCCGAGCAGGTGACCAGGGTGGCCCGCCAGGTGGGCACCGAGGGCCGGCTGGGCGGTCAGGCGCAGGTGCCCGGGGCGGCCGGGGTGTGGCGGGACCTGACCGACAACGTCAACTTCATGGCGAACAACCTCACCGATCAGGTGCGCAACATCGCCCAGGTCACGACCGCGGTCGCCAAGGGCGACCTGTCGCAGAAGATCCAGGTGGACGCGCGCGGGGAGATCCTGGAGCTGAAGAACACCATCAACACGATGGTGGACCAGCTGTCGTCCTTCGCGGACGAGGTGACCCGGGTGGCCCGGGACGTCGGCACCGAGGGCATCCTCGGCGGCCAGGCGAGCGTGCCCGGGGTGTCCGGGACGTGGAAGGACCTGACCAACTCCGTCAACCTGATGGCCAACAACCTGACCAGTCAGGTCCGCAACATCGCCGAGGTGACCACCGCGGTGGCGCGCGGCGACGTGTCGAAGAAGATCACCGTCGACGCCCGGGGCGAGATCCTGGAGCTGGTGACCACCGTCAACACCATGGTCGACCAGCTGTCGGCGTTCGCCGACGAGGTGACCCGGGTCGCCCGCGAGGTGGGCACCGAGGGGATCCTGGGCGGCCAGGCGCGGGTGCGCGGGGTGTCGGGCATCTGGAAGGACCTGACCGACAACGTCAACTTCATGGCGTCCAACCTGACCGGCCAGGTGCGCAACATCGCCGAGGTCGCCGGTGCGGTGGCCCGCGGCGACCTCTCCAAGAAGATCTCCATCGACGCGCAGGGCGAAGTGGCGGCGCTCGCCGCGACGCTCAACACCATGGTCGACCAGCTGTCCTCCTTCGCGGTGGAGGTCACCCGGGTGGCCCGCGAGGTGGGCACCGACGGCACCCTGGGCGGTCAGGCGAGCGTGCCGGGGGTGGCCGGCATCTGGAAGGACCTGACCGACAACGTCAACCTGATGGCCAACAACCTGACCGGCCAGGTGCGCAACATCGCGCTGGTGATCACTGCGGTCGCCCGCGGCGACCTCTCGCAGAAGATCGACGTCGACGCGCGCGGCGAGATCCTCCAGCTCAAGACCAGCATCAACACCATGGTCGACCAGCTCTCCGCGTTCGCCGACGAGGTGACCCGGGTCGCCCGCGAGGTGGGCACCGACGGACGGCTCGGCGGTCAGGCCCGGGTGCCCGGCGTGGACGGCACCTGGCAGGACCTGACCGAGTCGGTGAACGAACTGGCCAACAACCTGACCCGGCAGGTGCGCGCGATCGCCCAGGTCGCCACCGCGGTGACCAGGGGCGACCTGAGCCTGCGGATCGACGTGGACGCCGCGGGCGAGCTCGACGAGCTCAAGGACAACATCAACCAGATGATCGCCAACCTGCGCGAGACCACCCGCACCAACCAGGAGCAGGACTGGCTCAAGACCAACCTCGCCCGGATCTCCGGCCTGCTCCAGGGCCGCCGGGACCTGGAGGCGGTCGCCTCGCTGATCATGACCGAGCTGACCCCGGTGGTCTCCGCCCAGCACGGCGCCTTCTTCCTCGCCCAGCCGGCCGGCCGCACCGCCGAGCTGATCACCGAGGACGACGACGAGAACGACACCGTGCTGCGCCTGATCGGCAGCTACGGCTACCAGCGGCGGGCGATGCCGACCACCTTCCGCCCCGGCGAGTCGCTGATCGGCCAGGCCGCGGTGGAGAAGCGGGCGATCATCCTCAAGGAGGCGCCCCCCGGCTACCTCAAGATCGCCTCCGGCCTCGGCGAGGCCTCCCCGGCGCACATCGTGGTGCTGCCGGTGCTGTTCGAGGGCCGGCTGCTGGGCGTGATCGAGCTGGCCACCTTCAGCTCCTTCACCACCGTCGCACTGGACTTCCTGAACCAGATCGCCGACCTGATCGGCGTCACCGTCAACACCATCAGCGTCAACACCAAGACCGAGGGCCTGCTGTTGGAGTCCCAGCGCCTCACCGCCGAACTCTCCATGCGATCGGCCGAGTTGGAGGCGCGCCAGGAGGAACTGGAACGCACCAACGAGGAGTTGCAGGAGAAGGCCGAGCAACTCGCCCAGCAGAACCGCGACATCGAGATCAAGAACAGCGAGATCGAGGAGGCGCGGCAGGTCCTGGAGGAGCGCGCCGAACAACTCGCCCTGGCCTCCCGGTACAAGAGCGAGTTCCTCGCCAACATGTCGCACGAGCTGCGCACCCCGCTCAACTCGCTGCTGATCCTGGCCAAGCTGCTCTCCGACAACAACGAGGGCAACCTCTCGCCCAAGCAGGTCGAGTTCGCCGACACCATCCACGGCGCCGGCTCCGACCTGCTCCAGCTGATCAACGACATCCTCGACCTGTCCAAGGTCGAGGCGGGCAAGATGGACGTCCGCCCGGCCCGGATCGCCCTGGTCCAGCTGGTCGACTACGTGGAGGCCACCTTCCAGCCGGTCGCGCTGGACAAGAACCTGGACTTCGCCGTCCGGGTCTCGTCCGCCCTGCCGGTCACCCTGCACACCGACGAGCAGCGGCTCCAGCAGGTGCTGCGCAACCTGATCTCCAACGCGGTGAAGTTCACCGACGCCGGGGCCGTGGACTTCTCGATCCGCCCGGCCGGCGCGGAGGTGCCGCAGCACGTGCGCGAGCGGCTGCTGGAGTCCGGCTCGATCCAGGGCCCGGACGACGAGCTGATCGCCTTCTCGGTCTCCGACACCGGCATCGGCATCCCCGACAACAAGCTGCGGGAGATCTTCGAGGCGTTCAAGCAGGCCGACGGCACCACCAGCCGCAAGTACGGCGGCACCGGCCTCGGCCTGTCGATCAGCCGCGAGATCGCCCGGCTGCTCGGCGGCGAGATCCACGCCGAGAGCGAGCTGGGCAAGGGCTCCACGTTCACGCTCTACCTGCCGCTGCGCACCGAGGCCCCGGACACCGCCGGGGAGCCGCGCCCGGGCGAGCGCCCGTCCGCGTCGAACACCCAGACACCGCGCGCCTCGGTCGGCGTGACCCCGGTGGGCCTGCCGGTGCCGGTCGGTGAGAACCCGGCCGACCACTGGGCCCAGGAGGTCCGCGAGCTGGCCGAGGAGCGCCGCCGGGGCGCCGTGGAGCGCCGACGCAGCGCAGCCCTGGAGAGCGCCGCCGGGCCGCGGGCGGTGGAGCCCGTGCAGCCCCGCCCGGTCAACGGCGACCGGCGCTTCGACGGCCAGCAGGTGCTGATCGTGGACGACGACGTCCGCAACGTGTTCGCCCTCACCAGCGTGCTGGAGCAGCACGGCCTGACCGTCCTGTACGCCGAGAACGGCCGCGAGGGCATCGAGATGCTGGAGCAGCACGAGAGCGTGGCGCTGGTCCTGATGGACATCATGATGCCGGAGATGGACGGCTACGCGACCACCGAGGCGATCCGCCGGATGCCCCAGTTCGCCGGCCTGCCGATCATCGCGCTGACCGCCAAGGCGATGATGGGCGACCGGGAGAAGTCGCTGGAGGCGGGTGCCACCGACCACATCACCAAGCCGGTGGAGACCGATCACCTGCTGTCGGTGATGCACGACTGGCTGAGCGGGGACCGTGCGTGAGCGAGCGAAACGAGCCGGGCGCAGGGCGGGCGGGGGAGGCGCGAACCCCGTCGCGGGCCCCGGGGTCCGCGCCTCCCGGGCGGCCGGTTTGCTGGCGGACGGGCCCGGGAACCCGGTAGGGTCACCGATCGTTGCGAACAGTGACCGGATGGCGACGCCCTGCTGAGCGTGCGCCGGGGTACTGGCTGCGCGCCGCTCCGGATCGGATCACGACGGAGCGATGTGCCGGGCGAGGGGGTGCGGCTAGCATGACCGGGGTAGCGGTGGGCAGTACGCGGGTGCCGGCACCGGGCGGCAGGCAGGCGACAGGAGGGCGGGCCCTGATGCAGAAGGCGAAGATCCTCCTGGTCGACGACCGACCGGAGAACCTTCTGGCACTGGAGGCGATCCTCTCGGCGCTGGACCAGACACTGGTGCGCGCCGCCTCCGGCGAGGAGGCGCTCAAGGCGCTGCTCACCGACGACTTCGCGGTGATCCTGCTGGACGTCCAGATGCCCGGGATGGACGGTTTCGAGACCGCCGCCCACATCAAACGCCGCGAGCGCACCCGGGACATCCCGATCATCTTCCTGACCGCGCTCAACCACGGCCCGCACCACACCTTCCGAGGCTACGCGGCCGGGGCCGTGGACTACATCTCCAAGCCCTTCGACCCGTGGGTGCTGCGCGCCAAGGTCTCCGTCTTCGTCGACCTGTACGTGAAGAACTGCCAGCTGAAGGAGCAGGCCGCGCTGTTGCGGCTGCAACTCGAGGCGGGCGGCGGCGAGCCGGCCCTCGGCGGGGCGCTGCTGGGCGAGCTGTCCGCGCGGCTGGCGGCGGTCGAGGAGCAGGCGGAGGCGCTCGGCAAGCAGCTGGACGAGGTCGAGGACGCCGGGGTGGCGGCGACCGCCGCGCACCTGGAGCGCAAGCTCGTGGCGCTGCGCCGGGCACTGGACGCGATGCGCCCCGGAAGCTCCTGATCCGCTGCCGTACGTTCACCCGTCCGGGTGGTTCCGTGCGGCGGTCGGGTGAATCCCGGTCAGTGTGACGGTGTGTCTGCGACACGTCCGGGCGGCCCGGCTCGGGCGCATGTGCACCGGTGGTCCACCCCGGTAGGCTGCTGAGCCATGGCCACTCGCACGCCCGGAAACGCAGCACGTAAGACGAGTCCGGGACCGTCCAAGAAGGCCGCGGCGAAAGCCCCGGGCAAGCCACCCGTGAAGAAGGCGGCGGCGAAGAAGGCGGCTCCCGCGAAGAAGGCGGCGGCCAAGTCGGCCCCGCCGCCACCCAAGCCGTCCCGGTCGGTGCTGATGGGCGCCCTGAACGCCCTGGCGAGTCCGATCGCCGCGATCTTCCGGGGCTTCGGCGACGGTGCCAAGAACCTCGACCCGGCCCACCGCAAGGACGGGGTGGGCCTGCTGCTGTTCGCGCTCGCGCTGGTGACCGCCGCCGGCACCTGGTTCAGCCCGCAGGGCTGGCTGGGCGAAGCGGCCACCGCCGTGGTGTCCGGAATGTTCGGCCGGCTCGACGTGCTGGTGCCGTTCCTGCTGGCCGCGATCGCGATCCGGCTCTGGCGCCACCCGGAGCTGCCGGAGGCCAACGGCCGGATCATGATCGGGCTGAGCACCCTGCTGATCGGCGTCCTCGGCCTGGTCCACATCGGCTGCGGCGCGCCCATGATGGGCAGCGGCGCCTCCCGGATAAGGGCGGCCGGCGGCATCATCGGCTGGGCCGCGTCCACCCCGATGATGGCCGCCGCCGGGCCGGCGCTCGCCGTGCCGCTGCTCCTGCTGCTGGCCTTCTTCGGCCTGCTGGTGGTCACCGCCACACCCGTCAACCGCATCGGCGAGCGGGTCCGGTGGGTCGGCATACGGCTCGGCGTGGTCGAGCCCGGGCCCGAGGACGAGCTGCGCAGGGGGCGTGCGCCGGAGCGCGAACTGTCCACCGAACCGCCGGAGGACGCCGACCCCGACGCGCTGCCGTTCACCGTGGACACCGATGGTGACGACCCGACGGACGAGGTGGGCGCCCGGCGGCGCCGCCGCGGGCGCAGGCGGAGCGATCCGGACGACCCGGCGGCCGTCCGGGTCTCCCTGGACAAGGAGCCGCTGGACCCGTACGCCACCCGCGACCTCGCCGCCGGCGCGGCCGCCGACCTGGACGGTGCGCTGGTCTACGGCGTGCCGGCCTCCTCCGCGGTGGCGGACATGATGCACCAGGTGCAGGACCACACCGCACCGCCGGAGGAGCCCGCCGTCCCGGCCGCCCGCAGTGGCCCGGACGCGCCCGAGGAGCACGGCCCGGCGCCGGTGCGGATGGAGCAGCTCCGGCTCGGCGAGGGCATCGGTTACGCGCTGCCCTCCCTCGACCTGCTGGAGCGCGGCGGCCCCGCGAAGGCCCGCAGCGCCCTCAACGACGAGGTGGTCGCCCAGCTCACCAGCACCTTCACCGAGTTCAAGGTGGACGCCCGGGTCACCGGTTTCACCCGCGGCCCGACGGTCACCCGCTACGAGGTCGAGCTCGGCCCGGCCGTCAAGGTGGAGCGGATCACCGCGCTCGCCAAGAACATCGCGTACGCGGTCGCCAGCCCGGACGTGCGGATCATCAGCCCGATCCCGGGCAAGTCCGCGGTCGGCATCGAGATCCCCAACCGGGACCGCGAGATGGTCAACCTCGGCGACCTGCTGCGCTCGCGCACGGCCGCCGAGGACACGCACCCGATGGTCGTCGGCATGGGCAAGGACGTCGAGGGCCACACCGTGATGGCCAACCTCGCCAAGATGCCGCACATCCTGGTGGCCGGCGCGACCGGCGCGGGCAAGTCGTCCTGCATCAACTGCCTGATCACCTCGATCCTCGCCCGGGCCACCCCGGACGAGGTGCGGATGGTGCTGGTCGACCCCAAGCGGGTCGAGCTGACCGCGTACGAGGGCATCCCGCACCTGATCACGCCGATCATCACCAACCCCAAGAAGGCCGCCGAGGCCCTCCAGTGGGTCGTCCGCGAGATGGACACGCGCTACGACGACCTCGCGGCGTTCGGCTTCCGGCACGTGGACGACTTCAACGCGGCGGTGCGGGCCGGCAAGGTCACCCCGCCGCTGGGCAGCGAGCGGGAGCTGCGGCCGTACCCGTACCTGCTGGTGATCGTCGACGAGCTGGCCGACCTGATGATGGTCGCGCCGCGCGACGTCGAGGACTCGGTGGTCCGGATCACCCAGCTGGCCCGCGCGGCCGGCATCCACCTGGTGCTCGCCACCCAGCGGCCCTCGGTGGACGTGGTCACCGGTCTGATCAAGGCCAACGTGCCCTCCCGACTGGCCTTCGCGACCTCCGCGATGGCCGACTCCCGGGTCATCCTGGACCAGCCCGGCGCGGAGAAGCTGATCGGCAAGGGCGACGCGCTCTTCCTGCCGATGGGCGCGAGCAAGCCGATCCGCATGCAGGGCGCATTCGTCACCGAGGCGGAGATCGCCAGGGTGGTGCAGCACTGCAAGGACCAGCTGGGCGCCGTCTACCGGGACGACGTGACGGTCGGCGGCGGGCCGAAGAAGGAGATCGACGAGGAGATCGGCGACGACCTGGACCTGCTTATCCAGGCGGCCGAGCTGGTGGTCTCCACCCAGTTCGGCTCGACCTCGATGCTCCAGCGCAAGCTCCGGGTCGGCTTCGCCAAGGCGGGCCGGCTGATGGACCTGATGGAGTCGCGCGGGATCGTCGGCCCCAGCGAGGGCTCCAAGGCCCGCGACGTCCTGGTGCAGCCGGACGAGCTGGACGGGGTGCTGGTGACCCTGCGGGGCTGACGCGCAGGGCCGTCCGCTGCCGCCGTGCCGTCCGTCGCCCTCGGGCCGTCCGCTGCCGCCGTGCCGTCCGTCGCCCGGTGCGCCGGACGGCCCCGTGTCCCGGACGAGGTATCACTCGTTCGGAGGAGGGTAGGCGCGGTTCGGGGAGCCCCGCGGAACCCAACGTCCACACACCGCGTCACAGGCCGGAAAGCGATCCCGGGGTTCCCCGCGTGCGGCTCCGCTGACGGCCGGTCAACGGGGTGCCGGACCCCGGTCGGAGCGGGCGCGCACGTTCGGTCCTGCTCCGCTTGAGAAACGATCCGCCCACGCCCCTAGACTGTTCCCCAGCAGGTGGCCATCCGCTCGAAAGGCGTGCCCCGTGACCATCGGCAAGTCTCCCGACCGCGAGAACACTCCGTCGTCCGTCGAACCGACCGACGACGCGGTGCAGTCGGCCGATGCCCCGAGCATCGGCCGGGTGCTGTCCGCCGCCCGGATCGACGCGGGACTCACGGTGGACCAGGTGAGTACCGCCACCCGCGTCCGGGTGCCGATCGTCCATGCCATCGAGGAGGACGACTTCGGTCGCTGCGGAGGCGACTTCTACGCCCGCGGACACATCCGCCTGATCGCCCGTGCCGTCGGCGTGGACGGCGACGAGCTGGTCGCCCGCTACGACGCCGCGCACGGCGGCCCGCCCGCCGCCAAGCGCCCGGCGAGCGGGCTGATCGACAGCGGCCCGATCAAGGTGCCCAGCCGCGGCCGGCCGAACTGGGCGGCCGCCATGGTCGCCGCGATCGTCGCGGTGGTCGCCCTGATCGGCTTCAACCTGGTCAGCGGCAAGGGCGGGCACGGCACCACCGGCTCCGCCAGCGCGCCGCTGCCCAGCGGCTCCGGCACCGGCTCGGTCGCCCCCGCCGCGACGCCCGCCGTCCAGCCGCCGGCGCCCGCGCCGAGCGCCGCCGCGATCGCCGCCGTCCCGGCCGACAAGGTCACCGTGAAGCTGGTCGCCGAGGGCACCAGCTGGGTCTCGGCGATGAACAGCAGCGGCAAGTCGCTGTTCCAGAACAACATCAGCGACGGCCAGGACCAGACCTTCACCGACCCCAAGCAGATCCGGCTGGTGCTCGGCAACGGCGGGGCCGTGCACGCGTACGTCAACGGCAAGGACCTCGGCCTCCTCGGCAAGGACGGGCAGGTGGTGCACGTCACGTACACCCCCGGAGACCCGCAGGCGGGCTGACCACAGGGGCCGGCGAGGCCCCGTGATGATCAGCTGATTCGAGGCGCGCGGCCTCCGGGGCGAACGGCACCGGAGGCCGCGCGTTAATCTTGGCCCTATGCCTGAACGCCGTACTGTCGCCCTTGTCACGCTCGGATGCGCCCGCAACGAGGTGGACTCCGAGGAACTCGCCGGGCGACTGGAAGCCGACGGCTGGTTGCTCGTCGACGACGCCGCCGAAGCGGACGTCGCCGTCGTCAACACCTGCGGCTTCGTCGAGGCCGCCAAGAAGGACTCCGTGGACGCCCTGCTGGAGGCCAACGACCTCAAGGGGCACGGCCGCACCCAGGCCGTCGTCGCGGTCGGCTGCATGGCCGAGCGGTACGGCAAGGAGCTCGCCGACGCGCTGCCCGAGGCGGACGGCGTGCTCGGCTTCGACGACTACTCCGACATCTCCGACCGCCTGCAGACCATCCTCTCCGGCGGCCACCACGCCCCGCACATCCCGCGCGACCGCCGCAAGCTGCTGCCGATCAGCCCCGCCGAGCGGCAGTCCGCCGCCGAGGCCGTCGCACTGCCCGGCCACGGCGCCGAGGCCGCCGCCGAGCCGATCACCGACCTGCCCGAGGGCCTCGCCCCGGCCTCCGGCCCGCGCACCCTGCGCAAGCGGCTGGACGACAACCCGGTCGCCTCGGTCAAGCTCGCCTCCGGCTGCGACCGGCGCTGCTCCTTCTGCGCCATCCCGGCCTTCCGCGGGTCCTTCATCTCCCGCCGCCCCTCCGACGTGCTGCACGAGGCCCAGTGGCTGGCCGGGCAGGGCGTCCGCGAGATCGTCCTGGTCAGCGAGAACAACACCTCGTACGGCAAGGACCTCGGCGACATCCGGCTGCTGGAGACGCTGCTCGGCGAGATCGCCGCGATCGAGGGCGTCGAGCGGGTGCGGGTCTCCTACCTGCAGCCGGCCGAGATGCGCCCGGGCCTGATCGACGCGATGACCGGGACCGCCGACGTGGTGCCCTACTTCGACCTGTCCTTCCAGCACTCGGCGCCCGCCGTGCTGCGCCGGATGCGCCGCTTCGGCTCCACCGACCAGTTCCTGGAGCTGCTGGGGACCATCCGCGACAAGGCCCCGCAGGCCGGCGCCCGGTCCAACTTCATCGTCGGCTTCCCCGGTGAGACCGAGGAGGACTTCGCCGAGCTGGAGCGCTTCGTCACGCACGCCGGGCTGGACGCGATCGGAGTCTTCGGCTACTCGGACGAGGACGGCACCGAGGCCGCGACCTACGACGGCAAGCTCCCCGAGGACGTGATCGCCGAGCGGCTGGACCGGCTGAGCCGGCTGGCCGAGGAGATGACCGCCCAGCGGGCCGAGCAGCGGATCGGCACCGAGGTCGAGGTGCTGATCGAGTCGGTCGAGGACGGCGTGGTCGAGGGCCGGGCCCTCCACCAGGCACCGGAGACCGACGGCCTGACCACCCTCGAGGGCGTCGAGGCCCCCGAGGTCGGGCAGTTCTGGCGGGCCAAGGTCGTCGCCAGCGAGGGCGTCGACCTGATCGCCGAGGCGCTGGAGCAGGTGCGGGTCCGCTTGGTCCCGGGAGCCGGGGCATGACCAAGGGGCCCGGCGCCCCGGCCGCGGCCCACCCGGGGAGACCGGCGGCCGCGGTGCCGTCGACCCCGAGGATCTGGAACATCGCCAACGTGCTCACGATGGTCCGGGTGCTGCTGGTGCCGGTCTTCGTGCTGCTGCTGTTCGCCGACGGCGGGCACAACCCCAAGTGGCGCTCGGTCGCCTGGGCCTCCTTCGCCGTCGCGATGATCACCGACCTGTTCGACGGTGAACTGGCCCGCCGCAAGGGCCTGGTCACCGACTTCGGGAAGATCGCCGACCCGATCGCGGACAAGGCGATCATGGGCTCGGCGCTGATCGGCCTCTCGCTGCTCGGCGACCTGCCCTGGTGGGTCACCGTGGTGATCCTGGCCCGCGAGCTGGGCATCACGCTGATGCGGTTCTGGGTGATCCGCTACGGGGTCATCCCGGCCAGCCGCGGCGGCAAGCTCAAGACGCTGACCCAGGGCACCGCGGTCGGCATGTACGTGCTGGCCCTGACCGGGTGGCTGGCCACCGGGCGGGCCGTGCTGATGGGGGTGGCGGTGCTGCTGACCGTCGGCACCGCGCTGGACTACGTCGGCCAGGCGCTGCGACTGCGCCGCGAGGGACAGGCCGCGGAACGCGCGGGCCGTTGAGCGACGGGGGAGACGAGTGGCGGAGCACGACTACCGGCTGGCCGAGCGGGCGCACGCCGCGCTGCGGGCCGAGGGCGGCACGCTGGCCGTCGCCGAGTCGCTGACCGGCGGCCTGCTGGCCGCCGCCCTGGTGGACGTCCCCGGGGCGTCCGCGACCTTCCGGGGCTCGGTCACCGTGTACGCGACCGGGCTGAAGGCCTCCGTGCTCGGGGTGGACGAGGGCCTGCTGGACGTGTACGGGCCGGTCCACCCGGTGGTGGCCCGGCAGATGGCCGAGGGGGTGCGCGGGCTGCTGGGGGCGACGTACGGGCTCGCGACCACCGGGGTGGCCGGTCCCGACCCGCAGGACGGACAGCCGGTGGGCACCGTACACCTGGCGGTCGCCGGCCCGGGGGGAACTCTGGTCAGTTCGCCCCTGCTGTCGGGCGGGCGTGCCACAATCCGTCACGAGGCAGTGACTGCCGCACTGGAGCTGCTCGTCGGTCGGCTCGCACGGTAGGGCACCCGCTCCGGCGGATCTCCACCGAACCGAGATCCGCCGATCCGGTGCCCGGGTATGTCACAGCTGGAGGATCGTGTTACATCCAACGGCCTGGTTGGGCAGAAACCAGGTGGCGAACGAATTGCGTGACGGTGGCCGGGTGGCCCGCATCGGGTACCACGAGGGGCCCGCGAACCCCGGTACGACACCGGAACGAGGAGGGGGACAGCCTTGCAGCCCAGAGTGAACACGACCAGGGTCCCCGCACGCGATGCGGGCAAGGCGGTACGGTGGGGGCGTGACATCTCGATCCGCAGTCCGAGGAGGGAGGCACCGATGATCCTGCTCCGTCGCCTACTGGGCGATGTACTGCGTCGGCAGCGCCAGCGCCAGGGCCGCACACTCCGCGAGGTGTCGGCGGCAGCCAGGGTTTCGCTCGGATACCTCTCCGAGGTCGAGCGGGGACAGAAGGAGGCCTCCTCGGAGCTGCTCTCCGCCATCTGCGACGCACTCGACGTCCGGATGTCCGAGGTCATGCGCGAGGTCAGCGACGAACTGTCGCTCGCCGAACTTGCGGCGATGGCCACCCTCTCCGAAGGTGATCTGCTGAGGCCGGTACTCGAACCGGTTCCGCTGCCCGCCCCCGGCACCGACCGGGCGAACATGTCGCCCAAGGCCGCCGCGATGGACGTGGTCGCCGCCTGATCCCGGCCTCGACTCCCGGGCGTACCCGCCCGGGGCGAGCGAAGGGAGGGCGGTCGTGCGGAGAGACACGATGGTGCGCCCGATGGCCCGAATACGGGCACGGGCGCGACTGTTGCTCCGGCTGTTGTTCCGGGTGCGGCGTCCGGTGCGGTGGGTCCTGGCGGCGGTGGCGGCCGGGCTCGCCTGGTGGCTCCTGGTCGTCCGGGGGCAGTCGGCCGACGGCGCGGTGCTCGGGCTGCTCGCGGCCGGAGGCTGGGGCCTCGGTCTCATACCGGTTCATGCCGACCGGAACGCGACCGGACCCGCCCCCCGCCGACGCGGGGAACCGGTACGGCCGGTGGAGGCGCAGCCGCCACCGATCGGGTGATCAGACGTGGCCGGAGGCCGCGGGGTCCTGGACCCCGCGGCCTCCGGTGTGTTCGGGGCGCCCGCGGCGTTGGCCTACGGGCGCAGGCGCAGGCCGCGCGGGGTGGCGTGGAAACCGGCCTCCTCCAGGGCGCGGCCGAGGTCCGAGCCGAGGGCGGGCTCGCCGTTGGCCCGCTCCACCGTGACGCTGCCGAGGGCGCCCTCGCGGACGGCGGCGGCCAGCGCTCCCGCCGCGAGCGCCCGGGTGGCCCCGTCCTCCGGCCAGGCCAGCAGGGACTTGCCGCCGCGCTCCACGTACAGCGCCAGATCGCCGTCCACCAGGACCACCAGCGCGCCCGCCTTGCGGCCCGGGCGGTGGGCCGTGGACTCCTTGCCCCCGGGGGCGGTCGGCGGCTCCGGCCACGGCAGGGCGGCGCCATAGGCGTTCGCCGGGTCGGCGGCGGCCAGCACCAGCGTCTGCGGCGGCTCGGTGGCCGGGGCGGCCGGCCACTCGGCGGCCCGGGCCCGCTCCAGCCGGCCGCTGACCGAGCGCAGCCGGTCGGCCGCGCCCTCCATGGCGAACTGGGCGCCGCCGAGGCCCTCGACGAAGTAGCCCCGGCGGGCCCGGCCGCGCTCCTCCATCGCGGCCAGCACCCGGTAGACCCCGGCGAAGCCACCGGGCACCCGTTCGGCCGCCACCGTGCCGCGGGTGAGCAGGCCGTGCCGGTCCAGCAGGTTCTGCGCCCGGGCGGTGGCCCGGACCGTCGGGTCGGCGGCGAAGGCGGGCAGCAGCGACCAGCGCCCGGCCACCGTCGGCGGGCCGCTGCGCAGGGCGCCGCCGGCCCGGCCGAAGGCGCGGCCCGCGCCGCCGTAGCGGCCGCGCGGGGTGGCCCGGGGCGCGCGGTGGGCGGTCGCGCCCGCCGTCCGCCCGGAGCCCAGCAGGGCGCGCAGCGGGGCGAGGGTGTCATTGGTGACGTAGCCGGCCCAGACCAGGTCCCAGAGGGCCGCGACGGCCTCGGGCTCCGGGGTCTCCTCCGGGAGCTGCTGGACGAGCTGGCGGAAGAACAGGCCGTAGCCGCCCGCCAGTGCGGACATCAGCGCGCTGTGCAGCGGAGTGAGCGCGGGCGGGACGGGCTCCGGGCGCAGCAGATGGGCGTTCTCGGCGAGGTGGAGGCTCAGCCAGCCGTCCTTGCCGGGCAGCGCGCCGGCCCCGCACCAGCCGATCTCGCCGGCCGCCGTCAACTCGTCCAGCAGGCCGGGGGAGTAGTCGGCGAGCCGGGCCGGGAGGACCAGCTTCTCCAGGGCGGAGGCGGGCAGCGCGGTGCCCTGGAGCTGCTCGACCACCCGGAGCAGGCCGTCCGGGCCGCGCAGCCGGTGGCCGGCCAGGTGCTGCCACTGCGGGAGGAAGGCGGCCAGGGCGCGCGGCGGGACCGGCTCGACCTCCTGGCGCAGCGCGGCCAGCGAGCGGCGGCGCAGCCGGCGCAGCACCTCGGCGTCGCACCACTCGGGGGCGATGTGGCTCTCCGCGGGCCGGAACTGGCCCTGGACCAGGCGGCCGGCGGCGGTGAGGCGGTGCAGGGTGCCGGTGACGACGGCGGTGCCCAGGCCGAAGCGGTCGGCGGCCTCGGCGGCGGTGAACGGGCCGTGGGTACGGGCGTGGCGGGCGATCAGATCGCCCAGCGGGTCCTTGACCGGCTCGGTGAAGGCCTCGGGGACGCCGACCGGCAGCGGGGTGCCGAGCGCGTCGCGCAGCCGTCCGGCGTCCTCGATCGCGGCCCAGCGCCGCTCGCCGGCGATCCGGACCTGGATCACCCGGCGGGCGGCCTCCAACTCCAGGGCCCAGAGCGGCTCGGCGCCGCGGACGGTCAACTCGGCCTCGGCGAGCGGGCCGAGCAGGCGCAGGGCGTCGGCGACGCCCTCGGCGTCCTTGATCCGGCGCTCGGGAGTGAGGCGCTGGAGTTCGGCCTCCAACTCGGCGAGCACCTCGGGGTCGAGCAGCTCGCTCAGCTCGGCCTGGCCGAGGAGTTCGGACAGCAGCCGGGAGTCGAGCGACAGGGCGGCGGCCCGGCGCTCGGCGAGCGGGGAGTCGCCCTCGTAGAGGAACTGGGCGACGTAGCCGAAGAGCAGCGAGCGGGCGAACGGCGAGGGTTCGGCGGTGGTGACCTCGACCAGGCGGACGGCGCGGGACTCGAGGTCGCCCATCAGCTCGACCAGGCCGGGGACGTCGAAGACGTCCTGCAGGCACTCCCGGACGGCCTCCAGCACGATCGGGAACGAACCGTACTCGGAGGCGACCTCGAGGAGTTGGGCGGCGCGCTGGCGCTGCTGCCAGAGCGGGGTGCGGCGGCCGGGGTTGCGGCGCGGGAGCAGCAGGGCGCGGCCGGCGCACTCGCGGAAGCGGGAGGCGAACAGGGCGGAGCCGCCGACCTGGTCGGTGACCAGCTGCTCGATCTCGCCGGGGTCGAACAGGGCGGCGTCGGCGCCGACCGGGGCGTCGTCCGGGGCCGAACCCGCGGGTTCGGAAGGGCTGCTGAAATCGAAGTCGGGGGCCAGCAGATCGGCGTCCGGGAGGCGGAGCACGATGCCGTCGTCGGCGTGCATGACCTGGGGGTCCAGGCCGTGCTTCTCGCGCAGCCGGGCACCGAGGGCGAGGGCCCAGGGGGCGTGCACCTGCGCGCCGAAGGGGGAGTGGACGACGATCCGCCAGTCGCCGAGCTCGTCCCGGAAGCGCTCGACCACGATGGTGCGGTCGTCCGGGAGGTGGCCGCAGGCCTTGCGCTGTTCGGCGAGGTAGTCGAGCAGGTTGGCGGCGGCCCAGTCGTCCAGGCCGGCCCGCTTGAGGCGCTCGGTGGCGGCCTCGGGCTGCAGCGCACCCAGCTCACGGGTGAACGCGCCGAGGGCGCGGCCGAGTTCGAGCGGGCGGCCGAGGGTGTCGCCCTTCCAGAAGGGGAGCCGGCCGGGGATCCCGGGGGCGGGGGTGACGAGCACCTTGTCGTGGGTGATCTCCTCGATCCGCCAGGAGGTGGTGCCCAGGGTGAACACGTCGCCGACGCGGGACTCGTAGACCATCTCCTCGTCGAGCTCTCCGACCCGGCCACCGCCCTTCTTGGGGTCGGTGCCCGCGATGAAGACGCCGAACAGGCCGCGGTCGGGGATGGTGCCGCCGGAGGTGACGGCCAGGCGCTGGGCCCCGGGGCGGCCGGTCACGGTGCCGGCCACCCGGTCCCACACCACGCGGGGGCGCAGCTCGGCGAAGGCGTCCGAGGGGTAACGGCCGGCCAGCATGTCGAGCACCGCGTCGAAGGCGGACTGCGGGAGGGTGGCGAAGGGCGCGGCGCGGCGGACCACGGCGAGCAGCTCGTCCACCGGCCAGGCGTCCAGGGCCGTCATCGCGACCAGCTGCTGGGCGAGCACGTCCAGCGGGTTGCGCGGGATGCGCAGCGCCTCGATCCGGCCGGCCCGCATCCGCTCGGTGACCACGGCGGACTGCACCAGGTCGCCCCGGTACTTGGGGAAGAAGACGCCGGTGGAGACGGCGCCGACCTGGTGGCCGGCCCGGCCGACCCGCTGCAGGCCGGAGGCGACCGAGGGCGGGGACTCGACCTGGACGACCAGGTCGACGGCGCCCATGTCGATGCCCAGCTCCAGGCTGGAGGTGGCGACCACGGCGGGCAGCCGGCCGGCCTTCAGCTCCTCCTCGACCAGTGAGCGCTGCTCCTTGGAGACGGAGCCGTGGTGGGCCCGGGCGATGACCGCGGGAGCGCCCTTGGCCGCGCCCGAGCCGCCCATCAGCTGGGCCGGGGCGTGCGCCTCGGGGACGACGGCGCCGGTGGCGCGCTCGTGGGCGATCTCGTTCAGCCGGTTGCACAGGCGCTCGGCCAGGCGGCGGGAGTTGGCGAACACGATGGTCGAGCGGTGCGCCTCGACCAGGTCGACGATCCGCTCCTCGACGTGCGGCCAGATCGAGGCCTGCCGCTGCGGGTCGCTGTCGGCGGCGCCGCCGGTGGCGGGCGCGGCGGGCAGGTCGTCCAGGTCGGGGACGGGGACGACCACCGACAGGTCGAAGTCCTTGTCGGCGGGGGGCTGGACGACGACGGCGCCGCGCTGCGGGCTCAGGTAGCGGGCCACCTCCTCGACCGGGCGGACCGTCGCGGACAGGCCGATCCGGCGGGCCGGGCGCTCCAGCAGTTCGTCCAGCCGCTCCAGGGTGAGCGCGAGGTGGGCGCCGCGCTTGGTGCCGGCGACCGCGTGCACCTCGTCCAGGATCACCGTGTCCACGCCGCGCAGGGCCTCCCGGGCGGCCGAGGTGAGCAGCAGGAACAGCGACTCGGGGGTGGTGATCAGGATGTCGGGCGGGTGCGTCGCGAAGCGGCGGCGGTCGGCCGCCGGGGTGTCGCCGGAGCGGATCGCGACCTGGACCTCCGGCTCGGGCAGGCCGAGCCGGACGGCGGCCTGGCGCAGGCCGGTGAGCGGGGCGCGCAGGTTCCGTTCGACGTCCACCGCGAGGGCCTTGAGCGGTGAGACGTAGAGGACCCGGCAGCGGTGCTTGGGCTCGGCCGGGGGCGGGGTGCTGCTGAGCCGGTCGAGGGCGGAGAGGAAGGCGGCGAGCGTCTTGCCGGAGCCGGTGGGGGCGACCACCAGGACGTCCGTCTCCCGCCGGATGGCGCGCCAGGCCTCGGCCTGGGCGGTGGTGGGGGCGGAGAAGGCACCGGTGAACCAGGCCCGGGTGGCCGGGGCGAAGCCGGCCAGGGAGTCGTCGGCCGGCGGGGAGTCATCGCCGGGCGGGGTCGGGTGCTGGGGCGCCATGCCCCCATGGTGCCGGGTGGGACCGACAACCGTGCGCGTGGCGAGCTGGGCCGGGTGGGGCGACCGGGCGCGGGGCGAGGGCGGGGGCAGGCGAGGCGGCCGTGCGAGGGGTGCGGGCGGGAGGGGCCAGGGGAGGTGCAAGCCGGGGAGCAGAAACGACAATCCGCTCATATGGTGATGATTTGGAAGCATGATCCATCCGTGACCCACCGGACCGACGAGCGGAGACCGTGCGATGGCGCAGGCGCACCCGTCGGACAGGCCCGCCCGCGCCGGCCGGCGCCGCCGGGTCCGCGGACCCGCCCGGGCCCTGCTCGCGATGCTCCTCACGGCGCTCGTGGTGGGCGGGGCCGTCCCGTACGTCTCCGGGCCGGGGCGCCCCTACCTCAGCTACCTGGTGCTGGCCGCGCGGGAGGACGCGTCCGGTGCGGCCCGGGCCGGGGCGGAGAGCCGGGCGGCGGGCGGACAGGTGGTGCAGGAGTACCCGCAGATCGGGGCCGTCCTGGCGTACGCGACCGGAGGGTTCGCGGACAAGGTGCGCACCCGGCCCGGGATCGCCGCCGTCGGTGCGACCCGGACCGCGCCGGTGGTGGCGCCGCCCCGGGCGGTGGACGGGGCCGGGGACTTCACGGCGGGCGCGGGCCGCGGCGAACGCGGGACCGCCGGTGCGGACCGCGCCGGCGCCGACCGGGCGGACAGCGGGACCGCCACCGTGCCCGACCCGGCCGAAGGCGGCGCCTGGAACCTCGCCCTGCTCGGCGCGACCGCGACGCGGGCCGGCGACGCGTCCCCGGCGCCGAACGCGTCCCCGGCGCCGAACGGCGCCCCCGCGAGCGGCGTGCCGGACCCCGGGACGCTGCACCGGGTGCTGGTCGCCGTCCTGGACTCCGGCGTGGACGACACCCACCCGGACCTGCGCGCCGCGGTCGACCCGAAGGCCTCCGCCTCCTGCGCCGACGGCCGGCCCGACGCCCGCACCGGCGCCTGGCGGCCCGACCCCGGGGTGGGCGAGAGCGGCCACGGCACGCACGTCGCCGGGATCGTCGGCGCCGCCCGGGACGGCCGCGGCGTCACCGGGGTCGCGCCCGGCGTGCGGATCGCCGCCGTCCGGCTGCTCGGACCGCTCGGGCAGTACTACGCCGAGAACATCGTCTGCGGGCTGCTCTGGGCCGCCGACCACGGCGCCAAGGCGATCAACAACAGCTACTTCGCCGACCCGTGGAAGTACAACTGCCCCGAGGACCGGGACCAGGCCGCGCTGATCGCCGCCGTCGACCGGGCCGCCGGGTACGCCCGGAGCAAGGGCGCGGTGGTGGTCGCCTC
Organism: Kitasatospora sp. NPDC034035; assembly: GCF_055575755.1. Classification (NCBI taxonomy): domain Bacteria; kingdom Bacillati; phylum Actinomycetota; class Actinomycetes; order Kitasatosporales; family Streptomycetaceae; genus Kitasatospora; species Kitasatospora sp. NPDC034035. Next base: position 121,865 of record NZ_JBVISA010000025.1, on the reverse strand, counting down.
GGCGGGCAACGACGCGCAGGACCTCGGCGCCCCCCGGACCGACGAGCGCAGCCCCAACGACCGGGTCACCGGTCCGGCGCAGACCCGCTACCTGGGCACCGAGTGCGTCCGGCTGCCCGGCGAACTGCCCGGCGTCGTCACCGTCGCCGCCGTGAACCGGGACGGCCACCCGTCCGCCTACTCCAACTACGGGCGCGGCCGGATCTCGCTGGCCGCCCCCGGCGGCGACCCGGACGGTGGACCGCAGAACGCGATCGTCTCCGACTGGCCCGGCGGGCAGTACACGGCGCTGGCCGGCACCTCGATGGCGGCCGCGCACGTGACCGGCGCGATCGCGGTGGCGGCGGCGCTGCACCCCGACCTCGGCTCCGACGCGCTGGCGGCACTGCTCGCGAGCACGGCGGCGGCCGGCTGCCCGCCGGGGCCGTACGCCTGCGGCGATCGACAGTACTTCGGGGCGGGGCTGCTGGCGCTGCCGCGGTGACCCGTGCGGCGAGGCCGGGGGTCCGCGCCGGCGGCGGGCCCGGGTCGCCCGCCGCCGGGCAGGGATACTTGAGCCATGAGGCTGACGGAGTTCTGGCGACGGATGTACGCGCACTTCGGGGAGGCGTACGCGGAGTCGTTCGCGACCGACCACGTGATGACCGAGCTGGGCGGGCGGTCGGTGCGCCAGGCACTGGAGGCGGGCTGGGAGGCCAAGGACGTCTGGCGCGTGGTCTGCGAGACCCAGGGGGTCTCGACGCTGCTGCGCTGAGCGCGGCCCGCCGCCCGGTATGGGACAGACTGTCCGGGTGACAAGCAGCGCAGAGCAGAGGAAATCGGACAGTTCGGTGCGGCCGGCCGACGAGGTACGACCGGCTGACGAGGTACGGGCCGACGGTGAGCGTGCGGGTGGGGGCGGCGGTCTGTGGGGCGGCGGGATGCCGCGCTGGCTGCCCCGGGCGATGGTGCTGTTCCTCGTGCTGGTCGGGCTGTTCCAGCTCGCCGACTGGGCCTTCCGGCAGCTGATCGACCTCTTCGTGATGCTGCTGGTGGCCTTCTTCCTCTCGCTCGCGCTGGAGCCGGCCGTCGACCGGATGGCGGCGCGCGGGGTGCGCCGGGGGGTCGGCACCTTCCTGGTGTTCGTCACGGTCGGGGTCGCGGTGCTCGGCTTCCTCGCGGCGCTCGGCACGCTGCTGGTCGACCAGGTGGCGAAGATCGCCGGGGACCTGCCGCACCTGGTCGACAACCTGATCAACTGGATCAACCGGACCTTCCATCAGGACCTGTCCCTGGGCGAGTTGCAGAAGAAGCTGCTCAAGGACTCCGGCACCATCGAGAACTACGCCCAGCAGGCCGCCGACAACGTCTGGGGCGTCTCCTCCACCGTGATCGGCGGGCTCTTCCAGGCCTTCACGGTCGGGCTGTTCACCTTCTACTTCACCGCCGAGGGCCCACGGGTGCGCCGGACGGTCTGCTCGCTGCTGCCGCCCGCCAAGCAGGGCGAGGTGCTACGGGCCTGGGAGATCGCGCTCGCCAAGACCGGCGGCTACCTCTACTCCCGGGCGCTGCTCGCGGTGGTCTCGGCCGCCGGGCACTGGGTGATGTTCGCGCTGCTCGACCTGCCCTACTCGGCGGCGCTGGCGGTCTGGGTGGGCGTCATGTCGCAGTTCGTGCCGACCATCGGGACGTACCTGGCCGGGGCGCTGCCGGTGCTGGTGGCGCTGACCGTGGAGCCGGTGGACGCGCTCTGGGTGCTGGTCTTCGTGGTGGTCTACCAGCAGGTCGAGAACTACCTGCTGCACCCGAGGATCACCGCGCGGACCGTGGACGTGCACCCGGCGGTGGCCTTCGGCGCGGTGATCGCGGGCGCGGCGCTGCTCGGCGCGGTGGGCGCGCTGATCGCGATCCCGGCGGCGGCGACCCTGCAGGGCTTCGTCGGGACGTACGTGCGGCGGTACGAGGTGGCCACCGATCCCCGGATCGACCGGGGCGAGCAGCGGCGGGCCCGGCGGGAGCTGCGCCGGGAGGCGGCGCGGCGGCTGCGGCGGATGGTCGGCGGGGACGGGAAGTGACGCCGGGGGCGGCGCTCCGGGGGTGACGCCCGGGGCGCCACGGCGCGGACGTGCGAAGCTTGAATCGAACAGATGTTCTTTGTACTCTCCGGCGAAGAGTTTTCCACAGGGCGAGCCGGGTCGGTCTCGTTTGTCAGTGGGACGCGCTAGCGTCGATGACGATGAAGCGCACAGCACAGAACCCGAGGGAAAAAGCCATGGCAGGTACGGACCGCGAGAAGGCCCTTGAGACCGCGCTCGCCCAGATCGAGCGGCAGTTCGGCAAGGGCTCGGTGATGCGTCTCGGTGAGAAGGCCAACGAGCCCATCGAGGTGATCTCCACCGGGTCCACCGCCCTGGACGTCGCCCTCGGGGTCGGCGGCATCCCGCGCGGCCGGGTGGTCGAGATCTACGGCCCCGAGTCCTCCGGCAAGACCACCCTGACGCTGCACCTGGCGGCCAACGCCCAGAAGGCCGGCGGCACGGTCGCCTTCGTCGACGCGGAGCACGCGCTCGACCCGGAGTACGCCAAGAAGCTCGGCGTGGACACCGACGCCCTGCTGGTCAGCCAGCCGGACACCGGTGAGCAGGCCCTGGAGATCACCGACATGCTGATCCGCTCCGGCGCGATCGACCTGGTGATCATCGACTCGGTCGCGGCGCTCGTCCCGCGCGCCGAGATCGAGGGTGAGATGGGTGACTCGCACGTCGGTCTGCAGGCCCGGCTGATGAGCCAGGCGCTGCGCAAGATCGCCGGTGCGCTGAACCAGTCGAACACCACCGCGGTCTTCATCAACCAGCTGCGCGAGAAGATCGGTGTGATGTTCGGCTCGCCGGAGACCACGACCGGTGGCCGGGCGCTGAAGTTCTACGCCTCGGTCCGTCTGGACATCCGCCGGATCGAGACCCTGAAGGACGGCACCGAGGCGGTCGGCAACCGCACCCGCGTCAAGGTGGTCAAGAACAAGGTCGCCGCGCCGTTCAAGCAGGCCGAGTTCGACATCCTCTACGGCGTCGGCATCAGCCGCGAGGGCGGCCTGATCGACATGGGCGTCGAGCACGGCTTCATCCGCAAGTCGGGCGCCTGGTACACCTACGAGGGCGACCAGCTCGGCCAGGGCAAGGAGAACGCCCGCAACTTCCTGCGGGACAACCCGCAGCTCGCGGACGAGATCGAGCGGAAGATCAAGGGCAAGCTCGGCATCGGCCCGAAGAGCGAGGAGCCGGCCGAGGGCGAGGCGGACGCTGCTGCTGCCGTCACCGCCGCCGACGGCGCGGCGAAGCCGATCACCGCGACCGTCGCCAAGACGGCCGCGGCGAAGAAGACCGCGGCGGCCAAGGCCTGAGCCGTTGACGCAGTACGACACGGTGGGCGGCGGCCCGGCGGACCAGGAGGACGACGACTACGGGCCGCCGGACTGGTTCGCCGCGGTCGCGGAGGAGTCGGCGCCCGCGCCGTCGCGTTCCAGCCGGCGGCGGGAGCGTCCGTCCACCGGGCAGTGGACATCCGGCCGGGAGCCGGAGTTCGACCGGGCCCCGGTCCGGGCGGTGCGCGGCGCGGCGCCCGGCCCGGGTCCGGCGGAGGGCCCGGTCGAGGCGCTGGGGCTGGTCTCCGCCTCCGAGCTGCCCACCGGCCGCCGTCGCCGGCGCTCGGCCCTGGCGGCCGAGGAGCCGGGAGCGGGCCTGCCCGCCTCCGCACCGGCGGCCGTGGAGCACGGTCGGGGCGAGGCCGAGGCGGCCGGTCACGGGGGTGTGGCCGCCTCGACCTCCCGTTCCGTCGCCCGTCGGGGCCGGGCCCGGCGCGGGCGTTCCGGCGAGGAGCAGTTCCTCGAGGAGCAGTCCGGCGAGGGGCTGCCAGGCGAGGACGAGGGCGCCGGCCGCACCTCCCGGAAGAAGCAGGCCGAGGAGTCGGCCGATCCGGAGAGCCGCGCCCGGGACATCTGCCTGCGGCTGCTGACCGGTGCCGCCAAGACCCGCAAACAGCTCGCCGACGCCCTGCGCAAGCGGGAGATCCCGGACGAGGTCGCCGACGAGGTGCTCACCCGGCTCGAGGAGGTCGGGCTGATCGACGACGCGGCCTTCGCCGCGGCCTGGGTGGAGTCCCGGCACGCCGTCCGCGGCCTGTCCCGGCGGGCGCTGGCCCAGGAGCTGCGCACCAAGGGGGTGGCCGCCGACCTGGTCGAGCAGGCCGTCGCCCAGCTCGACCACGACGACGAGGCGGAGGCGGCCCGGGCGCTGGTCGAGCGCAAGCTGCGGTCCACCCGGGGGCTGGACCGACAGGTCCGCACCCGGCGGCTGGTCGGGATGCTGGCCCGGCGCGGCTACTCCGAGGGGCTGGCGTTCCGGGTGGTGCGTGCCGCGCTGGACGAGGAGCCGAGTGAACTGTCGGAAACCGCGTGGGAGTAGTGGCAGTTTCGTAGGCTTCTTGGTGCGGACCAGGTCAAGTCTTGACCGTTTCGTGACCCGCGCCTAGCCTCGCCTTCAGTGCCCGGGGCGCCTGCGGACGGCGGCCCGCGCAGGGGACGGGGAGTGGGCGGCATGACGATCTCGGCGGGCGCCGGACCGAGCGGCTCGCTCCTGCTGATCGCCGGTTCGGCCGCCGCCCTCCTGCTGGTGCTCGCGGTGCTCGCCGGGCTGGTCATCGGACGGCTCCGGACGGCCCGGCGCAGCGCGTCGGCCGAGGTCGAGCGGGCCCGGCGGTCGGCCGAGGAGCAGACCGCCCGGCAGCGGGCCGAACTCACCCGCCGCGAGGAGCAGCTGACCGAGGAGCTGCGTAGACTCCGCCGACGGGAGGACGAACTGGCCGAGCGCTCGGCCGAGTTGGAGCGATCCCTGGGCGAGGCCGAGGCGCTGGTGACCCGCCGGGCGGCAGCCCTGGAACGGGCCGCCGGGCTCTCCGCCGGACAGGCCCGCGCCGAACTCCTGCGCGAGGCCGAGGCCTCGGCCCGGCTGGAGGCCGCGGTCACCGTCCGGGAGATCGAACGCGAGGCCAAGGAGGAGGGCGAGCGCCGGGCCCGGTCCATCCTCGCCGGGGCCATCCAGCGGCTGGCGACGGAGCAGACCGCGGAAACCGCCGTCACCGTCTTCCGGCTGCCGAACGAGGACATGAAGGGCCGGATCATCGGCCGTGAGGGCCGCAACATCCGCGCCTTCGAGGCGGTCACCGGGGTGAACCTGATCGTTGACGACACCCCGGAGTCGGTGCAGCTGTCCTGCTTCGACCCGGTCCGCCGGGAGACCGCCCGGCTCACCCTGGAGCAGCTGGTCGAGGACGGCCGGATCCACCCGGCCCGGATCGAGCAGCTCCACGAGCGCAGCCGCGCGGAGGTCGAGCAGTGCTGCGTCCGGGCCGGCGAGGACGCTCTGCTGGACGCCCGGGTCGGCGTGATGCACCCCGAACTCGTCCGTACCCTGGGCTCGTTGCGCTACCGGGCCTCGTACGGGCAGAACGTGCTCGGGCACCTGCTGGAGTCCGCGCACCTGGCCGGGATGATGGCCGTCGAACTCGGCGTCGACCCGGAGCCGGTGCGGCGCGCCGCGCTGCTGCACGACATCGGCAAGGCGCTCACGCACGAGGCCGAGGGCAGCCACGCGGCGGTCGGCGCCGAACTCGCCCGGCGGTACGGCGAGTCGCCGGAGGTGGTGCACGCGATCGCCGCCCATCACAACGAGGTGGAGCCCGACACCGTGACGGCCGTGCTGACCCAGGCCGCGGATGCCTGCTCGGGCGGCCGGCCCGGGGCGCGCAAGGAGTCGCTGGAGCTGTACGTCCGCCGGCTGGCGCGGCTGGAGGAGATCGCGCGCTCGCACGCGGGGGTCGCCGAGGTCTACGCGATGCAGGCCGGCCGCGAGGTGCGGGTGATGGTCCGCCCGGACGCCGTGGACGACCTCGGCGCGGAGCAGCTCGCCCGCGAGGTCGCCCGGCAGGTCTCGGCCGAGCTGACCTACCCGGGGCAGATCCGGGTGACCGTGGTCCGCGAGAGCCGCGCGACGGCGGTGGCGAGCTAGCCCGGACGGGCCGTCCCCGCCCGCGGGGCCGAGTCGGAGGCGCTCTAGCTCGGGGAGTCGACCTGGTGCGGTGCGTGCCGTCCGGCGGGCTCGGGCTCGGGCTCGTGCTCGGGTTCCGGCGCGGGATCCGGGGCCGAGGTGAGCGCGTCCGGGCCGCCGCGGGCGTGGTCGGCGAGGGCGAGGAGGTCCTCGGCGACGGCGCCCTGGGTGACGCCGACCAGGTGGCCGTCGGGGCGGATCAGCAGGACGGTGTGCGGGCCGGCGCCCGGGTAGTCCTCGGCGACCAGGACCTCGGCGGGGACCGGCAGGGCGGCGGCGACCTCGGCGAGCCGGGGCATCAGCCCGGCGCCGAGCCAGTGCTGGGACGACCAGACCGCGGTGCCGGGCGCGACCAGCAGCAGCAGGAAGGTGGCGCCGAGGCGGGCGTGCAGGTGGTCGGGGGTGCCGTCGGCGGTGAGCACCGGCAGGTCCGGGACGAGCACGCCCGGGGCGGTGGCGGGCAGCAGTTCGCTGAGCGAGGTGGAGCCGCGCGAGCCGCGCTGCACCGGGACCCGGGCGGGGACGCCGGAGGGCGCCGCCGGGTAGGCGGGCGCGCCGCCGAAGCGGCCGGTGCCGAGCTGGCCGTCGGCGAGCAGCGGGGCGTGCTTGCGGAAACCGCCGACCAGCAGCGAGCGCCGGGTCTGCTGCCAGCCGCGCAGCGGGCGCAGCAGCGGCATGGACTGGTCGACCGCGCGCAGCCGGGCGCCGACCGCGCCGCGCCGTTCGGCCTCGTAGCCGTCCAGCAGGGAGCCGCCGGGCTGCGGGCCGCCGGAGTGGAGGTGCCAGGCGAGGGCGAGCCGCCAGGCGAGGTTGTCGGCGTCGCGCAGCCCGTCCGCGAGGTTCTGCATGCCGAGCGCGCCGTGCAGGTGGGCGGCGTCGCCGGCGAGGAAGCAGCGGCCGACCCGGAACCGGGCGGCGAGGCGCTGCTGGGCGGTGTGGTCGGCGGCGGCGAGCAGCTCGAAGCGGGGCAGTTCGCCGCACCAGCCGGTGAGGGTGGCGGTGACCCGGGTGAGCAGGGTGTCGCCGGTGACGATGCCCGGCCAGGTGGCGTGCGGGTCGACCGTCTCGGTGGGGGCGGGGCGGCCGGGGGGCAGCCGCCAGTCGAGCCGCCAGACGCCGTCCGGCAGTGGACGGGCGGAGGCCTCGCGGTCGCCGCGCCACGGGGGCTCGCGGTGCAGCCGGGCGCCGTCGAAGGGCAGGTCGACCCGGACGGTGGCGATGGCGTTGCGGTCGACTGCCGGGCGGCCGGGGAAGCGGATCTTCAGGAACCTGCGGACGGCGGATCTCGCGCCGTCGCAGCCGACCAGGTGGCTGCCGCGCCACCAGGTGGTGGCACCGCTCTGGGTGCCCACGGTGCGGATGCTGACGCCGTCCCGGTCCTGTTCGAGTTCGACGACCCGGTGGAGCGGGACCAGCTTGATCAGCGGGGTGCCGGTCAGGGCGTCGCGCAGGCCGCGCTGGAGGCGGTGCTGGGGGAGGTGGAAGGTGGGCGAGTCGGTGAGGTCGATCCGCAGCACCTCCTGGCGGCGCCGCCAGATGCCGAAGGAGTCCCACAGGGCGGAGTCGGAGACCGCCCGCGGGTAGCCGATCCGGGTCAGGAAGGCGGCGGTGTCGGCGCCGATGACGAGGCTGCGCGGGCCTTCGGGGCAGAGCCCGGAACCCTCGTCCAGGACGATGGTCGGCACCTCGTGCCGGGCCAGGGCGAGGGCCAGGGCCAGACCGACCGGTCCGGCCCCGACCACGATCACCGGGTCCATGAGCGGACCTCCGGGCACGAACCGGCCGATCGGCCGGCGTCAGTTACCGCTGCCGCATATGCCGCGTGGATGCTCCCGGGAGGTGTCACGAAGAGCAATGCAACAGTTCACCTGCGTGTCCGTCAAGCAGCAGCTGAAGTGCGCCGGTTCGCGCCGCGACGGCCGCGTGCTTCGATCCAGCGCGCGAGCGCGGTCAGCAGCAGGCACAGGGCGATGTAGATCGGGCCGATCACGAGCACCACGGGGATGTAGGGGAACCCGGCGGCGTTCAGCGGCTGGCTGGCGATCGCCTTACCGACGAACAGCAGCTCGTTGTAGGTGATGATGAAGCCGAGCGAGGTGTCCTTGAGGGTGACGACCAGCTGGCCGATCATCGAGGGCAGCATCGAGCGGACGGCCTGCGGCACCAGGATGGACATCATCACCTGGGTCTTGCGCATGCCGAGCCCGTACGCCGCCTCGGCCTGGCCGCGCGGGACGGCGTTGACGCCACTGCGGATGATCTCGGCCTGGACCGCCCCGTTGTAGAGGGTGAGACCGAGCACCAGGGCCCACATCGGCTGCTGGGCGAAGAAGGCGTAGTAGAGCGCGACGATCAGGATCAGCAGCGGCATCGCCCGGAAGAACTGGACGATGCCGGCACAGAGCCAGCGGACCGGCTTGCGGTCGGAGAGCTGACCGGCCGCCAGCAGGGCACCGAGGATGAGCGAGAACGCCGCCGCCAGGCCGAAGGCCTTCAGGGTGGAGAGCAGGCCGTCCAGGATGCGCTGCTGGACGGTGTTGTACTGGAACGCGTCCCACAGGTCCGCGTCGAACTGGCCGTTGTCGGCGAGCGTGGTGACGACGTACCAGAGGAGGGCGGCGACGCCGATCAGGGAGAGGACGCCGAACAGCCGGTAGCGGGCGCGGGCCTTGGGCCCGGGGGTGTCGTAGAGGACGCTCGCCGTCACCGGGCGCTGGAAGATGCTCATCGGGCCACCGCCAGTCGGGTTTCCAGGAAGCGGAAGAGCGTGGCGATCGTCGCGCTGATCAGCAGGTAGGCGCAGGCCACCCAGAAGAAGATCGAGAAGATCGAGTAGCCGCGCTCGGAGAAGGTCTGCTGGACGCTGTACAGCTCGCTGACGCTGAACGCGCCGGCGATCGCCGAGTTCCTCGGCAGCGCGATGAACACGCTGCTCATCGGGCCCAGGACGGTGCGGGCGGCCTGCGGCAGGATGACCAGGGTGAGGGTCTGGCCGAAGGTCATGCCGAGGCTGCGGGCGGCCTCCGCCTGGCCGAGCGGCACGGTGTTGATGCCGGAGCGGATCACCTCGCAGACGAACGAGGCGGTGTACCCGCCGAGCGCCAGCACCGCGAACGCCAGGTGGCTGAAGTGCACGCCGAGCGGCGGCAGGCCGAAGGTGACGGCGAAGAACAGCAGGGTCAGCGGGGTGTTGCGGAAGAGCGTCACCCAGGTGGTGCCGAAGGCGCGCAGGACCGGCACCGGGGAGACCCGGAAGGCCGCCAGCAGGGTGCCCAGCAGCAGGGCGAGCAGGGCGCTGAGGGCGCTCAGCTCGATCGTCTGCAGGAAGCCGTCGCGGAACAACGCGAAGTTGTCGTCGTCGAACAGGAACCCCATCCGGCGGCCCTCCTCTCAATAACGGTCAGGGATGTGCGGTGGGCGGGTCAGTAGCGCTCGAGGGCCGGGACGTCGGGCGCCGGGGAGCCGGAGGCGCCCAGGGTCGCGTCGTAGGCCTTCTTCCAGTCGCCGTTGTCCTCGTGGGCCTTCAGGGCGTCGCTGATCGCGTCCCGCAGCGTCTTGTCGTCCTTGTTGAGGCCGACGCCGTAGTTCTCCTTGGTGAAGGGCTTGCCGACGACCTTGAGCTTGCCGGTGTACTTGGAGGCGTAGCCCTTGAGGATGGCGTCGTCGGTGGTGACGGCGTCGACCTCGCCGGAGAGGAGCTTCTCGACGCAGGCCGAGTAGGTGTCGAACTGGGTGATCTTCGGGTTGTACTGCTGGATGTTCTTGATCGAGGTCGAGCCGGTGGCGGTGCAGACGTTCTTGCCGCCCACGCTCTCCGGACCGGTGATCGAGGTGTTGTCCTGCTTCACCAGCAGGTCCTGGCCGGCGATGTAGTACGGGCCGGCGAAGGAGACGGTCTTCTTGCGCTCGTCGTTGATGCTGTACGTGCCGACGTAGAAGTCGATCTGGCCCTTGGCGATGGCCGGCTCGCGCTGCGAGGAGACCAGGGTCTGCCACTTGATCTGCTGCGGGGTGAAGCCGAGGTCGGCGGCGATCATCTTGGCGACCTCGATGTCGAAGCCGCTGCGGTCGCCGCTGGAGACGTCCTCCCAGCCGAGGTTCGGCTGGTCGGCCTTGGCGCCGATGATCAGCTGGCCGCGCTTCTTGGCCTCGGCGATGATCGGGGAGTCGATCTTGGCGTCGGTCTTGACCGTGTAGGTCGGCAGCTTCGGGGCGTCGCTCGCGGTGGCGGCGGCGCCGGGGGTGCCGTCCTTGCCGCAGGCGGCGGTGGCGGTGAGCGCGACGGCAACGAGCGCGACGGCGAGGGTGCGGGAAGTCCTCATGAGGGTTGGTCTCCTGGGGCTGGGCCGCGGTGTCAACCGGGCTCTGGCGTCTGGAAGTCGTGCACGGGCAGGGCCGATCGGCTCCGTTGCCGGAGGCTGCCCCGCGTGGGCTCGAAGCGTCGGTGAAGCGTCAGTGGTGCAGGATCTTCGAGAGGAAGTCCTTGGCGCGGTCGGAGCGCGGGGCGGTGAAGAAGGCGTCCGGGGTGTTCTGCTCGACGATCTTGCCGTCGGCCATGAACAGCACGCGGTTGGCGGCGGAGCGGGCGAAGCCCATCTCGTGGGTGACCACGACCATCGTCATGCCGTCCGCGGCCAGCTGGCGCATGACCTCCAGCACCTCGTTGACCATCTCCGGGTCGAGCGCCGACGTGGGCTCGTCGAAGAGCATCACCTTGGGCTTCATGGCCAGCGCCCGGGCGATCGCCACGCGCTGCTGCTGGCCGCCGGAGAGCTGGGCCGGGAACTTGTCGGCCTGCGCGCCGACGCCGACGCGCTCCAGCAGCTCCCGGGCGGTCTTCTCGGCCTCCGGGCGGGGCACCTTGCGCACCTTGACCTGGCCGATGACCACGTTCTCCAGCACGGTCTTGTGCGCGAACAGGTTGAAGCTCTGGAACACCATGCCGACCTCGGCGCGCAGCCGGGCCAGCTCCTTGCCCTCGGCGGGCAGCGGCCGGCCGTCGATGGTGATCGTGCCGGAGTCGATGGCCTCCAGCCGGTTGATCGTCCGGCAGAGCGTGGACTTGCCCGAACCGGACGGGCCGATCAGCACGACCACCTCGCCCTGGGCGATCGTGAGGTCGATGTCCTGCAGGACGTGCAGCGCGCCGTAGTGCTTGTTGACGCCGCTCAGCGCGACCAGCGGGGCGGCTGCGGGGGTGGAGTCCTGGACCGGGCTCTCGGTCATCGCGCCTGCTCCCTCTGTATCGAATAGTGCCAACCCGAGAAGTCTCAACTCCCTTGGGGGGCAATGGTGGTGCAAATCCGGGAGCCGCGACCGGCGGAGCCGCAGCCCCCGGTGGGCCGACCATAGGAGGCGTGACCACGCGCCGTCAGCCGATCTGAGCGGAACTTGAGGATCACGAAAAGGACACACGGTGGGTACGAGCTGTTCGCGAGGGCGCCGACGGGGCATGTCACAGCGGGAATCCGCACCGGCGCTGCCCGTCCCCCACGAGCCCGGTGTGCGGTCGAACCTGGCGCCGGGCCGCCCGCTGGCCCATACTGCGCAGGACCGGGACCTGACCGATCGGTCCGGCGATCACCGGTGATCACGTGGGGGAAGGAGGAGAAACAGGATGCGACTGCTGCTCGTCGAGGACGACGAACGCGTGGCCGCCGCGCTGGTCGCGGTGCTGGGCCGGCACGGCTTCCAGGTCCGGCACGCCCGCAGCGGGCACGAGGCGCTGGACGCCCTGGTGCCGGACGGCAACGAGCCGTACCGGGTGGTGCTGCTCGACCTCGGGCTGCCCGACCGCGACGGCTTCGAGGTGTGCAGCCGGATCAGGGCCGGCAGCGGCGTGCCGGTGATCATGGTCACCGCCCGCGCCGACGTCCGCTCCCGGATCCACGGCCTCAACCTCGGCGCCGACGACTACGTCACCAAGCCGTACGACATGGGCGAGCTGCTCGCCCGCATCCACGCGGTGGCCCGCCGCGGCGCAGCCCCCTCCTCGGTGTCGGTGCCCGCGCCCGACACCGTGCCGCAGCAGCGCGGCCCGCTGGAGTCCCGCGGCATCCTGATCGACCGGGAACGCCGCCGGGTCAGCGTGGACGGCCGCGACGTGCCGCTCACCCGCAAGGAGTTCGACCTGCTCGCCCTGCTCGCGCAGAGCCCGGGCGTGGTCTACCGGCGCGAGCAGATATTCAGCGAGGTCTGGCGCAGCGGCTGGGAGGGCAACGGGCGCACCCTGGAGGTGCACATCGGCTCGCTGCGCAACAAGCTCGCACTGCCCGGGCTGGTCGAGGCCGTCCGCGGCGTCGGCTACCGCCTGATCCCCGAGTCCCCGGCGCCCGCCGCGGCGGACCCGGCCCCGAACACCCCCGCGGAGCACTGACCGCACGTGCGCACCCGCCTGCTCGGCATCCTGATCGCCCTCATGCTCTGCGTCCTGGCCGCCCTGGGGCTGCCGCTCGCGGCGGCGGTCGCGGCGGCCGAGCAGACCACGGTCGTCGTCGACCGGCTCGACGACGCCGCCCGCTTCGCCCAGGACCTGCCCACCTCCGGCGCCGCCGACTCCGCGCGCAAGGGCGACCCGGAACCCGCCCCCGGGGACCTCAGCCGGCAGCACTCGATCGACGCCGAGGTCCGCCGCTACTACGACCTGTACGGCGTGCGCCTGGGCATCTTCCAGCGCGACGGCCTGCCGATCGCCGCCGCCCCCGAGACCTGGCGGGTGCCCTCGGCCGGCTGGGGCGCCCAGGCCTTCCAGGAGGCGCTGGACGGGCGGCGCAGCCACAACCCACCGCAGGTCTGGCCGTGGACGCCGGACCGGACGATCACCGTGGCCGCCCCGGTGGTGCGCGACGGCGACGTGGTCGCGGTGGTGCTGAGCGAGTCCCCCACCGGGGGGCTGCGCACCCGGGTGCTGCACAAGTGGCTGGTGCTGGTCGCGGGCGAGGCCGCCGCGATGATCGTCGCCGTGCTGCTGGCCGTCCGGCTCACCGAGTGGGTGCTGCGCCCGGTGCGCACCCTGGACCGGGCCACCCACGACATCGCCACCGGCCGGATGGCCGCCCGGGTCGCCCCCGGCGGCGGACCGCCCGAACTGCAGCGGCTGGCGCGCTCGTTCAACGAGATGGCCGACCACGTGGTGCTCGCGATGGACCAGCAGAAGGCCTTCGTCGCGGACGCCTCGCACCAGCTGCGCAACCCGCTCTCGGCACTGCTCCTGCGGGTCGAGGTGCTCGGCCTGGAACTGCCCGAGGGCCACGAGGAGGAGCTCAGCGGCGTACGGGAGGAGGGCACCCGGCTGGCCCGGGTGCTGGACGACCTGCTGGGGCTGGCCACCGCCGAGCACGCCCGCCCGGAGCCGGAGCGCACCGACCTCGCCCAGCTCACCCTGGCCCGGGTGGACGCCTGGCGGCCGGTCGCCGAGCAGCGCGGGATCGGGCTGCGCTGGGACGGCCCGGCGCTGGCGGTCGGCATGGCGGACCCGATCGGCTTCGGTTCGGCCCTGGACGCCGTGGTGGACAACGCGCTGAAGTTCGGCCCGGCCGGCAGCGAGGTGCGGCTGCGGGTCGCGGTCCGCCGGGACGAGGTCGCGGTCACCGTCACCGATGCCGGGCCCGGCCTCGCCGCGGACGAGCTGTCCCGGGCCGGGGACCGGTTCTGGCGCAGCCCGCGGCACCAGAACGTGGACGGCTCCGGGCTGGGCCTGTCCATCGCCCGCACCCTGCTGGCGGCCGGCGGCGGCTCGCTGGGCTTCGCACCGGTCAAGCCGACCGGGCTCGCGGTGACGCTGGCGGTGCCGCGGCCGGAGAATCCGGAGAAGAAGTAGCCGGGCCCCGACGGCGGCCCGGTGCTGTCCGGGCTGGGGCGCAGGGTTTCACGGAGCGATGGCTCAGGGCTTCACCGAGCGGTGGGTCAGGGCTTCACGGAGCGGTAGTAGCGCGCCGCGCCCGTGTGCAGCGGGAGCGGGTCGGTGTAGACGGCGGTGCGCAGGTCGACCAGTTGGGCGGCGTGCACCTGGGCGCCGATCCGGTCGCGGCTGTCGATCACCGCGCGGGTCATGCCCTCGACCAGGTCCGCGTCCACGTCGTCCCGGGTGATCAGCAGGTTGGGCACGGCCACCGTGGCGACCGCGTCCTTGGGCTCGGCGTTCGGGTAGGTGTTCTTGGGCATGGTGGCCGCCCGGTAGGCGTCGGTGCCGCCGCCCTCGGCCTTGTGCAGGGCCTCGGACAGGTCGCCCAGCGGCACGACCCGGATCGGGACGTGGTCGGAAAGGTCGGTGAGCGCGCTGGTGGGCAGGCCGCCGGACCAGAAGAAGGCATCCAACCGGCCCGCGCGCAGGTCGTCGGCGGCCTCGCCGACCCCGGCCGGCACCGGCACGATGTCGCGCTCCGGGTCCAGCCCGGCCGCGGCCAGCAGCCGCTTGGTCACCAGGTTCACCCCGGACTGCGGCAGGCCGACGCCGACCCGCAGGCCCTTGAGGTCGGCGGTGCGGCGCACCGGGGAGGAGGCCGGGACGATCAGCTGCAGGTAGTCGTCGTAGAGCCGGGCGATCGCCCGCAGCCGGTCCTTGCCGGGGCCCTGGTAGTCGGCGACCGCGTCGGCGGTGGCGATCGCGAAGGTGTCCCGGCCGGTGATCACCCGGGTGAGGTTGTCTATCGAGCCCTCGGTGTTGTCCAGGGCCAGCCGCACCCCCGGCATCGTCCGGGAGACGTGCTCCTGCAGCAGCTGCCCGTACCGGTCGTAGACGCCGCGCTGCACGCCAGTGGCGAAGCGGACCTCCCCGCGCGGGTACCCGGGCGAGCGGCCCGCCGACAGCCACCAGCCGCCGAAGCCGGCGACGAGCAGCACCAGCACCAGCACCGTCCGCCACAGTGGGCTGCGGGCCGCGGTGCGGACGGCGGCGCCGAGACGGGACGGGGTGGTGGGGGTCATGCAGGGATACTGCCAGGCGCTCCGGCGGAACGGGAGTGGAACGGAACGGGGAAGCGTCGGGAAAAGCGCTTCGCGGCTGCCCGTACCCTGGTCTGGTGAGCGGTGAGAGCGGATTGAAGAGCTACAAGGTCGTCACGCACGGCTGTCAGATGAACGTCCACGACTCCGAGCGGCTGTCCGGGCTGCTGGAGGAGGCGGGCTACGTCAAGGCCGGGGCCGAGGGCGACCCGGACCTGGTGGTGTTCAACACCTGCGCGGTGCGCGAGAACGCCGACAACAAGCTGTACGGCAACCTCGGCCAGCTGGCGCCGGTCAAGAGCCGCCACAAGGGCATGCAGATCGCCGTCGGCGGCTGCCTGGCCCAGAAGGACCGCGACACCATCGTCCAGCGCGCCCCCTGGGTCGACGTGGTGTTCGGCACCCACAACATCGGGCACCTCCCGGCGCTCCTGGAGCGGGCCGCGATCGAGCGGAAGGCCCAGGTCGAGATCCTGGAGTCGCTGGAGACCTTCCCCTCCACCCTGCCGACCCGCCGCGACTCCGCGTACGCCGCCTGGGTCTCGATCTCGGTCGGCTGCAACAACACCTGCACCTTCTGCATCGTCCCCGCGCTGCGCGGCAAGGAGGAGGACCGCCGCCCCGGCGACGTCCTCGCCGAGATCGAGGCGCTGGTGGACGAGGGCGTCATCGAGGTGACCCTGCTCGGCCAGAACGTCAACGCCTACGGCTCCGACCTGGGCGACCGCGAGGCCTTCTCCAAGCTGCTGCGCGCCGCCGGCCAGATCGAGGGCCTGGAGCGGATCCGCTTCACCTCGCCGCACCCGCGCGACTTCACCGACGACGTGATCGCCGCGATGGCCGAGACCCCGACCGTGATGCACCAGCTGCACATGCCGCTGCAGTCCGGCTCGGACCGCGTGCTCAAGGCGATGCGCCGCTCCTACCGGCAGGAGCGCTTCCTCGGGATCATCGAGAAGGTCCGCGCGGCGATGCCCGACGCGGCGATCTCCACCGACATCATCGTGGGCTTCCCCGGCGAGACCGAGGAGGACTTCGAGGAGACGATGCACACCGTCCGCGAGGCCCGCTTCACCAACGCCTTCACCTTCCAGTACTCCAAGCGCCCCGGGACCCCGGCCGCCGAGATGGCGGACCAGGTGCCGAAGGAGGTCGTGCAGGCCCGCTACGACCGGCTGATCGCCCTCCAGGAGGAGATCTCCTGGGAGGAGAACAAGAAGCAGGTCGGCCGTGTCCTGGAGATCCTGGTCGCCGAGGGCGAGGGCAAGAAGGACGACCGGACCCGGCGGCTCTCCGGCCGCGCCCCCGACAACCGGCTCGTGCACTTCTCCAAGCCCGAGGAGCCGGTGCGCCCGGGTGACATGGTGACCGTCGAGATCACCTACGCCGCCCCGCACCACCTGCTCGCCGAGGGCCCGGCGCTCGCGGTGCGCCGCACCCGGGCCGGCGACGCCTGGGAGAAGCGCCAGGCCAAGCCCGCCGCGCCGGCCGGCGTGATGCTCGGCCTGCCGTCCATCGGCGCCCCGGCCGCGCTGCCCCTGGCCGCGCCGGCGGGCGGGGCCTGCTGCGGCGACTGACCCGCGCGCATTCCGGACGGCCCGGTGGGAGCTTCGGCTCCCGCCGGGCCGTCCGGCTTCCGGGCGACAGGCTCTAAAGTGATCCACATGCTGGTTGCCGCCGCCGTGTGCCCCTGTCCGCCGCTGCTCGTCCCGGAGGTCGCCGCCGGGGCGGCCGCCGAGCTGGACGCGCTGCGCGTCGCCTGCGACGAGGCGCTGGCGGCGCTGGTCGCGGCCGGTCCGCAGCTGGTCGTGGTGGTCGGCACCGGGCCGAAGGCCGAGGTGTGGACCGAGGGCGGGGCCGGCTCCTTCCACCGCTACGGGGTGCCGCTGATCGCCAAGCTGCCCGGCGACCGGGTCGAGGGGCCGGAGCTGGCGCCCTCGCTGACCGTCGGCGCCTGGCTACTGGAGCGCGCCGGGGTGACCCTGCCCACGCACGCGTGCGCGGTGCCCGCCGACGCCCCGGCCGACCGGATGCTCGGCCTCGGCCAGGGCCTGGCCGGGCTCGCCGACCGGGTCGCCCTGCTGGTGCTCGGCGACGGCAGCGCCTGCCGGTCGGTGAAGGCGCCCGGCTACCTGGACGAGCGGGCCGAGGGCTTCGACGCGGCGCTGGCCGCCGCCCTGGGCTCGGCCGACCTGCCGGCCCTGGCCGCGCTGGACACCGGCGTGGCCGCGGAACTCAAGGCCGAGGGCCGGGCGCCCTGGCAGGTGCTGGCCGGCGCCGCTGAGGGCGCCGGCCTCACCGGGCGACTGGACTACCAGGACGCGCCGTACGGGGTCGGGTACTTCGTGGCGTCCTGGTCCTAGGACAGGACCCGGCGGGTCAGGACTGCGGGGGCTGCGGCGACGGCGGCGACGGCGGGGACTGCGGGGGCTGCGGCGACGGCGGCGACGGCGGGGACTGCGGGGACTGCGGCGACGGCGGGGGCCGGCCCTCGTCGCCCGGCTTCGGCTTGTGGGCGAAGTCGCCGACCGCGTCCTTGGCCTTGTCGGCGCCGTGCTCGATCTTGTCGCTGTACTTGCCCTTGGTCGCCTTGTCGATCGCGCCGCCGGCCTTGTCCACGATGTGATCGATCTGGTCGCTGTGCTTGCCGGCCAGTTCGCTGGCCTTCTCCTTGAGCTCCTCGGCCTTGCCCTTGAGGTTGTCCATCAGACCCATGGCGGTCTCACCCTTCCCTGTCGTCCGTCCATCCCCGTCCCCTGCACAACGTCCGTACCCGGGGAAGCGTTCGCAAACCGGGCGCCAACTGGGGAAACGGTCGGAAACGGACTCGGGGACAGTCATATCGTCGCGCAGCGGCGGGCGAGCGGCAGCCCGGTGCGCGGGTGAGGCGGTCTCGCGAAAACGGAGCAGTGCGAAACTGGAACGGTGAGCAGCCTCCGTACCCCGCGCGTCATCTCGATCGTCGGCGCGACCGCCGCCGGCAAGTCCGATCTGGCCGTCGCCATCGCCCGCAGCCTCGACGGCGAGGTGATCAACACCGACTCGATGCAGCTGTACCGGGGCATGGACATCGGCACCGCCAAGCTCACCATGGCCGAGCGCGGGGGAGTACCGCACCACCTGATGGACGTCTGGGACGTCACCGAGGCCGCCAGCGTGGCCGAGTACCAGCGGCTGGCCCGCGCCGAGATCGACCGGCTGCTCGCCGCCGGGCGCACCCCCGTCCTGGTCGGCGGCTCCGGGCTGTACGTCCGGGCCGCGATCGACGAGATGGAGTTCCCCGGCACCGACCCGGCGGTCCGGGCCCGGCTGGAGGCCGAGCTGGAGGCGGCCGGCCCGGACGCGCTGCACCGCCGGCTGGCCGAGCTGGACCCGGCCGCCGCCGAGGCGATCCTCACCGGCAACGGGCGGCGGATCGTCCGGGCGCTGGAGGTCATCGAGATCACCGGGCAGCCGTTCACCGCCAACCTGCCGAGCAACACCGCCGTGTACGAGGCGGTGCAGATCGGCGTCGCCGTGCCGCGCCCCGAGCTGGACGAACGGATCGCGCTGCGGGTCGACCGGATGTGGGCGGCCGGACTGCCGGACGAGGTGCGGGCGCTGGAGAAGGTCGGGCTGCGGGAGGGGAAGACCGCCTCCCGGGCGCTCGGCTACCAGCAGGTGCTCGACCACTTCGCCGGCGAGTGCACCGAGGACGAGGCGCGGGCCGAGACCGTCCGGGCGACCAAACGATTCGCCCGCCGCCAGGAGTCCTGGTTCCGCCGGGACGACCGGATCAACTGGCTCTCCCGACCGGCCGGCACCGACCCCGTCGAGCTGCTGGAACACTCCCTCGAACTGATCGACCGTCAGGGGGTTCCGGCCGCGTAGGACGGGTTCCGGCCAATTCGGCGGTGCACCTGCGCGCGCAGGCGACCGTGCAGGACGAACCGGCGGTCACGGCCCGATCACGTGATGGCCACGGATCACCCGTCGACCCCGGTCAGGCCCCGGAACGCCTCCCTGGACATGCCATCATCGAAGCCATAGGAGTCGGCCGAACGGGCCGACCGTGCCCGACCGCGAGTCCGCTCGTGTCGAACTGTCAGGGGAGGCCGCGTGTCGACGGGTACCGGCCCCGAACCCGGCCAGAGCGGAAGCGTCACCGCGCCGGCCGAGGAGTTCGACGAGTCGACGATGGGTGACCTCCCCGTGCTGACCGGACTGGAGACGCCCACCTCGTACGCGGTCGCGCTGCCCGCCCTGGACACCCGTACCCCGCCCGGCGGTGCGGTGCACGAGCGGGAGATCCGCCCGCGGCGCCGGCTGCGCTGGTGGCAGACGCTGCCGATCGCCCTGCTGGGCACCCTCGGCTCGCTGATGTTCGCCTTCCCGCTCGCCTTCGGCTCGGCCGGGGCGCGCGCCACCATGGTCGGGATGCTCGGGCTGCTGCTCACCGCCGCCTCGGTCGGCTGGGGCGCGATGGCCGCCCGGCACGCGGGCTACAAGTGGCCGGGACTGCCGCGCCGGGGCTCCGGGCAGCGGGCCGGCTGGAAGGCGATCGTGCTGTACACCGTGATCGCGCTGGCCGCCTGCGCGCTCGCGGTCTGGCGGGTCGCCTACCTGCGCTGAGGCCGGGCTCACGGCCTCCGCCCCCCGCTCTCCCCGCCCCGGAGGCGAGCCGGCGAGTATCAGTACCATCGGAGGGGTGAGCGCATCCTCTCCTCAGCAGGGCGGCATCCCCTTCTTCAAGGGGCACGGCACCCAGAACGACTTCGTCATCGTCCCGGACCCGGACGGCGCGCTGGAGATCGGCCCCGAGGCCGTCGCCGCGCTGTGCGACCGGCGGGCCGGCATCGGCGGGGACGGGCTGCTGCGCGTGGTGCGCTCGGCCGCCGACCCGGCATCGGCGGGGATGGCCGACCGGGCCGAGTGGTTCATGGACTACCGCAACTCCGACGGCAGCATCGCCGAGATGTGCGGCAACGGCCTGCGGGTCTTCGCCCGCTTCCTGGTCGAGGCGGGTCTGGCCAAGCCCGGCGAGCTGGCCGTCGCCACCCGCTCCGGGGTGCTCACCGCGACGGTCGCCGAGGACGCCGAGGACGGCACGCCCGGCGACGTCACCATCGACATGGGCCGCGCCCGGCTGCCCGGGCCGGACGGCATCGAGGTCACGGTCGGCGAGCGGCGCTGGCCGGCGCTGAACGTCAACATGGGCAACCCGCACGCGGTGGCCTTCGTGGAGAGCCTGGACCATGCCGGCGAGCTGTTCGCCGCGCCGCTCACCAGCCCCGAGGGTGCCTACCCCGAGGGCGTCAACGTCGAGTTCGTGGTGGACCGCGGGCCGCGGCACGTCGCGATGCGGGTGCACGAGCGCGGCTCGGGCGAGACCCGCTCCTGCGGCACCGGCGCCTGCGCCGTCGCGGTGGCCGCCATCCGCCGGGACGGCGCCGACCCGGCGGTCACCGGCGAGGCCGTCGCGTACACCGTGGACGTGCTGGGCGGCCGGCTGGTCATCACCGAGCACCCGGACGGCCGGGTGGAGATGACCGGGCCGGCGGTGATCGTGGCCGAGGGGCGGCTGGACGCGCGCTGGTGGGAGTCCGCCCGCCGGAGCTGACGGCCCGGTTTGCCCAATTCGTGCGGTGACGAATCCCCCCGATCGGGTGATACCGGTCGCGGACGGGAATCACGGCGTCGCGGAACGTGCTCTGCTCGGTAGCATGGACCACCGGGTCGATCACCCCTGGGAGGGGCAGCAAGATCACCGTCCCCAGCGGGGCCGCGCCCGGCGACGTTGCCGGAGGTGCCGATGACCATCGAAGCCGGGCAGTCCCTGACGGGGCAGCCGACGACCGTACGGCAGGCCGGGGCCAGGAGGCCCCTCGGAGAGCTCGGCCGGGCCGCCCTCGGCCGAGCCGGCCGGGCCGCGTTACTGGCCACCGGCCGGCCGCCCGTGCCGGACGCCCTGGAACCGCTCGTCCGGGTCCACCGGCAGCACCACCCGCAGGCCGACCTCGGCCTGCTCGCCCGGGCGTACCGGCTCGCCGAGGCCAGCCATCGCGGCCAGAAGCGCAAGAGCGGTGAGCCGTACATCACCCACCCGCTGGCCGTCACCATGATCCTGGCCCAACTCGGCGCCGGGACGACCACCTTGGTCGCCTCGCTGCTCCACGACACGGTCGAGGACACCGAGTTGACGCTGGACCAGGTGGGTGCCGGATTCGGACCCGAAGTCGCCTACCTGGTCGACGGGGTGACGAAACTGGAGAAGGTCGACTTCGGCGCCGCCGCCGAGGCCGAGACCTTCCGCAAGATGCTGGTCGCCACCGGGGACGACGTCCGGGTGATGGTGATCAAGCTGGCCGACCGGCTGCACAACATGCGCACCATCCGGCACATGAAGCCGGCCAGTCAGGTGCGGATCGCCAAGGTCACCCGGGACGTGCTGATCCCGCTGGCCGAGCGGCTCGGCATCCAGGTGCTCAAGGCGGAGCTCGAGGACATCGTCTTCGCCACCCTGCACCCCGAGGAGCACGCCCGCACCCGCGCCCTGACGGCCGACCACGAGGCCGAGCCGGACACCGTGCTGGAACCCTTCGCCCGGCAGCTGGCCCGGCACCTGGCCGAGGCCGGGGTGGCCGCCGAGGTGACCGTGCGGCCCCGGCACTGCGTCTCGCTGCACCGGGTGCTGCTCAAGCGGTCCGGCGCGCCCGGGCCGGACGGCCTGCCGCAGGCGCCGCGGCCGGCCGACTTCGGGCGACTGCTGGTGGTCGTCGAGGAGAACGCGGACTGCTACGCCGTGCTCGGCGAACTGCACACCTGCTGGACGCCACTGCCCGGGGAGTTCAAGGACTTCGTCGCCGCGCCCAAGTTCAACCTCTACCAGTCGCTGCACACCGCCGTGGCACTGAGCGGCGGCGCGGTGGTCGAGGTGCTGGTCCGCACCCGCCGGATGCACGAGGTCGCCGAGACCGGGGTGGTCGCGCTCGGCGACCCGTCCCCGGCCGCCGCCGCCCAGGACACCGACGAGCTGGACCGCACCGACCCGGCCCGGCCGGGCTGGCTCAGCCGACTGCTGGAGTGGCAGCAGGACACGCCCGACCCGGACGCCTTCTGGTCCGCGCTCACCGCCGACCTGGCCGGCGACCGCGAGATCACCGTCGTGACGGAGAGCGGCGAAACGCTTCAGCTGAGGGCCGGAGCCACCTGTGTGGACGCGGCCTACCTGCTCGGCGAGGACACCGGCCACCGATGTATCGGCGTCCGGGTCAACGGGCGGCTCAGCGCGCTCTCCACCGTGCTCGAGGACGGCGACCTGATCGCGGTGCTCACCGAGACCCTCCCGGCCGGCGGCGGGCAGCCCTCCGGCCCCTCCCCGGAATGGCTGGCGCACGCCCACACCCCCGCCGCCCGGCTGGCCATCGAGCGCTGGCTGGCCGACCCGCCCGCCCGGCTGCCGGCGGTCCGTACCGGCCCGGCCGGAGCCCAGCCCGCCCCGCCCGGCCGACGCACCGCCGAGAAACGGGCCGCCCCGGTCGCGGTGACCGGCCGGCCCGGGGCGGCCGTACGGCTGGCGCGCTGCTGCACGCCCGTCCCGCCGGACGAGGTGGCCGGCTACCCGATCCGCGGCGGCGCCGTGGCCGTCCACCGCACCGGCTGCCCGGCGGGAGAGCGGATGCGGGCGGACGGGCGGGCCCCGCTGGAGGTCCACTGGCAGCCGCAGGGCGCCCCGGCGGCCGGTCACCGGGCCACCCTGCGGGCCGAGGCGCTGAACCGGCCCCGGCTGCTGGCCGACCTCACCGCGGCGATCTCCGCCGCGGGCGTCGGCATCGTCTCGGCCGAGGTCGAGCCGCCCCAGGAGTCGCGGGTCCGGCACACCTACACCGTCGAACTGCCCGAGCCGGGCGCGCTGCCCGGGCTGATGCGGGCGATGCTGCGGGTCTCCGGGGTGTACGACGTCAGCCGCCCGCACGCCCCGGAGGTCGGTTAGGCGTTCCGTGCCACCGGGCGGGACCGGTCGCTTCCGGCGCCGCCGCACCGGAAATGGGATGACCGGCCCGCGCCGGGCGTGCGACCATCATGGGGAATTCACGGCCGGTCCGCGGCGTTCACAGGGCACAGGAGCCCCGGTGGCAGCCGAGGACCCGAGGGGTAGCTCACCCCGCCCGGACGGTAGCCGGGGCGGCAGCTGGGCACACTCCTTAAGGGACCGCGCGGCGGTCCCCGAAGGCCACCCGTACCAGCAGCCAAAGGACAGAATGACCTCCACGTTCGACACCCGCGACCACGCCGACGCTCCGCGCCGCCTTGACGGTCTGCGGGCGGAAGCCCTCATGGACGAGGACCTCGCGGCCATCGACGAGGACCTCGACCACCACTACGACGGCGACCAGTACGACCGCAGCGAGCGCGCCGCCCTGCGCCGGGTCGCCGGCCTCTCCACCGAACTCGAAGACGTCACCGAGGTCGAGTACCGCCAGCTCCGCCTGGAGCGCGTGGTGCTCGTCGGCGTCTGGACCGACGGCACGCTGGAGGAGGCGGAGAACTCCATGGCGGAGCTCGCCGCGCTCGCCGAGACCGCCGGTTCCGAGGTGCTGGACGGCGTCATCCAGCGCCGCGACAAGCCCGACGCGGCCACCTACATCGGCTCCGGCAAGGCGCAGGAGCTGCGCGACATCGTCTCCTCCACCGGCGCCGACACCGTGGTCTGCGACGGTGAGCTCACCCCCGGCCAGCTGATCCACCTGGAGGACGTGGTCAAGGTCAAGGTCGTCGACCGGACGGCCCTGATCCTGGACATCTTCGCCCAGCACGCCAAGTCCCGGGAGGGCAAGGCGCAGGTCGCGCTCGCGCAGATGCAGTACATGCTGCCGCGGCTGCGAGGCTGGGGTCAGTCGCTGTCCCGGCAGATGGGTGGTGGCGGCTCCGGCTCGTCCGGCGGCGGCATGGCCACCCGCGGTCCCGGTGAGACCAAGATCGAGACCGACCGGCGCCGGATCCGCGAGAAGATGGCGAAGCTCCGCAAGGAGATCGCCGACATGAAGAAGGGCCGCGACACCAAGCGCCAGGAGCGCCGGCGCCACCAGGTGCCGTCGGTGGCCATCGCCGGGTACACCAACGCCGGCAAGTCCTCCCTGCTCAACCGGCTCACCGGCGCGGGCGTCCTGGTGGAGAACTCGCTGTTCGCCACCCTGGACCCGACCGTGCGCCGGGCCCAGACCCCGAGCGGGCGGGTCTACACCCTGGCCGACACCGTCGGCTTCGTCCGGCACCTGCCGCACCACCTGGTCGAGGCCTTCCGCTCGACCATGGAGGAGGTCGCCGACGCGGACCTCATCCTGCACGTGGTGGACGGCTCGCACCCCGAGCCGGAGACCCAGCTGGCCGCCGTCCGCGAGGTCATCGTCTCGGTCGACGCGCAGGCCGTGCCGGAGATCGTGGTGATCAACAAGGCGGACGCCGCCGACCCGCACGTGCTGCAGCGCCTGCTGCGCCGCGAGCCGCACGCCATCGTGGTGTCGGCCCGCAGTGGCGCGGGCATCGAGGAGCTGCTCAAGCTCATCGACGACGAGCTGCCGCGACCGGCCGTCGAGGTGCGGGTCCTGGTGCCCTACACCCAGGGCGCGCTGGTCTCCCGGGTGCACGCGGAGGGCGAGCTGCTTTCCACCGAGCACACCGGCGAGGGCACGCTGCTGCACGCCAAGGTGCCGGCCGAGCTGGCCGCCGAGCTGGAGTACTTCACGGTGGCCCTGCGGGGCTGAGGCCGAAGCGCAGGCGAAAGCGCGGGGAAGGGCCCCCGGGACCGGCGACGGTCCCGGGGGCCCTTCCGCGTTCCGCCGGGTCACGCTCCACGGGGGTCGGCCGGCCTCCGCCGGGGGTCATCTGACGTTCTTGGCGAAGTAGTCGAAGGCCTGCTTCGCCTGGTCCTGCAGCGAGGGTCCGGCCTGGTACCCGGCGGGGTTGCGGTTGCCGATCGCGCCGACGCTGATCAGGTTGGGCTTGCCGTCCCTGGTGATGAACCAGCCGCCGCCGCTCGAGCCGGCGGTCATGGTGCAGCCGATCACGTACATCGGCGGGCGGGCCGGGTCGAAGGAGATCCGGGCGGGCGGGACCGGGGAGTCGCAGTGGTCCAGCTCCATGCCGTCGAAGGGCCGCTCGGCCGGGTAGCCGTAGGCGGCGGCCGCGGTGATCTGGTCGGCCGGGGCGTTGAACCAGATCGGGACCGAGCCGCCGACCGTCTCCTCCAGGGACGTGCCGGAGTCGCTCTCGGCGCGCACCCGGAGGATCCCGTAGTCGAACTGGTTGTGGGCGCCGACGCCGCTCTCCTGGAGCCAGGTCGGCGACACCATCGCGCGCACCGCCGTCCACCGGCCGTACGGGGCGGCCTGCGCGTCGGAGTACGGCTTGCCGTGGCTCGCCTGGCCGTCCCGGTTGAAGCCGGGCACGAAGACCAGGTTCCTCAGCCAGCCGCCGCCCCTGCCGTCGTGCAGGCAGTGCGCGGCGGTGTAGACGAGGTTGCTGCGGCCGGGGTTGGCGGGGTCGGAGACCACGGTGGCGGAGCAGGTGGCGTCGCCCTGAGGCGTCGTCATGAAGAGTCGGCCGACCACGGCGGTGGCCTGGCCGTACGGGTGCGGCTGCGGCTTGGCGGGGACGGCGGCGGGCGGGGCGTCCCGTTCGACGCCGGGGGCGGCGGGGGCGGTCAGTGAGTACTCCGGGGTGGGCCGGGGCTTGGCGGCGTCCATCCGGGCGGCCGACCAGAAGCCCGGGGCCGTCTCGTTGGCGAACCGGCTGTCGGCGACGTACTTCGTCCAGTCCTCCAGCTTCCAGCCCGTCAGGTCGCCCAGACTGGTGGGCGCGGACGTGGGAAGGGCGGGGGGCGGGGCGGCCGGCCTGGCGGGACCGTCCGGACCGCAGGCGGCCGCCGCCAGGGCGGTCACGGCGAGCAGCGCGGCGCCGGCCGTCCTGGCCCGGCGCCCGCGGCTGGTGGTTCTCGGCATGCTGCATCGTCCCCCGTGCTGTGCTGGTGTTTCCGTACCGCCCCCCGGTGGCGGCTACTGCTTCCTGGAGATCCAGTCCAGGGCCTGCTTGGCGACCGTCTCCAGGTACGGGCCGCTGAGCGAGGTGTGGCCCTCGGTGCCGATCGAGGTGTTGCTGACCAGGGCGGTCCTCCCGTCGGGCATGGTGGCGAACCAGCCGCCGCCGCTGGAGCCCTGGGTCATGTTGCAGCCGATGGTGAGCATCGTGGGGCGCTTGGCGTCGAAGGAGAGCCGGGTCGGCTTGCCGCCGTCGCACCTGTACAGCTCCTGGCCGTCGAACGGCTTGAGCAGCGGGTAGCCGACGGCCGACACGCTGACCTTGTCGCGCGGGGCGTCGAACCACACCGGCACGGCCGAACCGACCGTCTCCTCCAGGGACTTGCCGGTGTCGTTCTGGTTGTGCACGCGCATGACGGCGAAGTCGTACTGGTTGGCGGCGTCGCCGGTGCCGCCGCCCTCGACCATCCACTGCGGCGAGGTGGTGACCTGGTCGGCCCACCAGGTGCCGAGCGGGGCCAGTTCGGACAGCGGGGCGCGCTTGCCGCCGCTGGAGGCACCCGAGTTGTTGTAGGCGGGCACGAACACCAGGTCCTTGTAGAAGCTCCCGCCCTTGCCCTCGTGCACGCAGTGGCCGGCCGTCCAGACCAGGTTGCTCCTGCCGGGGTGCTGCGGGTCGGCGATCACCGTCGCCGAGCAGTTGCCGCGGCCGCCCTTGGCGGAGAAGAACACCTTGCCGGAGGGCTGCTTGGTGTACGGGCGGGGCATCGCGACGGCGTTGACCGTCGGCGGCTCGGGGTCGGTCACGCCGTCGTCGGTGGCGGGCTTCGGGGTGGCCGGGGAGGGCTTGGCGGCGGGCGGGGCCGGCTCGGCGGGCTTGGAGTCGCCCATCTTGTCCGGGTCCCAGAAGTCCTTCACCACCGGGTTGTTGAAGACGTGCTTGGACGCCCAGGTGTCCCAGTCCTCGAACTTCCACTTCTTCAGGTCGTCCCAGGTCCTCGGCAGGCCCTCCAGCAGGCTGGTCGGCAGACCGGACGGGAGGGTGATCCCGCCGATCACACCGCCTCCGCCGGTGCCGCCGTTCGCCGCGGCCGAGGAGGGCGGCGGCGCGGCGCTGCCTCCCCCGTCGCCCGCCGGGCCGTCCGGCCCGCAGGCGCTCACGGCGAGCAGGGTTCCCGCGACCGCGGCGGCGGCCAGGGCTGACCGGTGGATCGTAGGCATCTGTGCGCTTCCCCCTGTGCTCGGTCGGTCGGTGCCGGCTCGGTCGGTGCCGGGTCGGTGTGCGGCGGCTCGGTGTGTGCCGGGTCGGTCGGTGCTCGGTCGGTCGGTGCTGGGTCGGGCGGTCGGCGTGGGGCCGGTCGGTGCCGGGCCGACCGTGCGCGGCCGGACCGTGGTGCGGCGGCCCGCCGCCCTGGAGTCTTCCACCGCAGACGAGGACGGCCGTGCCCACCCCCCGGGTTGCGGCGCCGGCCGGAGGTCACCGATCCGTGATGCGGCCCGGTCGGCTCGCTGGCGCAGCAGGCCTTTTCGCCCCGGTGGTGGACAATCCCCGATCTTCACCCGGACGAGTGAGCCGTCCTTGTGATCACCCCTCAGGGATAGGTAACCCTTACCTGACGCGAACGGTGCGAGCGCCCGCCGACCCCCTCCCACCACAGTGCGCGTCCGCACCCCCACGCGCCCCAAGGAGCAGCCTTGAGCACCGCCCTCACCGGAGCCCCGCCCGAACCGCCGCAGCCGACGGAGCCCTCTCGGGAGCCGAAGGGCGCGCCGACGCCGAAAGCGACGAGCGACCAGCGGGCGGTGGGGACACCCCCGGCCGACGGTGGGGGGAGAACACCGGAGAGCAGGGGCACCCCCCAACCGTCAGGCCGGGGCAGGGAGTCGGTGCCGGACCCCGAGCGCCCCGAGGCGAGCGCGCAGGGCCGGCCCGAACCCGACCCGCTGCTGCACCCCGATCCCGTCGTCGCCGCCGAACAGGCCGCCGTGGAAGCCCTGTTGCGCTGCTGGACGCGGGAGACCGGGGCCCGGCCCGGGCCGGACGGCCGACTGCGGATCGCCGTCCTCGGCGGGGCCGCCCGGCTCACCGCCCCGGTCCGCTACTGGTCGCCCGGCGGCTGGCACCGCTTCGGCCCGGCCACCCTCGCGGTCGGCGAGGGCAGCGTCGCGGGGGAGGGCGCCGACGCTCCGGTGGACGCCGTCACCGCCGCCGCGCTGCTCGCCGCCGCGGCCGCCGAGCGGCCCGACCCCGGACAGGTCGCCGACCTCGCCGGCCGGGTCGCCGACTCGGTCGTCCGCACCGCCGAGATCCTCGCCCACCGCCGCACCGCCGCCGCGCCCGGCGGACCGGAGCGCTCGCACTTCCTCGCCGCCGAGCAGTCCCTGCTGCTCGGCCACCCGCTGCACCCCACCCCGAAGAGCCGCGACGGCCTCGGCCCGGCGCAGAGCGCCGCCTACTCGCCCGAACTGCACGGCTCCTTCCGACTCCACTGGTACGCCGTGGACCGCGAACTGCTCGCCGCGGGATCCGCCGTCACCGAGAGCGCAGAACAGCTCACCGCCGGCCTGCTCGACGGCCGCCTCGCGCTGCCGCCCGGCACCGCCGCCCTCCCGCTGCACCCCTGGCAGGCCCGCGAACTCACCCACCGCCCGGCCGTCGCCGCCCTGCTCGCGGACGGGCTGCTGCACGACCTCGGCCCGGCCGGCGAGCCCTGGTACCCCACCTCCTCGGTCCGCACCGTCTACCGGCCCGGAACCCCGTGGATGCTCAAGCTCTCGCTGGGCCTGCGGATCACCAACTCCCGCCGGGAGAACCTGCGCAAGGAACTGCACCGCGGCCTGGAGATGCACCGGCTGCTGGAGAGCGGGCTGGCCGCCGAGTGGCGGGCCGCCCACCCCGGCTTCGACATCGTCCGCGACCCGGCCTGGATCGGCGTCGACCACCCTGCGCTCGGCGACCCGGGCGGCCTGGACACCGTGCTGCGCGCCCAGCCCTTCGCGCCCGCCGAGCGCGCGCTGTGCGTCGCCGGACTGGTCGCCGAACAGCCGCTCGGCACC
This sequence comes from Kitasatospora sp. NPDC034035, assembly GCF_055575755.1. Taxonomy (NCBI): domain Bacteria; kingdom Bacillati; phylum Actinomycetota; class Actinomycetes; order Kitasatosporales; family Streptomycetaceae; genus Kitasatospora; species Kitasatospora sp. NPDC034035. The sequence goes on along the minus strand of NZ_JBVISA010000025.1, from coordinate 92,770 downwards.
GGCGACACCGTGCCCTCCCGGCTGGGCGACACCCTGCGGACGCTCGCCGCGCGCTGCGGCCGCCCGCTGCCGACCGTGGCCGCCGAATGGTTCCTGCGCTACCTGGACGCCGTCGTCCTGCCCATCCTGTGGCTGGACGGCCGGGGCGGCATCGCCCTGGAGGCGCACCAGCAGAACAGCCTCGTCCTGCTGGACGGCGACGGCTGGCCCAGCGGCGGCCGCTACCGCGACAACCAGGGCTACTACTACCGGGAGAGCGCCGCCGAGCGGCTCACCGCCCGGCTGCCCGGCCTCGGCTCCGACAGCGACACCTTCCTGCCGGACCCGGTGATCGACCACCACTTCGCCTACTACCTCGGCATCAACCACGTCCTCGGCCTGATCGGCGCCCTCGGCTCTCAGCAGCTCGCCGACGAAACGGTGCTGCTGGCCGCGCTGCGCCGGTTCCTGGCCGGGCCGCAGGTCGCCGCCACCGGCTCGGCCCTGCCCGGGCTGCTGCTGGACGCGCCCACCCTGCCCTGCAAGGCCAACCTGCTCACCCGGATCAACGGCATGGACGAGCTGGTCGGCCCGGTCGCCAGCCAGTCCGTCTACGTGGACATCCCCAACCCGGTGGCGGGTGGCTGATGTTGGACGACCTGCCCGGATGGGGCGCGATCCCCACCCCGGCCGGCGAGTTCCGGCTCAGCCCGGTCCGGCTGCCCGCCGACCTGGAACTGCTCACCGGGTGGATGAACGACCCCGAGGTCGCCGCCTTCTGGGAGCTCGCCGGGCCGCCGGAGACCACCGGCCGGCACGTCCGGGCCCAGCTGGACGGCGACGGCCGCAGCGTCCCCTGCCTCGGCCTGCTCGACGGCGAGCCGATGAGCTACTGGGAGGTCTACCGCGCCGACCTCGACCCGCTGGCCGCGCACTACCCGGCCCGGCCGCACGACACCGGCGTCCACCTGCTGCTCGGCCCCGCCGCCAGTCGCGGCCGGGGGCTGGGCGCCGTCCTGCTGGCCGCCCTCGCCGAACGGATCCTGCGCCGCCGCCCGTCCTGCGAACGGGTCGTCGCCGAACCGGACGTCCGCAACCGGCGCTCGGTCCGGGCCTTCGAACGGGCCGGGTTCCGCGCGGCCGCCGAACTCGACCTGCCCGACAAGCGTGCCGCCCTGATGGTGCGCGTCCGGGCGCCCCGGCCCGCCCAGCCCCCGTCCGGCCCCTGACCTGCCCAGCGCCGCCGCCCAGCCCCGACCTGCCTGGCCCCGACCTGCCCAGCCCCGACCTGCCTGGCCCCGACCCCGCCTAGGACACCCCGTGGACACCCCAGCATCGCCGCCGCCGTACGACCTGCTCGGCGTCGGCATCGGTCCGTTCAACCTCTCGCTCGCCGCGCTCGCCGAGCCCGTCCCCGGACTGCGCACGCTCTTCTGCGACCAGCGCCCGGAGTTCCGCTGGCACCACGGGATGCTGGTGGACGGAGCCCGGATGCAGGTGCCGTTCCTCGCCGACCTGGTCTCGCTGGTGGACCCGACCAACCCGTGGTCCTTCCTCAACTACCTGCGCGCACAGGACCGGCTGTTCCCGTTCTACTTTGCCGAGCGCTTCCAGCTGCCGCGCCGCGAGTACGACCACTACTGCCGCTGGGCCGCCGAGCGGCTGGCCAACTGCCGCTTCGGCACCGAAGTCACCGCCCTGCACTGGGACGCCCCGTTCTACCGGGTCGAGTTGACCGACACCGCGACCGGGCGACGGTCCTCCGTACGGGCCCGCAGCCTCGCCCTCGGCGTCGGCACCCGCCCGGTGCTGCCCGAAGCCTTCGCCGGCCTCGCCGGCCATCCGCGGGCCTTCCACTCCGCCGACTACCTGGACCGCCGCGCCGACCTGGCCGACGCCCGGGACATCACCGTGGTCGGCAGCGGACAGTCCGGCGCCGAGGTCTTCCTCGACCTGCTCCGCCGCCACGAGGGCGACGGCGTCCGGCTGCGCTGGCTCACCCGCACCCGGGCGCTCGCGCCCATGGAGTACTCCAAGCTCGGCCTGGAGCACTTCACCCCCGACTACACCCGCTACTTCCACGGCCTGCCCGGCCCCGTCCGGGACGCCCTGGTCACCGCCCAGTGGCAGCTCCACAAGGCCGCCAGCGCCGAGACCCTCGCCGAGATCCACGACCACCTCTACGAGCGCACCATCGGCCGCCCGATCGACACCGCCCCGGTCGAGATCACCCCCGGCACCGCCGTCACCGACGCCCGCCCCGGCCCCTGCGGCGGCCTCGAACTGCACTGCCGGCACACCGACTCCGGCGCCGAGCACGTCCTGCGCACCGACGCCCTGGTCCTCGCCACCGGCTACCGGGCCGCCCGCCCGGCCGCCCTCGAACCGCTCGCCGACCTGATCGACTGGGACGAGGCCGGACGCTACCGGGTCGACCTCGACCACCGCGTCGCCACCCGGCCCGGGCTCACCGGCGGCCTCTACGTCCAGAACGCCGAACTGCACACCCACGGCGTCGGCACCCCCGACCTCGGGCTCGGCGCCCACCGGGCCGCCGTGATCCTCAACGCCGTCACCGGGCGGACCGTCCACCGGCTGCCCGACCGCACCGCGTGGACCGGCTTCGCACCGCCCGTCCCGGCACCGCCCGTCCCCGCCCCCTTCGACCTGACCCCCGTCCTCCCTCGCCCCCAGGAGCTGACCCGTGCCGCAACCGTCGGCCGCTGAACCGCCGCTCTACCTGCCCCCGCACCTCACCGCCGGGCACTGGCAGCGGGCCGGCTGCGCCCTGCTGGCCAAGATGCTCGGCGAGTTCGCCTACGAGGAACTGCTCAAACCCGTCCCCGGGGCCCTCGACGGCGAGTACCTGCTGAAACTGCCCGAGGCCGAGTACCGGTTCACCGCCCGGCGCGGCGCCTACGACGGCTGGCAGGTCGACCCGGAATCCGTCCGCTGCTCCCGCCCCGACGGCCTGGACCCGCTGCGCTTCCTCCCGTACGCCCGGCAGACCCTCGGGATGCGCGGCGAGACCACCGCCCACCTGATCCGCGAGCTCTCCGCCACCCTGACCGCCGACGCCCGCCAGCTCGCCACCGCGCTCACCGCCGCCGAACTCGCCGAGCTCGACCACCCCGCACTGGAGGGCCGGCAGGGCGGCCACCCCTGGATCGTCCCCAACAAGGGCCGGATCGGCTTCTCCGCCGCCGACGCCGCCCGCTGGAGCCCGGAGGCCCGCAGCCCGCGCCCGCTGCCCTGGATCGCCGTCCACCGCCGGCTCGCCGAGTACCGGGGCGTGCCCGGCCTGGAGCGGCCCGAGCAGCTGTACGCCCGCGAGCTGGACGACGTGGACGCGCTGCGCGCCGCGCTCGGCCCGGACGCCGACGACTACCTGCTGCTGCCCGTCCACCCCTGGCAGTGGGACGAGACGATCCTGCCGCTGTTCGCGCCCTGGATCGCCTCCGGTGAGATCGTCCCGCTGCCCTCGGACGGCGCCCCACGGCTGCCCCAGCAGTCCATCCGCTCCTTCTTCAACACCGCCCGCCCCGAGCGCTGCACCGTCAAACTGCCGCTGTCCATCCTCAACACCCTGGTCTGGCGCGGCCTGCCCACCGAACGCACCCTGGCCGCGCCCGCCGTCACCGCCTGGCTGCACGGCCTGCGCGACGCCGACCCGTTCCTGCGCGACGAGTGCCGGGTGATCCTGCTCGGCGAGATCGCCTCCGTCACCGTCGACCACCCGCTGTACCGGGAGATGCCCGAGGCGCCGTACCAGTACAAGGAACTGCTCGGCGCGATCTGGCGCGAACCGCTCGGCCCCTGCCTGGACGGCGGCGAGCGGGCCCGCACCCTCGCCGCCCTGCTGCAGACCGGCTCCGACGGGCGGGCGCTCGCCGCCGAACTGATCGCCCGCTCCGGCCTCACCCCGGCCGAGTGGACCGGCCGGCTGTTCGCCGCGATGCTGCCGCCGCTGCTGCACTTCCTCTACCGGTACGGGCTGGTCTTCTCCCCGCACGGCGAGAACGCCATCGTGGTCTTCGACGAACGGGACACCCCGACCCGGCTCGCGGTCAAGGACTTCGTGGACGACGTCAACCTCAGCTCGCAGGACCTGCCCGAGCTGCGCGACCTGCCCGCCGAGGTCGCCGACGTACTGCTGCGGGAGCGCCCGCAGGGGCTCTGCCAGTTCCTCCACTCCGGACTGTTCATCGGCGTCTTCCGCTACCTCGCCCCGCTGCTGGAGGCGCAGACCGGACTGCCCGAGACCGAGTTCTGGGCCCTGCTGCGCGCCGAGATCCGCCGCCACCAGGACCGCTTCCCCGAGCTGCGCGAGCGCTTCGAGCTGTTCGACCTGTTCCTGCCCCGGATCGAGCGGCTCTGCCTCAACCGCAACCGGCTGATCCTCGACGGCTACCAGGACCGCCCGCACCGCCCGCACGCCGCCCGGTTCGGGACCGTGCCGAACGCACTGGTGGAGGTGGACGTCCGGCTGCCCGCGAGACGGGACCGGATTGTCACCCCCGCCCCGTAGGCTGGGAGGGTCATGACGAACGACTCCGAATCCCAGCTCGCGGCGGACCTCGGCGAAGACGCCGGCGAGCCCGTCACCGTCCCGCGCTCGCGGATCCCCGACCTGCTGCACGCCGCCGTGGCGGCCGTCGGCGGCGTCGAGCGCCCCGGCCAGGTCCGGATGGCCGAGGCCGTCGCCGACGCCGTCGACCACAGCGAGCACCTGCTCGTCCAGGCCGGCACCGGCACCGGGAAATCCCTCGCCTACCTGGTGCCCGCGCTCGCCCACGGGGACCGCGTGGTGGTCGCCACCGCCACCCTCGCCCTGCAACGCCAGCTGGTGGAGCGGGACTTGCCGCGCACCGTCGAGGCGCTGCATCCGGTGCTGCGCCGCCGCCCGCTGTTCGCGATGCTCAAGGGCCGCTCCAACTACCTGTGCCTGCACCGGGCCAACGAGGGCACCCCGAGCGAGGAGGGCGAGGGCCTCTTCGACCCGGTGGACGCGCTCGGCGGGCCCACCGGCAAGCTCGGCCAGGACGTGCTGCGGCTGCGCGACTGGGCCGAGGAGACCGACACCGGGGACCGCGACGACATGAGCCCCGGCGTCTCCGACAAGGCCTGGGCCCAGCTGGCGGTCACCTCCAAGGAGTGCCTGGGCGCCACCCGCTGCGCGTACGGGCAGGAGTGCTTCGCCGAGAAGGCGCGGGAGCGGGCCAAGCTGGCGGACGTCGTCGTCACCAACCACGCGATGCTCGCGATCGACGCGATCGAGGGCGCGCCGGTGCTGCCCGAGCACGGGCTGCTGATCGTGGACGAGGCGCACGAGCTGGTCAACCGGGTCACCGGCGCGGCCACCGCCGAGCTGACCGTCGGCGCGGTCAACCGGGCCGTGAAGCGGGCCGCCCGGCTTGCCAACGAGAAGGCCGTCGACGCCCTGCAGGCCGCCGCCGAGAACTACCACGGCCTGATGGAGACCGCCCAGCCCGGCCGGGTCGAGGAACTGCCCGAGTACCTGGCGTACGCGGTCACCGCGATCCGGGACGCCGCCCGCCAGGTGATCAGCTCGCTGGGGGAGACCAGGGACAAGGCGCTCAGCGACGAGGACGCCGTCCGCAAGCAGGCGATGGCCTCCGCCGAGACGGTGCACGAGACCGCCGAGCGGCTGCTGGAGGACTCCGAGTACGACGTGGTCTGGATCGAGCGCAGCGACCGCTACGGGCTGGGCACCGCCTCGCTGCGGGTCGCCCCGCTGAGCGTCTCCGGGCTGCTGCGCGAGGGCCTGTACAAGGAGCGCTCGGTCGTCCTCACCTCGGCCACCCTCAAGCTCGGCGGGGACTTCAACGGCGTCGCCGCCTCCGTCGGCCTGCCCTCCGAGACGCGGCTGCCGGACGTCCGGACAGCCGGGGACAACCCGGAGCCCGGCCCCGGCTTCGGCGAGGACGCGGTGCCGCACTGGCGCGGGATCGACGTCGGCTCGCCGTTCAAGTACCCCAAGCAGGGCATCCTGTACGTCGCCAAGCACCTGGCCGATCCCGGGCGCGATCCCGAACGGCCCGACATGCTCGACGAGTTGGCCGAGCTGATCGGCGCGGCCGGCGGGCGGACGCTGGGCCTGTTCTCCTCGATGCGCGGCGCCCAGACGGCCGCCGAGGCGATGCGGGAGCGGCTCGACCAGCGGATCCTGCTCCAAGGGGAGGACACCCTGGGCGAGTTGATCCGCGAGTTCGCCTCGGACGCCTCCACCTGCCTGTTCGGCACGCTCTCGCTCTGGCAGGGCGTGGACGTGCCCGGCTCGGCCTGCCAGCTGGTCGTGATGGACCGGATCCCGTTCCCGCGACCGGACGACCCGCTGATGAGCGCCCGGCAGAAGGACGTCGAACAGCGCGGCGGCAACGGCTTCATGGCGGTCGCGGCCACGCACGCGGCGCTGCTGATGGCGCAGGGCGCCGGCCGGCTGGTCCGCGCGGCGGACGACCGGGGCGTGGTGGCAGTGCTCGACCCGCGGGTGGAGACCAAGCGGTACGGGAGCTTCTTCCGCTCCTCGATGCCCGAGTTCTGGTACACCACGGACCGCAACCAGGTGCGCCGCTCGCTGGCGGCGATCGACGCCTCGGCGGCACCGGTGCGGCCGGTGACGAAGCGGGGCTGAGGCCGCGGGCTCAGGTCGCGGGCTCAGGTCGCGGGCCGAAGACGGGCGCGAAGAGGCCTTCGAAGAGGCCTTCGAAGACGCCGGAGGGGCTCCCCGCACGTGCGGTGGAGCCCCTTCCCGGTGTCGTGGGCCCGTCGCGCGTGCGGCGGGCCGCCGGATGCTCAGAGGCGGCGCAGGACCGCGACGACCTTGCCCAGGATGGTCGCGTTGTCGCCGTTGATCGGCTCGTACGCCGGGTTGTGCGGCATCAGCCAGATCCGGCCGTCCTCGCGCTTGAGCCGCTTGACGGTGGCCTCGCCGTCGATCATCGCGGCCACGATGTCGCCGTTCTCGGCGACCGGCTGGCGGCGCACGGTGACCCAGTCGCCGTCGCAGATGGCCGCCTCGATCATCGAGTCGCCGCGCACGGTGAGCGCGAACAGCTCGCCCTCGCCGACCAGTTGGCGGGGCAGCGGGAAGACGTCCTCGACCGTCTGCTCGGCCAGGATCGGCCCGCCGGCGGCGATCCGGCCCACCAGCGGCACGTAGGAGGTGGACGGGCGGCCGGCCGTCTCGGCGGTGTTCGGGCGGGCCACCTCGACGCCGCGGACCTCGTAGGCGCGCGGACGGTGCGGGTCCCGGCGCAGGAAGCCCTTGCGCTCCAGGGCCATCAGCTGGTGGGCCACCGAGGAGGTGCTGGACAGGCCGACGGCCTGGCCGATCTCACGCATGGACGGCGGGTACCCCCGGCGCTGGACGGAATCCCGGATGACCTCGATCACCCGGCGCTGGCGCTCGGTGAGGCCGGCCTCGTCGGTGCGGATCCCGGGGGGGCGGCCCGGCATCGCGCGGGCGGGCGAGGCGTGGGCGTCGTCCATGGCGGATGAGTGTTCGATCGGCTGGTCGGGCACGCGGTTGGGGCCGGAAAGGGCCGTGCCGGACAGGCGGTGGTCTTCGCTGCGGTCCATGCTGATGTCCACGCTCTGCTGATTCGTGGTGCGCTGCCCCACCTTGAACTGGGAGTGTTCCTGCACCGGGATGGTGTTGCTTTCGATCGTGTTCACGGCGGCCCCTCTCGTCGGCTGTCCTCTCCCCTTTTCCAGCCCAACGCACCTCCTATCGAAAGGTTGCGCCAAACACACGTTCGAGTGAATTATTCGGGACTTGGCTGACTCGATCAAGGCTTTGTTGTACATCGAGTAAATGTTCGAGCGAAACTCGACTCCGGCAGTCTAATCGGCGCCGACACGCCAGGGGTGTCGCTTCCCCTGGAGACCTACATCTAGTGGTTACAGTCCTCTCCGTGCCCAGTACTAGTGGTTACGGCGCATGATCAGCTTGCCGAGGCCGGGGTCGTATCGCATAGACTCAACAGGTCCGCCCGTTTCGCCATGGAGGGATCCACAGGTGCACTGCCCCTTCTGCCGGCACTCCGACAGCCGCGTTGTCGACAGCCGGACCACCGAAGACGGCAGCTCCATCCGCAGGCGTCGGCAGTGCCCGGACTGCAGCCGCCGCTTCACCACGGTGGAGACGGCCGCGCTGATGGTCATCAAGCGCAGCGGCGTCACCGAGCCGTTCTCCCGGCAGAAGGTCATCACCGGCGTCCGCAAGGCCTGCCAGGGCCGACCGGTCACCGAGGACGCCCTCGCCCAGCTCGGCCAGCGGGTCGAGGAGTGCGTACGCGCCAGCGGCAACGCCGAGCTGACCACCCACGACGTGGGCCTGGCCATACTCGGCCCGCTCAAGGAACTCGACGTGGTCGCCTTCCTGCGATTCGCCAGCGTGTACCAGGCGTACGACGGACTGGAAGACTTCGAGGCCGCCATCGCGGAACTCCGCGCAGAACGGCCCCGCACCCCGGAGACGGACGACACCCGTGTGTCCGTCTCCGCCGCCGCGCCCTAGGAGGCGCCGGCGCACCGGCCCCCAGTCGGGGCCCAGCCGCACCACATCGGCCCCACGGGGCCCCGGCGTGCCCGGAAACGGGGCGCAGAACACTACAAACCGTGCGAATACAGGCAGGGTCTCCGCCTGTCCGCACACCGGAAGAACGAACCAGCGGTGCCCGGACTTTTCAGGGCACTACGGGCGTTTGCCCAGGAGGAGGAGCGAGAAGTGACAGACACCACGAGCGGTTCCGCACGCGGGTCGAAGTCCGAGAAGGCCGCGGCCAAGGGCGGCAAGGCCCCCAAGGGCGGTCTGCGGATGGAGCGCATCCACACCACTCCTGGCGTGCACCCGTACGACGCGGTCCGCTGGGAGCGGCGTGACGTCGTCATGACCAACTGGCGTGACGGATCGATCAACTTCGAGCAGCGCGGCGTCGAGTTCCCCGACTTCTGGTCGGTCAACGCCGTCAACATCGTCACGTCCAAGTACTTCCGCGGCGCCGTCGGCACCCCCCAGCGGGAGTGGAGCCTCAAGCAGATCATCGACCGCGTGGTGCTCACCTACCGCGCCGCCGGCGAGAAGCACGGCTACTTCGCCACCACGGACGACGCCGAGATCTTCGAGCACGAGCTGACCCACGCCCTCCTCCACCAGGTGTTCAGCTTCAACTCGCCGGTCTGGTTCAACGTCGGCACCAAGCAGCCCCAGCAGGTCAGCGCCTGCTTCATCCTGTCCGTCGACGACTCCATGGAGTCGATCCTCGACTGGTACAAGGAAGAGGGCATGATCTTCAAGGGCGGCTCCGGCGCCGGCCTCAACCTCTCCCGGATCCGCTCCTCCAAGGAGCTGCTCTCCTCCGGCGGCAACGCCTCCGGCCCGGTCTCCTTCATGCGCGGCGCCGACGCCTCCGCCGGCACCATCAAGTCCGGCGGCGCCACCCGCCGCGCGGCCAAGATGGTCGTGCTGGACGTCGACCACCCGGACGTCGAAGCCTTCATCGAGACCAAGGTGAAGGAAGAGGAGAAGATCCGCGCCCTGCGCGACGCGGGCTTCGACATGGACCTCGGCGGGGACGACATCGCCTCCGTCCAGTACCAGAACGCCAACAACTCGGTCCGCGTCTCCGACGAATTCATGACCGCCGTCGAGAACGGCACCGAATTCGGCCTGCGCGCCCGGATGACTGGCGAGGTCATCGAGACCGTCGACGCGAAGAAGCTGTTCCGCAAGATGGCCGAGGCCGCCTGGGCCTGCGCCGACCCCGGCATCCAGTACGACTCCACCATCAACCACTGGCACACCTGCCCGGAGTCCGGCCGCATCAACGCGTCCAACCCCTGCTCCGAGTACATGCACCTGGACAACTCCAGCTGCAACCTCGCCTCGCTCAACCTGATGAAGTTCCTGCGCGACGACGACACGTTCGACGCCGAGCGCTTCGCCAAGGTCGTCGAGCTGGTCATCACCGCGATGGACATCTCCATCTGCTTCGCCGACTTCCCGACCGAGAAGATCGGCGAGACCACCCGCGCCTACCGCCAGCTCGGCATCGGCTACGCCAACCTCGGCGCCCTGCTGATGGCCACCGGCCACGCCTACGACAGCGAGGGCGGCCGCGCCCTGGCCGGCGCCATCACCTCGCTGATGACCGGCACCGCCTACCGCCGCGGCGCCGAACTCGCCGGTGTCGTCGGCCCGTACGACGGCTACGCCCGTAACGCGACCGCCCACCAGCAGGTCATGAAGCAGCACGCGGACGCCTCGCTCGACGCCGTCTCGCTGGACGAGCTGGACGCCCCGGTCTGGCTGGCGGCCAACAAGACCTGGCAGGACGTCGTGCGCCTCGGCGCGCAGAACGGCTTCCGCAACGCCCAGGCCTCCGTGCTGGCCCCGACCGGCACCATCGGCCTGATGATGGACTGCGACACCACCGGCGTCGAACCCGACCTGGCCCTGGTCAAGTTCAAGAAGCTCGTCGGCGGCGGCTCGATGCAGATCGTCAACGGCACCGTCCCGCGCGCCCTCACCCGCCTCGGCTACCAGGACGAGCAGATCGAGGCGATCGTCGCCCACATCGCCGAGCACGGCAACGTGGTGGACGCGCCGGGCCTGCGGTCCGAGCACTACGAGGTGTTCGACTGCGCGATGGGCGAGCGCTCCATCTCGCCGATGGGGCACGTGCGGATGATGGCGGCGATCCAGCCGTGGATCTCCGGCGCCATCTCCAAGACGGTCAACATGCCGGCCGCCGCGACCGTCGAGGACGTCGAGGAGATCTACTTCGAGGCGTGGAAGATGGGCGTCAAGGCGCTCGCCATCTACCGCGAAAACTCGAAGGTCGGCCAGCCGCTCTCGGCCAAGAAGAAGGAATCCGAGGCCAAGGCCGAGGAGACCCCGGCCGCCGCGGTCGAGAAGATCGTCGAGTACCGCCCGGTCCGCAAGCGCCTGCCCAAGGGCCGTCCCGGCATCACCACCTCCTTCACGGTCGGTGGCGCCGAGGGTTACATGACCGCCAACTCCTACCCGGACGACGGCCTCGGCGAGGTCTTCCTGAAGATGTCCAAGCAGGGCTCGACCCTCGCGGGCATGATGGACGCCTTCTCCATCGCCGTCTCGGTCGGCCTGCAGTACGGCGTGCCGCTGGAGACCTATGTCTCCAAGTTCACCAACATGCGCTTCGAGCCGGCCGGTCTGACCGACGACCCGGACGTGCGGATGGCGCAGTCGATCGTCGACTACATCTTCCGCCGCCTGGCGCTGGACTTCCTGCCGTTCGAGACCCGCTCGGCGCTCGGCATCCACTCCGTCGAGGAGCGCCAGCGCCACCTGGAGACGGGCTCCTACGAGCCGCTGGAGGCCGAGGAGCTCGACACCGAGTCGCTCGCCCAGTCGGCCCCGGTGGTCGCCAAGCCGGCCCCGGCCGTCGAGGCGCCCAAGGCGGCCCCGAAGCAGGCCCACAACTCCACGGAGCTGATGGAGATCCAGCTCGGCCTCAACGCCGACGCCCCGCTCTGCTTCTCCTGCGGCACCAAGATGCGCCGCGCCGGCAGCTGCTACCTCTGCGAGGGCTGCGGCTCCACCAGCGGCTGCAGCTGATCATCGGATGACCGTCGGCGGCCGCCGGCTCTGACCGCCGGCTCCGGTCGTCGGTGCTGACCCCGCGTGGGTGAGCCACCGCTGAGGCGGGGCGAGGACTTCATGTCCTCGCCCCGCCTTTTTCGTTTCCCGAACCGCCGATGTCACGGATCGGGGCCGTGGCCGGTCCGTAGGGGTGAAGGCGTTCCGGCGGAAGGAGTGGTGTGGTGAACGGGACGGTGCTGGTGACCGGGGCGACGGGGACGTTGGGGCGGGAGGTGGTGCGGCTGCTGGCGGCGCGCGGGGTGGCGGTGCGGGGGTTGAGCCGGCGGGCGCGGGGCGGGGGTGACGGGGTCGAGTGGGTGGTCGGGGACCTGGTGAGCGGGGTCGGGATCGCGGAGGCGATGGCCGGGGTCGAGGTGGTGGTGGACTGCGCGACCACGCAGAAGAAGACGGACGTGGCGGCGGTCCGGACGCTGGTGGCGCGGGCGCGCGAGGCGGGGGTGCGGCACCTGGTGTACGTGTCGATCGTGGGGATCGACCGGGTGCCGCTCGCGTACTACAGGACGAAGCTGGCCTGTGAGCGGCTGGTGCGGGAGTCGGGGCTGGGGTGGACGGTGCTGCGGGCGACGCAGTTCCACGACCTGGTGCTGAGGTTCTTCGACGCCTCGGTGAAGCTGCCGGTGTTCCCGGTGGTGAGCGGGGCGCGGGTCCAGCCGGTGGACGTCCGGGAGGTGGCGGCGGCGGTCGTCGGGCTGGTGGGGGAGGAGCCCGCCGGGTTCGCGCCGGAGGTGGGCGGGCCGCGGGTGCGGTCGTACCGGGACCTGGCCGAGGCGTACCTGCGGGCGGCGGGCAAGCGGCGGGTGCTGCTGCCGCTGCGGATGCCGGGGGCGGTGGGCCGGGGGTTGCGCGAGGGCGGGAACCTGACGCCGGAGCGCGCGGTGGGCGTGGGGACCTTCGAGGAGGCGCTGGAGCAGCGGTTCGGCAGCCGGTGAGGCCGGCGACTGTCAACCGGGGTTGACATCGGCGCGGGTGTCAACCAAAGTTGACAGCATGAGCGAGAGCGGAGAACTCGCGGCCGCGGCGAGCAGCCGTGACCCGGCCGTGGGGCTCCGGGCGGTCCGCGCCCTGCGCGATCTGGCGGACCGCCTGGAGACCCTGCAGGTGGGCAACGCCCGGTCGCAGGGCTGGTCCTGGCAGGACATCGCGGTCTGTCTCGGGGTGACCCGGCAGGCCGTGCACAAGAAGTACGCCCGGCGCGGAACCGGTACGGGAGCCGGCAAGGACGAGGACGGAGGCTGAGGGATGTTCGAGCGATTCACCCAGCCGGCGCGACAGGCGGTGGTCGGGGCCCAGCTGGAGGCACGCGCGCTGCGGCACGGCCACATCGGCACCGAGCACCTGCTCCTGGCGATCCTGGCGCAGCCGGAGGAGCCGTCGGCGGCCGTGCTGGTCGAGTCCGGGCTGGACCACGACACCGTGCTGCGAGCCGTGCGGCGGCTGTCCGTCGAGAAGGACGACGCCGCGGTGCTGGCCTCCATCGGGGTCGACCTGGACGCCGTCCGGGAGGCCGTCGAGTCGGTGTTCGGCGAGGGGGCGCTGGATGCCCCGTCCGAGGAGGAGGGGAAGCGCCGCGGCTGGTTCCGGTCCGCCGCGGCCTCCGCGCCCGGGCCGGGGAGGCTGCCGTTCAGCCCCCGGGCGAAGAAGGCCCTGGAGCTTTCGCTGCGGGAGGCGCTGCGGCTGAAGTCGGGAGAGATCGGGGTCGGGCACCTGCTGCTGGGCGTGCTCCGCGAGGGGGAGGGGCCGGCGGTGCGGGTGATCGTCGACCACGGACTGGACCCGAAGGCCGTCCGGGAGGCGATCGAGCGGACGTCGGGTTGAACCCCGGGCTGTGAACCCCGGGCTGTGAACCCCGGGCTGTGAACCTCCGGCTGCGAACCCCCGGAGGTGGCCCCCCGGCTGCGGACCCCGGCCGTGAAGTCCAGGGTGTGAACCTGGCCGCTCGGTCGTGCGGGGGTTGCGTCGCCAATCGGTGTAAGGGACGTGGATGAAGGAGACTGCCCGTCAACTGGCCACTTGAGGGCAATGTCTGAATCGATATGATCGGCCGAAAGCGTGAACCGATCAGCCGCCCGGAGACGTTTGATGACGTCGCCGGGCGGTCTGGTATGCGCCCCACCCAGCTGTCGGCGGTCGCGACCGTCGCCGATTCGCCGCCGTGCCGCCGCCCGCCGACGTTGCCGAGGACCGCCCCGATGAGAGAAGCCACCAGCCCCGACGGCCGGCCGCGCCGACGACCCGCGCCGCGCACCGTCGCCCTGACCGCGGCCGCCGTCCTGCTGGCGCTGGTCGCCGCACCGGTCGGCGTCACCCGGGCCCTGAGCGCGCACCAGCCGCTCACCGCCCTCGCCGTGGGCGCCGTCGCCGTCCTCTGGCTGATCGCCGTCGGCCTCGCGGCGACCGGCGCCGAGCGCTCCCGCAGGCTCGCCGAGGACGTGGCGGAGCAGCACCGGGAGACGATGACGGCGCTGGTCGTGGCCGGCTCCGCCCGGCAGGCCGAGACGGCGGCCAAGGGGCGGGCCACCGCCGCCGAGGCCGAGCGGGACGCCGCCCGTGCCGGGCAGGCCCGCGCCGAGGGGGACGTCGCCGCCGCGCACGCCGAGCTGGACCGGGTGCGCGCCGAGCTCGACGCCGAGCGGGCCGGCCTGGAGGCGGAGCGGGCGCGGGCCGAGTCCGAGCGCGCCGAGCTGGACCTGATCGCCGAGGGCGTCGTGCCCGAGGTGGTGAAGAAGCTGCGCGGGGGCGCGGCCGTGGACAGCGCGCTGGCCGCCCACCGCAAGCACCCGCAGTACGCGCTGCTGCGCGCCGTCGGTGAGGAGATCGGCCGGGGCGAGCGGCTGCGGGCCGCCGCGCTCGCGGTCTGCGCGACCGCCGCCGGGCGGGTCCAGGCGCTGGCCACGAGCATGCACGCCGAGCTGCGCGAGATGCAGCACCGGCACGACGAGGAGGTCCTCGGCGACCTGCTGAGCCTGGATCACTCGACCGCCCAGGCGGGTCGGATGGCCGACAGCATCGCGGTGCTGACCGGTGCCCGCTCGGGCCGCCGCTGGCCCAAGCCGATCGCGGTGGAGTCGGTGCTGCGCGGCGCGCTCGGCCGGATCGGTGCCTACCAGCGGGTACGGCTGCACAACGCCAGCACCGCCGCGGTGGCCGGGTACGCCGCCGAGGGTGTCATGCACGCGCTGGCCGAGCTGCTGGACAACGCCACCAACTTCTCCGCCCCGCCGGCCGAGGTGCACGTCTACGTCGAGGAGGTGCCCGCCGGACTGGTGGTCACCGTCGAGGACAGCGGCCTCGGCCTGGGCGACGGCTGGCTGCGCCGGGCCGAACGGGCCGTCTCCGCCGAGCCGCTGGACCTCACCACGCTCTCCGCCGGTACCCGGCTGGGGCTCGCGGTGGTCGGCGTGCTGGCGCGCAAGCACGGGCTGCAGGTCTCCTTCCGGCCGTCCGCGCGCGGCGGTACGGGCGTGGTGATGCTGATCCCGCAGCAGCTGGTGTCGCACCCGGCCCCGGCGCCAGCCCCGGCCGCCGTCCCGACGCAGGCGCCGACCGTGGAGTCCGCGCGCCCCGCGCTCACTCCGGCACGCCCGGCGCCCGCACGTCCGGCCCCCACGCCCCTGCCGCCGGCGCCCGCCGCGCCGACCGCGCTCACCGCCCCGGCCGCACCCGCCCCGCTCACCGCCGCCCCCCTGCCGCCCGCGCCCGCCCGGATGACCGACAGCGGCCTGCCGCAGCGCCGGCGCGGGCAGACGCTGACCACCGCCCCGGCGTCCGACCGGACCGCGAAGCCCGTCCGCGCCGACGCGGTGAGCGCGGCCGCCCGGTTCGGCGCGTTCCGCCGGGCCGCCGCCCGTCCGATGGAGGGCGAGCAGCGCTCCACCGCGACGCCGACCACGGACACCGGCACCGTCACCGGTACCGACACCCCGCCCGACGCTTCCCCCGTCACCGAGAAGGACACCTGATGAGCAGCGCCCCCGACCGCGACCTCGACTGGCTGTTGGAAAACCTGCTGGCGGCAACCCCCGGCACCCGGCACGCCCTGGTTCTCTCCGCCGACGGCCTCAAGCTCTGCCACACCGCCGGGCTGAGCACCGACCAGGCCGACCAACTGGCCGCGATCGCGTCCGGTCTGCAGAGCCTGGCGCACGGCGCCTCGATCGAGTTCGGTGACGGCAGCGGCGGCGTCCGGCAGTCGATGACCGAGTTCCACGGCGGCATCCTGTGCATCGTGGCCGCCGGTGAGGGAGCGCACCTCGCAGTGGTCACGGACGACGACGCGGACGTCGGCGTGGTCGGCCACAACATGCACGGCCTGATCGAGCAGATCGGCGTCCACCTCAGCGCACCGGCCCGCAGCGCGGAGGACGGGGCGACGGGCGGGAGCGCCGCCACACCGGAGGGCGCGGGGATATGACCGACGGGCCGGTGCTGCCGGGCCGTGACGACGACCCGGACCGCCTCTACACCATCACCAAGGGCCGCAGCCGCGCCCCGGAGAACGCCTTCGACCTGGTCACCCTGATCGTCGCCGAGCGGCAGCCGACGCCCGGGATGCAGTCGGAGCACGTCCGGATCCTGCGGATGTGCGAGGCCCCGACCGCCGTCGTGGAGGTGGCGGCGGAGCTGGCGCTGCCCGTTTCGGTGGTGAAGATCCTGCTCGGCGACCTGCTGGAGTCCGGGGGGATCACCGCCCGCCACCCCCGGTTCGCGCCGAACAAGGCCCGGCTGCCCGACCTCGACACGCTGAAGCAGGTGCTGCATGGCCTCCAACGGCTCTGACGTCCGGCCCGCCGCCGAGCGCACCCCGCTGCGGGCGACCGCCGACAACGCGCTGAAGATCGTCGTGGTCGGCGGCTTCGGCGTGGGCAAGACCACGCTGGTCGGCTCGGTCAGCGAGATCCGCCCGCTGAACACCGAGGAGGTGATGACCCGGGCGGGGGAGGGCATCGACCCGGCCGGCGCCTGGGGCAAGCGCTCCACCACGGTCGCCTTCGACTTCGGCCGGATCACCCTCTCCGCGCGGCAGGTGCTGTACCTGTTCGGCGCGCCAGGGCAGGAGCGCTTCTGGTTCCTCTGGGACCGGCTGTTCAGCGGCGCGCTGGGCGCGGTCGTCCTGGTGGACACCCGGCGGCTGGAGGAGTCCTGGCACGCGATCGACCGGCTGGAGCACCACGGCACCCCGTTCATCGTGGCCCGCAACAACTTCGGCGAGCCGACCCACACCCTGGAGCAGGTCCGCGAGGCGCTGGACCTGCCGGCCGAGGTGCCGCTGGTGGACTGCGACGCGCGCGACCGCGAGTCCGGCAAGCGGGTGCTGATCGAACTGGTCCACCACCTGGCGGCCCTGGCCGGGGCCGACCTGGCCGGAGCCGACGGAGCCGATGGAGCCGACGGGGTTGACCCGGCCAGGGACGCCGCGGCTGTGACTGTGGCTGCGGCCGCCCCGGCCCCCGGCTCCGAAGAGGCTGCCGCCCCGGCAGCGGCCCCCACCGCGATGTACGAGGAGAGCACCCCGTGACCGAGCCCGCCGCCACCCCGCCCCCGGGCTGCCCGGCGCACGCCGGCGCCACGCCGCTGTACGGGCCGCGCTTCCAGACCGACCCGGCCCAGCTCTACCGCGAGCTGCGCGCCGCGCACGGTCCGGTCGCCCCGGTCGAGCTGGCCGGCGGCGTGCCCGCCTGGCTGGTCATCGGCTACCGCGAGCTGCAGCTGGTGACCGGTCAGCCGCAGGTGTTCGGCCGGGACTCCAGCCGCTGGCACGCCTGGGAGACGCTGCCCGCCGACTGGCCGCTGAAGCCGATGATGGCGCCCGTCCCCTCGATCCTGTACGCCGAGGGCGAGGAGCACGTGCGGCGTTCGAGCGCGGTCACCGACGCGCTGGCCGGGATCGACCCGTACGAGCTGCGCAAGCACTCCGAGGAGGTCGCCGACCGGCTGATCGACGAGTTCGCCGGCCGCGGCGAGGCGGACCTGGTCGCCGAGTACGCGCACCGGATGCCGCTGCTGGTGCTGTGCCGGGTGTTCGGCCTGGACGAGGAGCAGGCGCCGCAGCTGATCGCGGCGCTGCTGGCGATGCTGGACGGCGGCCCGGACGCGCCGGCCGGTGCCCAGCGGCTGCTGGAGCTGATGCTCGCCCTGGTCGAGGAGAAGGCCGAGTTCCCGGGCGCCGACGTGGCCTCGCGGATGCTGGCGCACGAGGCCGGGCTGAGCCACGACGAGGTGATGCGCGACCTGCGGGTGCTGCTGATCGCCGGCCACCAGCCGTCCTCGTACTGGATCTCCAACGCGCTGCGGCTGATGCTCACCGACGAGCGGTTCGCCGCCTCGCTGGCGGGCGGTCGGCGCAGCATCAGCCAGGCGCTGAACGAGGCGCTCTGGGAGGACACCCCGACGCAGATCTTCGCCGGGCGCTGGGCGGTCCGGGACACCCAGCTGGGCGGCCAGCGGATCGGCGCGGGCGACATGGTGCTGCTGGGCTTCGCCGGGGCGAACGCGGACCCGTCGGTGCGGCAGGCCGACGGCCGTCCGGCCGAGGGCAACCGGGCGCACATGAGCTACTCGTACGGCGAGCACGGCTGCCCGTTCCCGGCCCAGGAAGCGGCGGAGGTGATCGCGACCACCGCGATCGAGGTGCTGCTGGACCGGCTGCCGGACCTGCGGCTGGCGGTGGCCGAGCACGCGCTGGTGTGGCGGCCGTCGGCGTGGGTGCGCGGGCTGGTGGCGCTGCCGGTCTCGTTCACCCTGGGCCACCCGGCCTGAACCGTGCCCGGCCTGACCCGTGCCCGGCCTGACCCGTTGCCCGTCTAGCCCCGTCGCCGTCGAGAACCGGCGAAACCCGTCGACACGCACCGATACCGTCGATGCCCGTCCTCCGAAGGAGAGTTGCCGATGACCGCTGCCCAGGCCCCGATCGTCCTCGACCCGCTGGCCCGTGACAGCGCGGCCGAGGGCGCGCTGCTGCGCGCCGCCGGCCCGGTGGTGCCGGTCGAGCTGCCGGGCGGCGTGGCCGCCTGGGCGGTGACCCGGCACGCGGCGGCGCGCGAGCTGCTGACGGACGCCCGGCTGGTGAAGGACGCCGCGCACTGGGGGGCCTACCAGCGCGGTGAGGTGTCGAGGACCTGGCCGCTGATCGGCCTGGCGGTGCCCGGTCCGAGCATGGTGACCACGGACGGCGCCGAGCACCGCCGGCTGCGCGCGCTGGTCGCGCAGGCCTTCACCCCGCGCCGGGTGGAGCTGATGCGACCGCGCGTCGAGGAGATCACCCGCGCGCTGCTGGACGGCCTGGCGGCGGGTGAGCCGGAGGTCGACCTGAAGGCGGCCTTCGCCTTCCCGCTGCCGATGACGGTGATCTGCTCGCTGCTGGGCGTGCCGGAGTCGGACCACGGCGTGCTGCGCGACCTGTACGAGCGGTTCTTCGGCATCAAGCCGGACCCGGCGGGCATCCAGGCGACCATCGCCGGGCTGAACGCCTTCGTCAACGACCTGGTGGCGCAGCGTCGTTCGGCCCCGGGTGAGGACCTGGCGAGCGTGCTGCTGGCGGCCGACACCGAGGGCGGGGCGCTGACCGACGCGGAGGCGGCGGCCACCCTGCGGGTGATCATCGCGGCCGGCCACGAGACCACGGTGAACCTGATCGGCAACGCGGTGCGGGCGCTGCTGGCGCACCCGGACCAGCTGGAGCTGGTGCGTTCGGGGCAGGTGTCCTGGGACGCGGCGGTGGAGGAGTCGCTCCGCTGGACGCCGCCGACCAGCAACTTCCTGTTCCGCTTCACCGCCGCGGACATCCCGGTGGGCGACGCGGTGATCCCGGCGGGCGAGCCGGTGCTGGTCTCGTACAACGCGATCGGCCGGGACCCGTTGCAGCACGGGGTGACGGCGGAGCTGTTCGACATCACCCGGGACCCGAGCCGGCACCTGTCCTTCGGTCACGGCCCGCACGTGTGCCCGGGCTCGCCGTTGGCCCGGCTGGAGGCGGGGGTCGCGCTGCCGGCGCTGTTCGCGCGGTTCCCGAAGCTGTCGCTCGCGGTGTCGGACGCCGAGCTGCGACCGAGCCCGTCACTGGTGGTGAACAGTCTGCTGGAGCTGCCGATCCGGCTGTTCTGACGTAGCGTCACGACATGGGCCCCGTCCGGGTTTCCGGGCGGGGTCTTCGACTTCTGGTGGGGGCGGTCCGGGAAACGCCTGGTTGTGGGTCACAGTCGGGACACCGGCTTGTGAAGGTCGAACGTGGACCTTGGCGGAGGGCGGCTGCTGCGTTAACGTCTTCGATCAGTCCGGCCGCCGTCCGCCCGTGATCCCCTCAAACCCATCTCCGGTACAGCGCAATGTCGTTCAGCCACCGTCGGCAGCACGCCCTGGCGAGGAGACCGCATTGACCACCACCGACCCGACCGCGCCGCAACCGCGTCACCGCCGCCGTCTGGCAGCCGTACCCGTCCTGGCGGCGGCACTGGCGCTGACCGCGGCCTGCTCCAACAGCTCCGGCGGTTCGGGTGACGGCGGAGGCGGCGCGACCCAGTCGCTGTCCGGCGACTGCGCCAAGTACCAGCAGTACGCCGGGCATTCGGGCACGACCGTGACGATGTTCGCCTCCATCCTGAGCCCGGAGTCGGACAACCTGGAGAAGTCCTGGTCCGAGTTCAGCAAGTGCACCGGGATCAAGATCAGCTACGAGGGGTCGAACGACTTCGAGTCGCAACTCCCCGTCCGGGTGGCCGGCGGCAACGCCCCGGACTTCGCGATCGTCCCGCAGCCGGGCCTGCTGGCGCAGATGGTCAAGAGCGGCAAGGTGGTGAAGCCGCCCGCCCAGACCATCGCCAACCAGGACAAGTGGAGCCCGATCTGGAAGACCTACGGCTCGGTCAACGGCACCTTCTACGCGGCCCCGATGAGCGCCAACATGAAGTCGCTGGTCTGGTACTCGCCGAAGGCCTTCACGGCGGCCGGCTACGAGGCGCCGAAGACCTGGGCGGACCTGATGGCGCTCAGTGACAAGATCGCCAAGGCGGGCGGCCCCAAGCCGTGGTGCGGCGGCATCGCCTCCGGCACGGCCACCGGCTGGCCGGCCACCGACTGGCTGGAGGAGGTGGTGCTGGGCAGCTACGGCGGCGAGGTTTACGACCAGTGGGTCGGCCACCAGGTGAAGTTCTCCGACGAGAAGATCACCACGGCGATGAAGACGGTCGCCGACTGGATGCAGAACCCGGCCTGGACCAACGCGGGCTTCGGCGACGTGAAGTCGATCGCCACCACCACCTTCCAGGACGCGGGCACGCCGGTCCTGAGCGGCAAGTGCATGATGCTGCAGCAGGCCTCGTTCTACGAGGCGCAGTGGCCCAAGGGCACCAAGGTGGGCCCGGACGGGGACGTCTTCGCCTTCCACCTGCCCGCGGTCAACCCGTCCGTCGCCAACCCGGTCGAGGGCGGCGGCGAGTTCCTGGCCGCCTTCGCGAGCCGGCCCGAGGTGCAGGCGGTGCAGAACTACCTGTCCAGCTCGGACTGGGCGAGCAGCCGGGTGAAGACCGCGACCGGCTGGGTCTCGGCCAACCAGGGCGTGGACAAGAGCCTGTACACCGACCCGATCGACAAGCTGTCGGCCGAGGCGCTGACCGACCCGGCGGCCACCTTCCGCTTCGACGGCTCCGACCTGATGCCGGCCGCGGTCGGCGCCGGGCAGGAGTGGAAGTCGCTGACCGCCTGGTTCGCCGAGGGACAGTCGATCCAGAAGACCGCCGCCGACATCGACGCCGCCTGGCCGCAGTAGCCGGGCCGCCCCGGCCCCACGCAAGTTCGGGCACACCAGGACCACCTGTCGAGGGCGGTGCGGGGCCACCCACCCGCACCGCCCGCCCCTCCTCCCGCCTGACCCTCCTCCCGCCGGCACCCCCCTTTCCACCGGCACTCCCCTTCCCACCGCACCGCACTCCCCTTCCCACCGCACCCGAAGGGACGCGCAGCCATGTCCGTATCCGGATCCCCGTCACCCGCCGCCGCGGTGGCCACCGAGTTGGCCACCAAGCTGGCCACCGAGAGACTGGCGGTCGGCTCCTGGGGCGACGCGGCGGTCAAGTTCGGCAACACCTTCGGCGCCGTCGCGGGATTCCTCGGCATCCTGCTGGTGGTCTTCCTGGCCGCCGGCCGGGCCCGCGGCCGACTGGCCCGTCCGCTGGCCGTCGCGGTGTTCCTCGGCCCGGCGGTGCTGCTGCTGGCGGTCGGCCTGGTGGTGCCGCTGATCCGCACGGTCTACCTGAGCCTGCAGAACGACGACGGCACCCGCTTCGTCGGCGGCGAGAACTTCGGATGGGCCCTCACCACCGACTCGGTGCAGACGGTCCTGCTCAACACCCTGCTGTGGCTGGTGGTCGCACCGCTGGCGGCGACCGGGCTGGGGCTGGTGCTGGCGCTGCTGGTGGACCGGATGCGCGGCCAGTCGGTGTACAAGTCGCTGATCTTCATGCCGATGGCGATCTCGCTGGTCGGCGCCTCGATCATCTTCAAGTTCGTCTACGAGTCGCGTGGGCCCGGGCAGGCGCAGATCGGTCTGCTCAGCCGACTCGCCGTCGCGGTGGGCTGGGACGACCCGCCGAACTGGATGCTCTCGCAGCCGCTGAACACCTTCCTGCTGATGGCGGTGCTGGTCTGGGTGCAGACCGGCTTCGCGATGGTGGTGCTGTCGGCGGCGATCAAGGCGATCCCGGACGAGGTGGTGGAGGCGGCCCGGCTGGACGGCGCGAGCGGGGTACGCCTGTTCTGGTACGTCACCGTGCCGATGATCCGCACCACGGTGATGGTGGTGCTGACCACCGTCATGATCATCACCCTGAAGGCCTTCGACATCGTCCGCACCATGACCGGCGGCAACTTCGGCACCCAGGTGCTCGCCAACGAGATGTACTCGCAGTCCTTCGTGCAGTTCAACGCGGGGCGGGGCAGTGCCCTCGCGGTGATCCTCTTCCTCGCGGTGCTGCCGTTGGTGGCTTACAACATCGTCCAGCTGCGGAAGGAACGTGAGGTGCGGTGACCCCGATGCGGAAGATCTCGCTGCGGAAGACCTCCGTCCCGAACGGGGCCCCGAAGGTGGCGGGCGGGTCCCCCAAGGTGGCCGGTGGGTCCCCGAAGGTGGCGGGCGGTCCCGGTAATCCGGTCCGCAAGGCCTTCGGCAGCCCGCTGGCCTCGGTGTTCGTGATCGCGATGACGGTGCTCTGGACGATCCCGACGCTGGGCCTGCTGGTGACCTCGCTGCGGCCCAAGCAGGACGTGACCTCCAGCGGCTGGTGGACCGCCCTCCTCCACCCGGACTTCGGCCTCGGCAACTACCACTCGGTGCTGTTCGAGGGCGGTTCCGGCGCCTCCACGGGCCTGGTGCCGTTCATGGTGAACTCGCTGGCGATCAGCGTCCCGGCGACCGTCTTCCCGCTGGTGCTCGCGGCGATGGCGGCCTACGCGCTGGCCTGGGTGCGGTTCCGGGGGAGCGATGCGGTGTTCTTCACCGTGTTCGCGCTCCAGGTGGTGCCGCTCCAGATGGCGCTGATCCCGCTGTTGCGGCTGTTCTCGAGCGGCGCGCACCTGGGCTCACTGACGCTGATCCCGGCGGTGGACCTGAAGGGCAGTTACGCGCCGGTCTGGCTGGCGCACACCATGTTCGCGATGCCGCTCGCGGTGTTCCTGCTGCACAACTTCATCGCCCAGCTGCCGCGCGACCTGATGGAGGCGGCGGTGGTGGACGGCGCGTCGCACTTCAAGATCTTCCGCTCGATCGTGCTGCCGCTGAGCGCCCCGGCGCTGGCCTCGTTCGCGATCTTCCAGTTCCTGTGGGTCTGGAACGACCTGCTGGTCGCACTGACCTTCGCGGGCGGCACGCCGGAGGTGGCGCCGATGACGGTGCGGCTGGCCCAGCTGTCGGGCTCCCTCGGCGGGCGCTGGGAGCTGCTGACGGCCGGGGCGTTCCTGTCGATCATCGTGCCGCTGATCGTGTTCTTCAGCTTGCAGCGGTACTTCGTCCGGGGGCTGCTGGCCGGGTCGGTGAAGGGGTAGCCCACGGGGTGTCACCGATGGGGCATCGACGGGGCATCGACGGGGCATCGACGGGCTCTCCATGGGCTCTCGATGGGCGGCGAGGGAGTGTCGAGGGAGCAACCGGTGGCGAGCAGGTTCTGAACACGTTCAGAACCAACTTTTGAACTCGTTCAGAATGGTCTACAGTCGGCAGCGACGGCGGCGCTGAGCGCACCCGCCGGCGGACTGTCCCGAGGGCGGCTTCCGCATGCCCACCGACCACTGAGGGGGACCCATGTCCGGTCTGTCCACGCCCGCCTCGGCCGATCCGCCACCCGCGCCGGGGCCGCAGAACCCGGACGGGCCGCACGAAGCCTCGGGTCCGCAGGAACCGGCCGGACCGGACAGCTCCTGGGACCCGTACCGCCCGGCTGGTCCCTACGGCGCGGGTGGTCCGCACCACGAGGATGGTCGGTACGGCGCGGGTGGTCCGTACGGCGCGGGTGGTTCCCGCCGGTCGCCCGGCGCGCCCGGGCCGACGGGGGCGGGCTGGCTGCGCCGCAGTGACCCCGAGCGCCGGGCGGGGGCCACGCCCCGGGTCGTCCTGGCCGCCCTGCTCAGCGGCCTGCTCACGGCCTGGCTGCTGTACGACGGTCTGGGAGTCAACCTGTTGATCTGCGGCGCCGCCACCGCCGTCGGGGCCGGCTTCGCCGCCCGGGCGGCAGGCCGTCGGATCCGGCCCTGGACGGCAGCCTGGAGCCTGCTCGCCCTCGCCCTGCTCTCCGTCCCGGCCTGGTGGGTCGCCGACTGGCCCACCCTGCTGGCCGTCGGGGGCGCGTTCGGCCTGGCCTCGCTGGCCCTGCACGGCGGGCGCCGGTGGCCGGGCGTCCTGCTCGCCCTGCCCGGTCTGCTCTGGCAGCTGCTGCCCGCCGTGGGGTGGGCCTGGATCAGCATGGAGGGCCGCCCGCTGCCCGGCCGCGGCCGGGTCGTCCCAGTGCTCAAGGCGCTCGGGGTCGCCGCCGTCCTGCTGACCGTCTTCGGCCTGCTGTTCGCCAGCGCCGACGCCGCCATGGCGGACCTGCTGGGCAACCTCAGCCCGGACCTCGACCTCGGCCGACTCCCGGCGCGTGGGGTGCTGTTCGTGCTCGGGACGCTCACCGCGCTGGGCTTCGCACGGATCGCGGCCGGCCCGCGCCGCTGGGACCGGACGGTGATCCGGCCGGGCCGCGAACGGCGACGGCTTGAGTGGGCGCTGCCGCTGGTCGCGCTCAACCTGATGTTCGGCGTCTTCGCGGTGGTCCAGGCCGTGGTGGTGCTCGGCGGAGCGGACGCCGTACTGAGCAACACCGGGATGAGCCGCTCCGAGTACGCCCGGCAAGGCTTCTGGCAGCTGAGCGTGATCACCGTGCTGACCCTGGTCGTGGTGGCGGTCGCCAAGCGCTGGGCGCCGCGCACCACCGCCGCCGACCGCCGGGTGGCACGGATCCTGCTCGGGCTGCTCTGCGTGCTCGCGCTGGCCGTGGTCGCCTCCGCACTCGGCCGGATGTGGTTCTACGTGGACGCCTCCGGGCTGACCCAGCTGCGGCTCTGGGTGCTCGTGGTCGAGGTCTGGCTGGGCGTCGTCTTCCTACTGCTGATCACCGCCGGGCTGACCCGCGGCACCGGCTGGCTGCCGCGCGTCGTCGTCCTCAGCGGGATGCTCACCGTCGCGGTGTACGGCCTGATGGGCCCGGACGCGATCGTCGCGGACCAGAACGTCGCCCGGTACGAGCGGGCGCTGCGGGCCGACCCGCACACCGCGGCCATCGACCTGCGCAACGTCCGCCAGCTGTCGGCGGACGCGGTGCCCGCCCTGGACCGGCTGCCCGAACCGCAGCGGAGCTGTGCGCTGGAGCTGATCGGGCAGGATCTGGGCCGGGAGGCGCAGCCCTGGTACGCGACCAGCGTGTCGGTCGCCCGGGCCCGGCAGATCCTGGCTCAGCGGCCGCCGGTGGACTCGCCGATGGTCGGCCGCGGGTCCTGCGACCGGGCGGGGTTGGCGTACGAGGCGGCCTGGTAGTCGGGGACGGTTCGGGAGAGCGGCGAGGGCCGGTCGGGAGCAGTCCGCTCCCGACCGGCCCTCGCTGTGGTGCCGGCGTCGTCCCGGGGTCTGCGCCTTGCGGCGTCAGTGCATCCCCAGGTCATTGCATCCCGGGGTCAGTGCATCCCGGGTCAGTGCATCTCGGGTCAGTGCATCGCGACGGGGGCGGAGTCGCCGCTCGGCAGGTCACTGGCCTTGGCCTTGATCACGAAGACCGCGACCACCAGGGCGACCGCCGCGAGCGCCGCGCCCACGATGAAGCCGTGCGAAATGCCATGGGCGAGGACGGTGTTGGCGGCGTCCGTGCGCGGCGGGAACTCGTGGTGCTGCTGCAGGTAGGCCAGCTGATCCGGGCTCGCGCTCTGCATGAACTTCGGCAGCTGCGTGGCGGCCTCGGCCGTGGCGTAGTGCGCGAAGACCGTGGTCAGGATCGACAGGCCGAGCGAACCGCCGATCTGCTGCATCGAGTTGAGCAGGCCGGAGGCGGCGCCGGTCTCCTCGCCCGGCACGCCCGCGACGGCGAGCAGCATCACCGGGACGAAGATCAGGCCCATGCCGAAGCCGAATATCACCGTGGGGCCGAGCACCCCGTCCAGGTAGCCGCTGTCCTTGCCCATCTGGGTCAGCCAGCTGAGGCCGATGGTGACCAGCAGCGCGCCGCCCGCCATGAACGGCTTCGGGCCGTACTTGGCCTGGAAGTTGGACGCGATCTGCGCGGCGATGATGATCGAGACGCTGATCGGGAGGAAGGACACGCCTGCCATCAGCGGGCTGTAGCCGAGCGGGCCCTGCACGAACAGCACCACGTAGAAGAAGATGCCGAACATGGCCGCGGCCAGGCAGAGCATCATCACCAGGCCGCCGGTGCGGTTGCGGTTGGCGAACAGGTGCATCGGGGTGATCGGCTGGTCGGTGCGGCGCTCGACCACGAGGAAGGCGGCCAGCAGGATCGCGCCGGCCGCGAAGGAGCCGAGCGTGACACTGTCCGACCAGCCGTCCGAGGCGGCCCGGATGAACCCGTAGACCAGGCCGACCAGGCCCAGCGTCGAGGTGAACGCGCCGGGCAGGTCGAAGCGGCCCGGGTGGCGCTCGGACTCGGCGATGTAGCGCGGCGCGGCGATCGCGATCAGGATCGCGATCGGCACGTTGACGAAGAACACCCAGCGCCAGTTCAGGTACTCGGTGAGCAGACCGCCGGCCAGCAGGCCGATCGCGGCGCCCGAGCCGGCCACCGCCGAGAACACGCCGAACGCCTTGTTGCGTTCCGGCCCTTCCTCGAAGTTGGTGGCGATCAGAGCGAAGGCCGTCGGTGAACAGATCGCGCCACCGATGCCCTGGAGCGCGCGGGCGGCCAGCAGCAGGCCGCTGTCCTGCGCGAAACCGCCGAGCAGCGAGGCCAGGCCGAACAGCAGGGTGCCGAAGATGAACACCCGGCGGCGGCCGAGGATGTCACCCGCGCGACCGCCCAGCAGCAGCAGCCCGCCGAAGGTCAGGGTGTAGGCGTTGATGACCCACGACAGGTCGGTGGTCGAGAAGTTCAGGGCGTCCTTGATCTGCGGCAGCGCGATGTTCACGATGGTCGCGTCGAGCACCACCATGAGCTGGGTGGCCGCGATGACGGCCAGGGTGATGCCCTTGCCGTGCCCCTTCGCGCCGGGCGGTGGTGAGGTCTTGCTGAGCGTGTCGGTGACAGCCACGAATGTGCCCCCTGCTGGCTATGTGCGTGGTGCTCTGGACTCGGCGGGCCGCCGGTGTCCGGATGCGGCGCTGCGCCCTTGCGCAGACCGGGAAGGAACGGGATCGTTCACTAATCCGGACGATATCCTGGGCTGGATTGTGAACGCAAGCGTTCCTTAAGGATGGTGGCGATGGAACGGTTGGTGCGGCGACTGGTGGCGGACCGGTCCGGTCGGTCGCCGGGGCGGTCCACGGGCGCCTCGGGCGGCGGCTCCGGTGCCCCGGGCGGCGGCCCCGGCGACCCGGGCGGCGTCTCCGGCGTCTCGGGTGCCTCGGGCGCCTCGGGCGTCGAGGCGGGTGCGGTTGCTCCGGGCCGGGGTGCGGAGCCGGCCCTCTGCCGGGTGCGGGCCGCCCATCAGGCCCTGGCGCGGCCCGGGAGGCGGCGGGGGAAAGAGCTGGAGAACGCGATCTTCGAGGCCGCGCTCGACCAGCTCACCTCCGGCGGATACGCGCGGCTGACGATGGAAGGGGTCGCCGGCGCGGCGCGGACCGGGAAGGCCGCGCTCTACCGGCGCTGGGCGTCCAAGGACGAACTCGTCATCGACGCCCTGGACGCCACTCTTCCACGCCCTTACGACACCCCCGACCTCGGGTCCGCCCGCGACGAACTCCTGCAGCTCATCGAGGCGTTCACGGCCGCGTTGACCTCCCGGGCGGGCGCCGCCCTCCATGCGCTGATGGCCGAGATCGACCAGGAGCGGGCCGAGGTCTTCAAGGGCTTCATCAACGACCGGGTCATCGAGCCGACCGCGCAGACCATCCTGGAGATCCTTCGCCGCGGCGCCGAGCGCGGGGACGTGCGGCCCGGCGCGGCAACCCCGCTCGTGGCCGACGTCATCCCGGCGATGCTGCTCTACCAGGCCAAGATCCGCGGATTCCGGGACCTGGGGCCGGACTTCGCCGTCAGGCTGGTGGACGAGGTGCTGCAGCCGATGATCCGCGTCTGAGGGCGGGCCCGGGCGTGCTGGGTCATGTGCGGGCGTGGCTGCCGGGGGCCTTCCCGCAGCGAGGGCGGCGGATCCGGCGGCCGCAGGGCGGGCTTAGGCTGGAGGCTGCCCCAGTTGAACGGAAGCCGCCATGCCCATCGTCCCGCCCACGCACTCCGTCGAACGCTCGCTCCGCCGGGCCGGCGCCAGGATCGTCGTCGGCCTGGACGAGGTCGGGCGCGGCGCCTGGGCCGGACCGGTCACGGTGGGCGCGGCCGTCACCGGCCTGCGCAAGGCGCCGGACGGGCTGACCGACTCCAAGCTGCTCACCGAACTGCGTCGCCGTGCCCTCGCCCCGGTCCTCGCCGACTGGGTCACCGCGTACGCCCTCGGGCAGGCGTCGCCGCAGGAGTGTGACGAGCTCGGCATGACGGCGGCGCTGCGACTGGCCGCCGTCCGCGCGCTGGAGGCGCTGCCGGTCGAGCCCGACGCGGTGATCCTCGACGGCAAGCACGACTACCTCGGCGGCCCCTGGCGGGTACGCACGGTGATCAAGGGCGACCAGTCCTGCGTCTGCGTCGCCGCCGCCTCGGTGCTCGCCAAGGTCCACCGCGACGGCCTGATGGGCGAACTGGGCGAGGGGTGCCCGGACTACGGCTTCGCCGACAACGCCGGCTACCCGTCCCCGGTGCACCGTGCCGCGCTGGAGGAACTCGGCCCCACCGAGCACCACCGGCTCTCCTGGGCGTACATGGACGGACTGTCGAAGTGGCGTCACCTCAAGCGCGTTCGGGAAGGCACGGGCGAGGCTCGGGGATCCGCCGACGAACAGTTGACGCTCGGTTTCTGACAGTCCGTCTGGAATTGCCCGGGGCGGGGCCGTGGGTGTTCGGTGCCCAAAGGGTGGGGCGCCCGTGCGCGTTCGACCGGCATTTGATAGATATCCGGGTATGCCTGTCTTCCCCGAGGAGCCGGAGATTCACGAGAGCCTCCCGGGCCCCGGCGTTCCCTTCCCCCGCGAGTCGGACGCACAAGCCCTCCACGCGCCTGCCACCGGCGGCGCACCCGCCACCGCACCCACCACCGTCGCCGCCCCGGCTGCGGTGCCCGGCCCCCGCTCGGCGCCTCCGCGCCCGGCCCCGCCGCGCGCCGCCCGGCCCGGTCCGCCGGGGCTGATCCCCAAGCCCGGTCCGGCGCCGCGCCGCCCGGCCGCCACCGCGCCGCAGGTGGAGGTCCGGCGGATCGCCGCCACCCCGGCCCAGGCCGTGGAGCGCGCCGACGACGCGATCGACCAGCTGCTGGACTCCGGCCGCGACCCGGGTGACATCCTGGTGCTGACGGTCGGCGAGGCACACCCCTGGCAGCGGCACGAGCTGTCCTTCGGCGAGGAGCGCTACTGGGCGCAGCTCGCCGACGGCGGGGACGTGTTCTACGCGGACGCCGCGCTGACCCGTCCGGTCCACCGCGAGGTGGTCGTCCTGGTGGTCAACGGCGGAACGCCCGCCCTGGCCGCCGAGGCGTACACCGAGGCGCTCGGCCGCGCGAGTGCCCTGCTGGTGGTCTGCGGCGAGGCCGGCCCGACGACCGCCGGGGCTGCCGCAGCCGCGCCCGGGCACCCCGTCCACGTCTGACCGCAGCCCTTCCGTTCCGGGCCCGGTGCCGTACGGTGCCGGGCCCGAAATCCGTCCCGGGACGGGCGGGCGGGCGCGGCTCCGGAGCCCGTCCGGAGCCCCTCCGGCGGCAGGCGATGCCGGGGCATCGGACCTGCCCGCTCGGTGCCCGGCGGGGCCTGCACGCTCGGTGCCCGTCGGACCCGGGCGCCGGTGGTCCCGTCGGATCGATCCGTGCTCGGTGACCGTACGTCCGGCGGGTTCGGCGGGTTCGGCGGGTTCGGCGGGTTCGGCGGGGTCAGCGGGTTCCGGTACGGCGGGTCGGCTCGGCCGTCGCGGCCCGCGCCGGGATCCACGGGGGCTCGGACTGCGGGGAGCGCTGAGCGTCGCCTCCGTGTTCGGCTTCTTCCACCGCCGGCCGGCGGGTGCGCTGGCCGTGCGGGGCGTCGAGCACCGAGCGGGGCGGCAGCTCCGTCACGGTGTGCACCGGCCCGTCCGTCCACGAACCCGCATGCGGATTTCGTCCGCTCCGCCCGTCCCCGAGGACCTGCCAGCCCGCCGGGGTGAGCCCGAGGTACGCGCCGCAGCGCAGCCCGTGCAGCCCGGCCGCGTCCCGCAGCGCCCACATCCAGGCGCCGTCCTGCTCCGTCCAGCCGGGCGCGCCGTCGCGGCAGCGCAGCAGCACGGCGGTGCGGGTCGGCTCGGGCAGCCGCAGGTCGTGCGGGAGGATCCGGCGCAGGTGCGTCAGCAGGGCGTTCCGGTGCTGCCAGCCGTCGGTGTCGCGCGGCCAGGGGATGAAGGAGGCCGAGGCGGCCAGGTGGTGGAGCGCGTCCAGGACGCCGACCACGACCGTGCCCGGCTGGGGCAGGTGGCGCTGGTGCAGCTCCAGGACGAACTCGCGGGGGTCGCGCAGCAACGGGATCCCCGAGGCGGCCCAGGTCTCCAGGTCCAGCACCCGTCTGGGCACCGAACTCCGGGAGAGGGGATGTGGACCTCGGTCGATACCGTTGATCACGATCCTCCTTCCTGACCCGTGGGCAGACGGGTGCCTGGGTACGCCGAAGCGTGGGTCCGGCGGACCGAGTTTCGGGTACCTCCCAATTCTCGGGGCATCGGGGGTGGAGCGGCAACGATGAAATGATGAACGCCATCCGATAGCCCATGGTCTGCCGGATATGTTCCACTGTCGCCCGGGCGCGGTCGGGATGCCGCAGCGTCTTGATCCGTGACGCTCGAAGTGCGAGGTGAGCCGTCGTCGGCATGGTGACCACTCCTTTCCCGCGTCCGTCGACCGGTGTGATCGAAATCGCTTGGCTTGATCCTTTTCGTTAGGCTATTCGAGTGAAGGCCGTTGTTCCCTCGACGGCCTTCTGCCGCCCCGTCACCCCTGCACGGCCAGTACCAGCGGCAGCACCGCGCCCGCCCCGGCCCGGCGCAGCAGCCGGGCGGCCACGGTGACCGTCCAGCCCGAGTCGACGAGGTCGTCCACCAGCAGCACCGGCCCGGCGGCCGCCGCCACCGCCTGCTCCACCTCCGGCGGCAGGACCAGCGCCCCGGCCAGCGAGTGCAGCCGTTGGGCGCTGTTGCTGCGGGCCCCGTGCGGCGGCAGCCCGCCGGCGTACTCGATCCGGCCGAGCAGCGGCAGCCGTCCGATCTCGGCGATCCGCGCGCCGAGGCTGCCGACCAGCTGGGGGCGGGTCGAGGAGGCCATGGTCACCACGCCGACCGGCCGCTCCAGCCGTGCGCCCTCCGCCGTCGCCGGCCCGGCCCAGCCGCCCGGACCGCGGGCCCAGTCGGCGAGGACCGCCACCAGCGCGTCCACCGCCTCGCCGGGCACCGGCACGTCCGGCGCCTGCTCGGCGAGCAGGCTGCGCAGCCGGTTGCCCCAGCCGATGTCGGACAGCCGGCCAAGCGCCCGGCCGGTCTCGGCCTGCTCGCCCGCCGGGATCCGCCCCTTGAGCGACACCCCGAGCGCGTCCATCCCGGTCGGCCAGAGTCGGCGCGGCTCGAAGCTCACGCCCGGGCGGCCGAGCGCGGCCCGGGCGGCGGCCAGCGTCTCGGCGGAGACGTCCGGGGTGTGCAGCGGCCCCGCGCAGTTGTCGCACCGCCCGCACGGCACGGCCTGCTCGTCGTCCAGCTGCCGGCGCAGGAACTCCATGCGGCAGCCGGTGCCCGCCGCATACTCGCGCATCGCCCGCTGTTCCGCCTCCCGGGAGGCGGCGACCTTGGCGTAGCGGGCGGTGTCGTACGCCCAGCTCTGCCCGGTGGCCGTCCAACCGCCCTTGACCCGGCGGACGGCGCCGTCCACGTCGAGCACCTTGAGCATGGTCTCCAGCCGGGCCCGGCGCAGGTCCACCCGGGGCTCCAGGGCGGCCGTGGAGAGTGGGCGGCCGGCCTCGGCCAGCGCGTCGATGGTGCGCCGCACCTGCTCCTCCGGCGGGAAGGCCAGCGAGGCGAAGTAGCGCCAGATCGCCTCGTCCTCGCGCCCGGGCAGCAGCAGCACCTCGGCCCGGTCCACGCCGCGCCCGGCCCGGCCGACCTGCTGGTAGTAGGCGATCGGCGAGCCGGGCGAGCCGAGGTGCACGACGAAACCGAGGTCGGGCTTGTCGAAGCCCATGCCGAGAGCGGAGGTGGCGACCAGCGCCTTGACCCGGTTGGCCAGCAGGTCGGCCTCGGCGGTGCGGCGCTCGGCGTCCTCGGTGCGGCCGGAGTAGGAGGCCACCGGGAAGCCGCGCTCGCGCAGGAAGGCCGTGACCTCCTCGGCCGCGGCCACCGTCAGGGTGTAGACGATGCCCGAGCCGGGCAGCCGGTCGAGGTGGTCGGCCAGCCAGGCGAGCCGGTGCGCCGGGTCGGGCAGGGCCAGCACGCCCAGGGTGAGGCTCTCCCGGTCGAGCGGCCCGCGCAGCACCAGGGCGTGCTCGTCGGTGGTGCCGGTGCCGAGCTGCTCGGCGACGTCCGCGGTGACCCGGGCGTTGGCGGTGGCGGTGGTGGCCAGCACCGGGACACCGGGCGGCAGCTCCGCGAGCATGGTGCGCAGCCGGCGGTAGTCGGGGCGGAAGTCGTGCCCCCAGTCCGAGATGCAGTGGGCCTCGTCGACCACCAGCAGGCCGGTGGAGGCGGCGAGCTTGGGCAGCACCTGGTCGCGGAAGTCCGGGTTGTTCAGCCGCTCGGGGCTGACCAGCAGGACATCGACCTTCCCGGCGGCGACCTCGGCCTGGACCTCGTCCCACTCGTCGGTGTTGGCCGAGTTGATGGTGCGGGCGTGGATTCCGGCCCGGGCCGCCGACTCGACCTGGTTGCGCATCAGGGCGAGCAGCGGCGAGACGATCACCGTCGGCCCGGCACCGCGGGCCCGGAGCAGGGCGGTGGCGATGAAGTAGACCGCGGACTTCCCCCAGCCGGTGCGCTGGACGACCAGGGCGCGGCGGTGGTCGACCACGAGGGCCTCGATGGCCGTCCACTGGTCCTCGCGCAGGGCGGCGCCGGGGCCGGCGAGCTCGCGCAGGACGGCTTCGGCCCGCGCCCGGACCTCGGCGCGGTCGGCGGTGGCGGTGATGTGGGTCTCGGGCTGCTGCATGGCGTCCATGTAACCCCGTACCGCCGACAAGCGGCGAATGCCGGGGTGGGCGGGAGGGGGAGGCGGGATGTATTTCATCCGCTGATCCGCTGAACGGCGGACAAAATCCACCCTGCGGAGGGAGTGTCGCTTGCTCCGAATGAGTTAAGGGAAATTTGGAGGCGGAGTTATCCACAGAAAGAAGACGGTTTCGGCGTCGTCCGCGGATTGCGTCCACTCTTGCGGCCATGAACGCGATGAACAACGAACACGTCATTCTGTCCCTCGGCCCGGCCTCCGAGCACCGGCCGGTCGTCATGCGCGGTCCGGCCGACATGGCCGAGCTGCTGCCCTACTTCCTGGGGTTCTACCCCGACGACAGCATCGTCGCGGTCGGTCTCCAGGGCCCCGACCTGCACCAGGCCGGGGTGATCCGGGCGGATCTGCCGGACTCGCCCGCGCAGTGGCCGGCCGCCGCGGAGGAGGCGGCCGCCCTGCTGGTCGCCCTCTCAGAGCGGCACGGCACCCGGCCGCTCCAGGTGCTCCTCTACCTCTGCCAGGATCCCGGCGCGCCGCACGCCCCGCCGGTGGTGGACGGCCTGCGGCCGCTGGCGGACGACCTCCGGGCGGCCTTCGGGCGTCGGGGCGTCGTGGTCAAGGAGTCGCTGTGCGTCTCGGACGGCCGCTGGTGGTCCTTCCTCTGCCGCGGCACCGAGTGCTGCGATCAGGCGGGCAACCCGGTGCGGCGCGGTCCCGGTCCTGGCCCGGCGGCCGCCGCCGCGACGGTCGCCGGCCTGGTGCCGCGCGGCAGCCGGAAGGCGATCATCGGCGGGCTGGTCCCGATCGGCCCGCCGGAGGACGACGTCCACCGCGAGGCGCTCGTCCGGGCCGAGGCGGCCGTCGGCTCGTTCTCCCGTGAGCAGGGCATCGGGCTGCTCGACCAGGCCGTCGCCGAGTTCGCGGCCGGGGCCCGGGAGCTCGACCCGGACCGGACGGCCCGCCTGCTGTTCGCCCTGCGCGACCGGATCGTCCGGGACCGAGGCGTCGAGTACGCCCGGCCCGCCGAGCTGGCCCCCGCCGAGCGGCTCTGGCGCTTCCTCGCCCGGCGCGCCGTGCCGCCGTACGAGAGCTGCGCGGTGGCTCCGCTGACCCTGCTGGCCTGGGCTTCCTGGGTCGCCGGGGACACGGCGACGGCCCGGGTCGTACTCGGGCACGTCCTGCGGCTCGCCCCGGACTACCTGCTGGCCGAACTGCTCTACGAGTCGCTCAACGACGGCATGACGCCCGGGGCACTGCTGGCCGCCGTCGAGGCCCAGCGTCGGCGGCGCGAGCAGCACGCGCCCGCGTCGGCCCCGGCTGACGACCGGCCGCCGCCCGCCGACGGCACGGGACCGGCACCCGAGGCCTCGGCACCCGAGGCTCCGGCGGGCGAGGCCCCCGGTGAGCGGCCCGGCCCGGCCTCCCGCGCCCGCCGACGTCGCCGGGGCGGCCGCCGGAAGGGCGCGTCCACGGCACCGGCACCGGCACCGGCACCAGCACCGGCACCGGCGCCGGACGGGAGCACCCCCGGGCCGGTGGGCCTGCTGTCCGCGCCCGGACGGGCTGCGGCGCCCGGGTGCGCCCGGCCGGCCGGGGAGCGGCCCGTCCGGCGCCTGCGGCTCGGCCGTGCGGCGGAGTGCGCGCCCGCCGGCACCCGCGCCGGGAGCGGCCTGCACCGGTGCCGCGGGGTCCGGCGGGCGGCGAGAGGAGGCCGCCGTGCCCACTGAGCCGCCCGCCCCCGCCCCGTACCGGTCTGCCGGCCGCTACGCCTCGCCGTGCGCCATCTTGATCAGGCGGTCCAGCACCTTGCCGCCGCTCGCCCGCAGGCCGTCGTGCTCCCACTCGTTGGTGATCCAGGTCCGCAGGCCGCGCACCGCGCGAGCGGTCTCCAGCGAGTCGGCGGTGTCCACGTACATGTCGTCGTGGTACACCGCCGCCACGACCGGTACGCCGTTGGCGGCCAGGCGCGCCCGGTCGTACAGGTCGGGCCAGTCGGTGCGGGCGGCGAGCAGCTCCGCGGTCTCCTTCAGCGGGCGCAGCGCGGGGTCGGTGTCGAACATCCAGGGGTAGATCATCTCCCCGGTGAACAGCACCGGCGCGTCCGACTCCAGCGCGGCCCGGGCGTCGAACCGCGGGAACTCCTTGCGGAGCCGCTCGGCCGACCAGGCGGTGCCGCCCTGGTCCACCGACCGCTGGCCGTAGATCGACTCGTGCAGCACGGCGTACAGCGGGCCGCCCGCGAAGGAGAGCTGGGCCTGGGCGCCGGCCAGGAAGGTGTCGGAGAGCTCGGGCCCGGCCGCGCCCTCCACCCAGGCCTCCTCCAGCAGGTAGTGCAGGACGCCGGAGCCGCTGCCGCCGCCAAGCAGCAGTCCGAGGGCCTGGAACGCCTCGACGGTGAGCAGCCCGCCGTCCGGCAGGGTCGCGGGGGCGTCCGCGAGGTGGGCGGCGATCCGCCGCACCGCCTCGACGTCCTGCGGGAACCGGGCGTAGTGGTCCTCGTTCTTGCGGGCCACGCGCGGGTAGGCGGCGCGGTAGACGTCGTCGGCCGAACTGCCGAGGCCGGCCAGGCCTCCGGTGATGAAGGCCTCGGTCAGGCCCTCGGGGGCGATGGAGAGGTAGGTGAGCGTGCAGAAACCGCCGAAGCTCTGACCGAGCACGCTCCAGCGCCGGTCGGCGCCGAGCAGCCGGGTGCGGATCAGCTCTGCGTCCCGGACGATCGAGTCCGCGCGGAACCGGGCCAGGTAGTCCGCCTGATCCTGCGGGCCGCCGCGCCGGGCGAGGGTCTGCCGGGTCGCGGGCGTGGACCGCCCGGTGCCGCGCTGGTCGAGCAGGAGCACCCGGTAGTCGTCCAGGGCGCGCTCCAGCCAGGAGTCCCGGCCGAGCGGGCGGGCGGCCTTGCCGCCGGGCCCGCCCTGGAGGAAGAGCAGCCATGGCAGGTCGTCCCGCTCGCGGCCGGCGGCCACCACCTCCCGGGCGTACACCTCGATCTGCTCGCCCTGCGGGGCGGCGTGATCGAGGGGCACCTGGAAGACGTGGTCGGTCGTGACAATCCCGGGCAGCCGGCTGACGGTGGACATGGAACTCCTCGGTCTCTGCTGGTCACAACGGTGGTGTCGCGGTTCACGGGATCACCGGGTGCGGGGGCCGCGACCCCCGCACCGTATCCTGGCGGCGATCGAGCGCCGGTTCGACCGTCCCCGTCCATCCGGCCGGGCGGCCGACCCCGGCCGACGCCCGGTCCGAGCGGTGCGGACGACAGCCAGGAACGCCCGGAACCAGGCCTCGGCCGCAGGCGGCGACGGGCCCGTGGCGCGGTCCCGGTGATGCTCCGACGGACGCGGCACGACCGCCCGGCGGGGGCGGTCCCGACCAGCGGCGCTTCGGGCGGGGCGTGACCTGGCGGCGGTGCGCGGCGTTCACCCCGGGGGCCCTGCGCCGGACGGAGACCGACCGGGGCCCGGCCCGGCCGCCCCTGGCCCCACGGCGACCGCCGGCCACGCGCGGCACCGGGCCCGGTCGCCGCGAGGGGACCGGCCGGCCCGACGGGCGCGGGCCACGCGGCAGGGCGTCACCGGCGGGCCGGAATGGCGGACCTGACGGGGTGTCGGGCGCGGTGGCGGGCCCGACGCGACGGCGCGGCGCGCCGGTACCGGCCCGGTACCGAGCACCGCTTGGTACGACCCGCCACCGGGTACGGCCAGACACGGCACACCCGCCGACGGGAAACCCCGCCGGCCCGGCACCATCAGCACGCGATCGAGCATGCTCGCGGCCCACCGGCCTGACCCGGCCACCGGACCGCCGAGGGGAGGAGAGTCCGGTGACCGCCATGAGGCCACCACAGGCCATGCCGGCCGAGAGCGTGGTCGGCGCGCCGAGACCGGTCGGGCGCCCCGACCAGGTCCCGCCGACCGGCCCCGGGGGCGCACCCGCCGGTTCGGGTCGGCCCACCGCCGCGCCGCGCCCGCAGCCCCCCGCGGTCCACCACGCGGTGATCTGCGTCAATGCCCCGGCGATGGCTGCCTCCGGCCCCGACGGCCAGCTGCGCGGCCACGGCCTGCACGGCTTCTACCGCAACGGTGTCCGGGCACTCGCCCGGATGGAGCTGCGGCTGGGCGGCATGGAGCCGCTGCCGCTCCAGGGCGCCCTGACCAGCACCGCCCAGGCTCGCTTCCTCGGCGCCGTCCGCATCCCCGGCGACCTCGACCCGGATCCGGCGCTCACCGTCGAGCGGCTGCGCCACGCGGACGGCGTGGAGACTGTCGTCGTGCGCAACACCGGCCCGCGGCCCGCACGGCTGCCGCTGGAGATCGCCGTCGGCACGGACCTCGGCCCGGTCGCCGAGATCGCCGCCGGACACCGCCCGCCCGACCTGCCGGGCCAGGTGCAGTCCGCCGGGTTGCGCTGGACGGGCCCCGCGCACAGCGCCGTGGTCAGCGCCAAGCCCTCTCCGCACGCCGTACTGGCCGGCGCCGGGGTGCTCCGCTGGGACCTGGAGGTCCAGCCCGGCGCCCGCTGGTCGGTCGAACTGCGCACCGAGCTGGAGAGCGCCGCCACCGGCCCACGCCCACCCGGCGGGCGCGGCACCGGTGTCCCGCTGCCCTGGTCCGAGCCCGAGGTCCGCAGCGACGACTCCCGGGTCGCCCCGCTGGTCTCCCGCTCCCTGGACGCTCTCGGCGGACTGCTGTTCGCCGACCCGGACCGTCCGACTGACCTCTACCCGGCCTCCGGCGCGCCCTGGCGCTTCGGCCTTGCCCCGGCCGACGCGCTCTGGGCCGCCCGGCTGACCCTGCCGCTCGGCACCCGGCTGGCCGCCGGCACCCTCCGGGCGCTGGCCCGCCGTCAGCAGCTCGCCCCCGCCCCGGGCCGCACCGAGGGCCTGCTGCCCGGCGGCCTGCGGCACGGCGGCCCGGAGCTGCCGCCCACCTGCACCGCCACCGAGGCCACCCTGCTGTTCGTCACGGTGCTGGCCGAGGCCTGGCGCTGGGGCCTGCCCACGGCGGAGGTCGCCGAGCTGCTCCCGGCCGCCGAGCGGGCCCTGGCCGCCCTGCGGGACGGACTGGTCGACGGCTTCGTGACCGACCTGAGCCGCCCCACCGAGGAGCGCTCCGCCCACCCGGTCGCCGCCCGCGCCGAGGTCCAGGCGCAGGCCCACCGCGCCGCCCTGCACGGCGCCGAGCTGCTGGAGGCCTTCGGACGGCCGGGTGCCGAGGGCTGGCGGAGCTGGGCTGCCGAGCTGCGCGGGAGCTTCCGCGAGCGGTTCTGGATCGACGACCTCTCCGGCGGCCGCCCCGCCGCCGGGCTGGCCCCGGGCGGCCAGCCGCTGCCCGCAGTCGCCTCCTGCCTGGTGCACCTGCTGGACACCGGGCTCGCCGTCGACGGCGACC
This sequence comes from Kitasatospora sp. NPDC034035, assembly GCF_055575755.1. Classification (NCBI taxonomy): domain Bacteria; kingdom Bacillati; phylum Actinomycetota; class Actinomycetes; order Kitasatosporales; family Streptomycetaceae; genus Kitasatospora; species Kitasatospora sp. NPDC034035. Next base: position 53,797 of record NZ_JBVISA010000025.1, on the reverse strand, counting down.
GGCACGAGAGCCTACTGGACCGTGAGCAGACCCGGTTGCTCGCCCAGCGTCTGGTCGCGCCGGAGCTGGACAGCGGCTGGGGCCTGCGCACCCTCAGCGCCAAGTCCCCCCGCTTCAACCCGCTGGGCCACCGCGGCGGCACGGTACGGGTCCACGAGACGGCGCTGGCGATCGCCGGATTGGCGGAGGCAGGCCACGAGAACGAGGCCGGCACCCTGTTGGAGGGCCTGCTCGCCGCGGCCGCCCACTTCGAGGGACGGCTGCCGGAGATGTACGCGGGGGAGCAGCGCACCCCCGGCTGCCCGCCCGTGCCGCACCCGGCGGCCTGCCGCCCGGCGGCGGTCTCCGCAGCCGGCGCCGCGCACGCGGTGTTCGCCCTCGCCGGGGTGCGGCCCGACGTGCCGGGTGGGCGGGTCCTGGTCCGCCCGGCCAGCACCGCGCCGCTCGGCGAGCTGGAGCTGACCGGCCTGCGGGTGGCGGGCGAGCCCTTCTCGGTCCGGGTGAGCCGGATCGGGGTGGCGATGGTCGAGGAGGCCTCCGCGGACCTGCAGCTCGTCGCCCGCTGACCGCGCGCCCCGGGCCGGCCCGCCCCGGGCCGGTGGCGCCGCTTCGGCGACTTCGGCCCGGGAGTCCCCGCCCGCCCGTGCGCGAACCGTGCCGGGCGGGCGGGCCGACGGCCTCGGGAGGGCCGGGCGCAAGGCCTGTGCTTATCGTCAGAGAGACGACTATGATCGTCGCCATGTCGCGTTACGATCCGTCGGCCTTCCCCCCGTTCGCTGTCACGGTTGACCTGGTGGTGCTGACGGTGCGCGACCACGCGCTCTGCGCCCTGCTGGTCAGACGCGGCGAGCCGCCGTTCCAGGGGTACTGGGCGCTGCCCGGCGGCTTCGTCCGCCCGGACGAGGGCCTGGCCGAGGCCGCCTCCCGGGAGCTGGCCGAGGAGACCGGCCTGCGCGCGCACTCGGCCCCGGGCCACGACGCGGTCGGCCCCGGTGCGGCCGGGGCCCACCTGGAGCAGCTCGCCACCTACGGCCATCCGCAGCGCGACCCCCGGATGCGGGTGGTCAGCGTGGCCTACCTGGTGCTCGCCCCGGACCTGCCGACGCCCCGGGCCGGCGGCGACGCCAGCAGCGCCCGCTGGGCACCGGTCGGCGAGCTGCTCGGCGACAGCCCGGCCGACGGCGTCCCGCTCGCCTTCGACCACGGGCTGATCCTCGCCGACGGCGTGGAACGCGCCCGCTCCAAGATCGAGTACTCCTCCCTCGCGACCGCCTTCTGCCCGACCGAGTTCACGGTCGGGGAGCTGCGCCGGGTCTACGAGGCGGTCTGGGGCGTGGTGCTGGATCCGCGGAACTTCCACCGCAAGGTCACCGGCACCCCGGGCTTCCTGCTGCCCTCCGGCGGCACGACGACCCGTCAGGGCGGCCGCCCGGCCCAGCTCTTCACCGCCGGCGGCGCGTCCGCCCTCAACCCGCCCATGCTCCGCCCCGACTCCTGAGCGTCGGCCCGGTGCAGGACCGGCTGACCTCCCACGAGGACCAGCAGGGGAGGGTCGCGGACCAGGGCAGGGCCGCCGTCGACGAGTTCACGGGCGAGTGCAGCGACCACCACCTCCCGCCGCTGCCCTGGATCTCGGACTAGCCGCCCGGCAGGCCTGCAGCCGGCGGCACCGGGTGCGCGGCAGGGAACCCCAGGATCGGATTGTCCCCTGATCGGGTGAGGTGGGCGGCCGGTGGCCCCGTTCCGCTCCCGCAATGCCCGGAATCGCCGCCGCCGCCCCCTAGTGTGCTGGCGCGGGGCCGTGCGGGCACGGTCCCGCTCCGCGTCGAGCGGGTCGGCCGAGGGCACGGGAGCAGCCAGCGATGATCCAGATCACCGGACTGACCAAGGTCTATCGCAAGGGCGCTCCGCCCGCCGTGTTGGACCTGACCTTCGACGCCCGGCCCGGCGCGGTGACCGCACTGCTCGGTGCCGAGGGCGCGGGCAAGTCCACCGCACTGCGGCTGATGCTCGAACTCGAGCGCGGCCAGGGCGTCACGCTCTTCGACGGCCACCCTTACCGCCGGCTCCGGCGCCCCGAGCGCGAGGTCGGCGTACTGCTGCCCGGTCCGGGCGAGGGCGTGGCCGCGGTGGCCGGGCACCCGGGCCGCAGGGCGCGCGGCCACCTGCGGATGCTCGCGGCGGCCGTCGGCGTCCCGGCCCGGCGGGCCGACGAACTCCTGGAGCAGACCCGGCTGGCCTCCGTCGCCGGGCAGCGGCTGCGCGTCTTCTCGCCCGGCATGCACCGCCGGCTGGCCCTGGCCGCGGCCCTGCTCGGCGACCCCGGGACGCTGCTGCTGGACGCGCCGACCGAGGGCCTGTCGCCGCGCAACGTCGAGTGGTTCCACTCCTTCCTGCGCTCGTTCGGCGTCGCCGGCGGCACGGTCCTGGTGACCACCCGCACCCCGCAGGAGGCCTCGCAGCTCGCGGACCGGGTCGTCACCCTGGACCGCGGCCGTCTGGTGGCCGACCAGCCGGTCGCGGAGTTCCGGCGGACCAGGCTCAGCCCCGAAGTGGCCGTGCGGGGGCCGCAGATGGCGCGGCTGGCGGACCTGCTGGTCAGCCAGGGCGCCGAGGTCCGCCGGGACGGCAGCGTGGGCCTCGCGGTGGCCGGCGTCGACCGCACCGAGATCGGCGAACTCGCCTACCGTCACGGGATCCTGCTGCACGAGCTGGCCGACCGGGTGGTCGAGCAGCCTGCTCCCCGGGTCGTCCTGCCGGTCGCCTCGGGCCGCTCAGGCCACCTCCGGGTCCGCCCGGTACCGGACGCCGAACCGAGCCCCGAGCCGGCCCGGAAACCGAGCCCCGAGCCGGGCCACGAGCCCGCAGGGCCGCCGGCCGCCGGACCCGCCCCGGACGCCCCGGCCGACGCAGCAGACACCGACCCGGTCGCCGTACCGGCTGCCGCGCGATGCGCCGACCCGGCCGTCGCGCGGGCCACCGAGCCGGACTCCGAGGCCGCCACCACCCCGCAGCGCCGGGCGCCGCGCCCCCAGGACGACGCCTTCCTGCCCACCCGCGCCCTGCCCGTCGCCGTGGTCGCCGCGGGCCTCCCCGTCCTCGCCACGCCCGGTCCCCGGGCCACGTCGGCCCACCCCGGCCGGCCCGCCGAGCGCAACCGGCCCGCCGAGCGCAACCGGCCCGCTGAGCGCAACCGGCCCCCCGAGCGCACTGGGCCCGCCGAGCGCAACCGGCCCGCCGAGCGCACCGTGCACGGCGAGTCGGCCCCCACCGTCGCTGTCGACCGGCTCTTCCGCGACGACCCGGCCCCGGCCGGGGAAGCCGTCCGGTCCAAGCCGCCGGGGCGCCGTGAGAACGCCGACCTGCTCACCGACGACACCGTCCGCCTCCGCCGCCTCGCCTCGGGCGCGACCGCCGCCTCGGCCCCCGCCACCACCGACGACCACCGGAGCGAGTGAACCGTGCGTGTCCTGGCCTACGAACTGCGCCGACTGCGCGGCCTGCGTTCCACCTGGCTGCTGCTCGCCAGCGTCCTGCTCGGTGACGCCGCCGTGGCCGCCGTCCTGGCGAGCCAGACCCCGGACGGCCCGCTGGCCGCGCGCGCCGGGGTGCGGCTGCTGACCGCCGCCGTCCCGCTGATCCCGCTGCCGTTCGCGGCCCTCGGCGCCGGAGTGCTGGGCGCGCTCTCGTACGGGCACGAGGTGTGCCACCCGGGGCTGCCGGCCTCGCTGGTGTCGTACCCGCGCCGGGTGCGGCTGCTGCTGGCCAAGCTGCTGGTGGTCGGCCCGGTGGCGGCGCTGCTGGCGTTGGCCACCCTGTTGCTCGACACGGTGGCCGTGCACCTCTCGCTGCCGGGCGGGGTGACGGTGGCGGCCTGGGCGGAGCCCGGCGCACTGTCGGAGCGGCTGTCCGGGGCGGTGAGCGGCGCCGGGCTGTCCGGGCTGTCGGACCTGCCGGGCGTCTTCGCCCCGCTGGCGCTGGTGGCCGGCCACGGGGTGCCGGCCGCGCTGCTGGCGTTCGTCCTGCTGACCGTCGTGGCCGCCTGGACCGGGGTGCTGACCGCGTCGCTGACCCGCAGCGCCGCCGCCGGGGTGCTGCTGCTGTGCGCGCTGCCGCCGCTGCTGGAGTCCGGCGTCGCCCTGCTGCTGCGCCGGACCGGCCGGCCGTGGCCGGTGCGCGCGGCCGAGCTGCTGCCGTTCCAGTCCGGCATCGAGTGGGCCTACGGCTGGGTGTACGGCGGGGCGCACGAGGCGGCGGCCGGGAGCGCGGCGCTGACGGACCCGGCGCTGCTCGCGGTGGTCGGGGCCCCCGCGGCCGTCCTGCTGCTCGCCGCGCTGCTCGTCCAGGCCCGGCGCCGTGCGCTGTAGGGCCCGGCGCGGCGACCGGTAGGGCCCGGCGCCGCAAGCGGTGGGGCGTCGGCACCCCGAAGAACCAAGATCGACCAGCAGTGACCGTAATGAGCGGTTCTTCCTGATAAGAAGTCAATTATCCAGTCACGGGCGATCACCCTTTCGTGTGCTTTTCACGAGAATTCTCAAGCCGCGCCCGCCGATCGCCGACAAATGAGGCGTGAGTACCCTTGCGCACCCCACCATGACCCCCGCCCGTTCCGCCGATGGGCCGATCCACGGTTCCGGCGACCTGGACCGCTTCTCGTACGCCGACCGGCCGGCCCCGCCGGCGCCCCGCTGGGAGGGCGCCGAGTCCGACATCGGCCGGGTCGGCCGCAAGACCACCAGCAGCCGCGGTCGCGGCCTGCACGGCCAGCTGGTCCAGCAGCTCGGCCAGATGATCGTCTCCGGTGACCTCGGCGCCGACCGCCCGCTGGTCCCCGAGGAGATCGGCCAGCGTTTCGAGGTGTCCCGGACCGTCGTCCGCGAGTCGCTGCGTGTGCTGGAGGCCAAGGGCCTGGTCAGCGCCCGGCCGAACGTCGGCACCCGGGTCCGCCCGGTCGGCGACTGGAACCTGCTGGACCCCGACATCATCGAGTGGCGTGCCTTCGGCCCGCAGCGGGACGAGCAGCGCCGGGAGCTGTTCGAGCTCCGCTGGGCGATCGACCCGCTGGCCGCCCGGCTGGCCGCCGGCCACGGCCGGGAGGACGTCCAGCAGCGGCTGGTCGAACTGGTCGAGATCATGGGCCACGCCGCCGCCCAGGCCGACCTCTCGACCTACACCCGGGCCGACGCCGAGCTACACGGCCTGGTCCTGCAGATGGCCGGCAACCGGATGCTGGAGCACCTGTCCGGGATCGTCGGCTGCGCCCTGCACGTCTCGGGCGGCCCGGCGATCTCGTGCGAGCGGCCCTCCGAGTCCTCGGTCAGCCTGCACGCCCGGCTGGTGGACGCACTGGGGGCCGGCGACGGCGCCGCGGCCGAGGTCGGGATGCGGGCGCTGCTCACCGTCCACCCCGAGGTCGAGCCGTCCGTCCCCGCGCCCCGGGAGCACTGAGCGGGCTGTTCCGACGAGCGGAGGCGCCTGGCCCGGCGGCCCGCTCCGCCGAGGCCCTCCGGCCGCACCGCGTGGCGCAGCCGGAGGGCCTCCGCATGCGGAGGCCCGGACGGCTCTCGCAGGACCGGATCGCCCAGGCCTCCACGATCTGCCGTGGCTGCCACGATCCGCCCAGACAACGACGTCCGCCCAGGCCATGACAAAAGCTTTCGGCGCGAGTGCGCGATGATGGAACCCGGCCCCGTGGCCGCGGCCGCCGAGTGGTGTGACCCGCGACACGAAGGCCATGCGTAACACTTGACGAGTAGCAGCGATGTCTCCTGAGCGGGAGCAGCTCCGGAATACTCCAACATGTCAGAATGCTGTGTTGGTCCGCGGCGCTGCTGCCGTCCTGCAAACCCAGTCCTCAAGCCCGAGTCGGTCGGAATCGACACCGCGCGTCCGACGCGCGATTTCCTTCCCCGCCCGCTCGGGCGGCCGGTACGGGTTCGAGTCCACTCATCGTCCGAGAGGTTGTTCGTGTCGGCCAGCACATCCCGTTCGCTTCCCCCCGAGATCGCCGAGTCCGCGGCTCTGCTGGCGCTCATCGAGCGGGGCAAGGCCCAGGGGCAGATCGCCGGTGACGACGTGCGCCAGGCGTTCGAGGCGGACCAGATCCCGGTCACCAAGTGGAAGAACGTCATGCGCAGCCTCAACCAGGTGCTGATTGAGGAGGGGGTGGACCTCATGGTCAGCGCGGCCGAACCGGCCGGCGCCAAGCGCAAGAGCGTTGCTGCCAAGAGCCCCACCAAGCGCACCGCCACCAAGGCTGTCACCACCCGGAGCCCGGCGGCCCCGACCAAGCCGCCCGTCCGGATCGCCCCCGGCGCCCCCGTCGCGGCTCCGGCCGTCGCGGCCGCCGCCGCGGCCCCGGTTCCCACCGTCTCCGCCGACATCACCGTCGAGGGGGCGACCGTCGGCATCGCCGAGGTGAAGGCCCCGGCGAAGAAGGCCGTGGCCAAGAAGGCCGCGGCCAAGAAGACCGCCGCGCCGGCCAAGAAGGCCGCCGCCAAGAAGACCGCCGCCAAGTCCGGCAAGGGCGACGAGGAGCTGCTCGGCGAGGAGGAGCTGCTCGAGGAGACGGCGACGCCGGGCGAGAAGGCCGAGGCCGAGGGCCCGGAGGAGGAGTCGGAGGGCTTCGTCCTCTCCGACGACGACGAGGACGACGCGCCGGCCCAGCAGGTCGCCGTCGCCGGTGCCACCGCCGACCCGGTCAAGGACTACCTGAAGCAGATCGGCAAGGTCCCGCTGCTCAACGCCGAGCAGGAGGTCGAGCTCGCCAAGCGCATCGAGGCCGGCCTGTTCGCCGAGGACAAGCTCTCGGCCGCCGACAAGCTCGCCCCCAAGCTCAAGCGCGAGCTGGAGATCATCGCCGAGGACGGCCGCCGGGCCAAGAACCACCTGCTGGAGGCCAACCTCCGCCTGGTGGTCTCGCTGGCCAAGCGCTACACCGGCCGCGGCATGCTCTTCCTGGACCTGATCCAGGAGGGCAACCTGGGTCTGATCCGTGCGGTCGAGAAGTTCGACTACACCAAGGGCTACAAGTTCTCGACCTACGCCACCTGGTGGATCCGCCAGGCGATCACCCGCGCCATGGCCGACCAGGCCCGGACCATCCGTATCCCGGTGCACATGGTCGAGGTCATCAACAAGCTGGCCCGCGTCCAGCGCCAGATGCTCCAGGACCTGGGCCGCGAGCCCACCCCGGAGGAGCTGGCCAAGGAACTCGACATGACCCCCGAGAAGGTCATCGAGGTCCAGAAGTACGGTCGTGAGCCGATCTCGCTGCACACCCCGCTGGGCGAGGACGGCGACAGCGAGTTCGGTGACCTGATCGAGGACTCCGAGGCGGTCGTCCCGGCCGACGCGGTCTCCTTCACCCTGCTCCAGGAGCAGCTGCACTCGGTGCTGGACACCCTGTCCGAGCGCGAGGCCGGCGTGGTCTCGATGCGCTTCGGTCTGACCGACGGCCAGCCGAAGACGCTCGACGAGATCGGCAAGGTGTACGGGGTCACCCGTGAGCGCATCCGCCAGATCGAGTCGAAGACCATGTCGAAGCTGCGCCACCCGTCGCGCTCCCAGGTGCTGCGCGACTACCTGGACTGATCGAAAACGATCGTCGACGTGAAGGCCCGGAGCCGTACGGCTCCGGGCCTTCACGGCTGTCCGGCCCCGGGTGTGTCAGCGTCCGGGTGCTGGTTGTCGCTCGTCCGGGTGGCGGCGTGTCCGGAAGCGGACGCACAGCGTAGTTGAACACCTACGCTGTGCCGGTTGCCTGCTGCCGAGCCTTCTGGAGTCACGGTGCCGACCGAGCCGGACCGCACTGACCTGCCGACCCCCGTCCCGCCCCGGGCCGACCCGGCCGCCGCCCGGGCGGACCGCCGTCGCCGGGCTGCCGTGCTGGCGCTGCTCGCCGCCGTACCCGTCCCGCTGGTCGCCCTCGGTGCGGCGGCGCCGGCCGAGGCACAGCGCCGGGTGGTCGGCGGCAACGCCGCCAGCACCGTCGACCACCCGTGGATCGTGGCGCTGGCCAGCCGCCAGCAGTTCGGCAGCGGCCGCTCCGGTCAGTTCTGCGGGGGCGCGCTGGTCGGCCCGACCAAGGTGGTGACGGCCGCGCACTGCTTCTACGACGAGGGCAAGGGGCGGGTGGAGCGGCCCGGACTCAAGGTGATCGTCGGCCGGGACGACATGCGCGGCACGTCCGGCCGCGAGGTGGCGGTGCAGTCGGTCTGGATCCACCCCGACTACTCCTTCGCCGCCAACATGAACGACGTCGCGGTGCTCACGCTCGCCGAGTCCCAGGGCTCCCGGCCGGTGGTCGAGCTGGTCGGCCCGGGCGAAACGGCGCCGTACGCGGCCGGGACCAGGGCGCAGGTGTACGGCTGGGGCGACACCACCGGGCGGGGTGCCTACTCGCCCGTGCTGCGCGGGGTGGACGTGTCGATCGTTCCGGACCAGACCTGTGCGCACGCCTACCCGGGCGGGCAGGACGGCAAGTTCGACGCCCGGGGCATGGTCTGCGCGGGCGAGGAGAAGGGCGGCAAGGACGCCTGCCAGGGCGACAGCGGCGGCCCGCTGGTCGTCGACGGGCGACTGGTCGGCCTGGTGTCCTGGGGGACGGGCTGTGCCGAGGCGGCCCACCCGGGCGTCTACACGCGGGTGTCCACGGTCGCGGACGCGGTGCACTCGGTGCTGTGAGTGGCGGGGAGCCGCCGCGAGCCTCGCGGTGAGTGATGCGTCGGTCACGTTCTGACGCAGCGTCGAATCACCGAGCCCGCAGCGGGTGAACGCGGGAGAATCGTCCGGAGAACAACGGAGCCGGGCGACCGGCCCCCGAGGGGGTCAATCGCCCGGCTCACCGGTCGCGCGCAGTGCGTGACCGGACACAGCTCGACGCTGGCTGCTGGTGGCGGCGCCTGGAATCAGCGCTCGTCGTCGGTGGCCGTCGCGTTGGGGCTGGTGCTGAGACGGCCGCTCTCGTCCTGTATCTCCACGGCGATCTTCTTGAGCTCGGGCTCGAACTTCCGGCCGTGGTGGGCGCAGAAGAGCAGCTCTCCGCCGCTGGCGAGTACGACGCGCAGGTAAGCCTGGGCGCCGCATCGGTCGCAGCGGTCAGCCGCGGTGAGCGGGCTCGCAGGTGTCAGAACAGTAGTCACGTCGCCTCTTCTCTAGCTCGACGAGCTGTCGTACCAGGGTCAACATCCAACCAGGCCGAAAACGTTCCCGCTCGTGGCTTTTCTTCTCTGAGGATTCTGCATGTGTTGATGAGGACGTGCCCCGGGCGCCGGTGGTTCATGCGTGCCGAGTCCCGGGATCCGTCCACCGCTCGAACGTCCGATCGGGATCGGGTCCGAGGTCCGCGTAGCATAATCCTCTGCCGGGTTGGAGCATAAGCCCCGTCCCGGGCCCCGGTAGCCTGCATAACGGCAGTTCCGGAGCTTGCGCCGGTCCCACGATCCGCCAGGACCGGTGCTATCGGGAGGAGATGGCGCCCCCGGGGCCCACGCCCCGGCGCGGTCCTTGTTCGCGCAGCGCGTACAAGCTGCGCGGGGCCCGGCCGACGTGCTGCACACCCGACGGAGGGGTGCGGGCACGCAGAGCGACGGATGTCGGTGCGGCGTGCTGCACTGGCGTTTGGTCCGGATCCGTCCGGATGTGACCGATGAGACAGAACTTCACCGAGGAGAGTGCCGCGTGAGTGCCGAAACGACCGTGCCGTCCGCGCTGCTGGCCGGCGACGACGGTTCCAACTACACCGCGCGGCACCTGCTCGTCCTGGAGGGCCTTGAGGCGGTTCGCAAGCGCCCCGGCATGTACATCGGCTCGACCGACAGCCGCGGCCTGATGCACTGCCTCTGGGAGATCATCGACAACTCCGTCGACGAGGCGCTCGGCGGCTACTGCGACCGCATCGACGTCGTGCTGCACCCGGACTCCTCGGTCGAGGTCCGCGACAACGGGCGCGGCATCCCGGTCGACGTCGAGCCCAAGACCGGACTGTCCGGTGTCGAGGTCGTGATGACCAAGCTGCACGCCGGCGGCAAGTTCGGCGGCGGCTCCTACGCGGCCTCCGGCGGTCTGCACGGCGTCGGCGCCTCGGTGGTGAACGCCCTCTCCGCCCGGCTGGACGTCGAGGTCGACCGCGGCGGCCACACCCACGCGATCAGCTTCCGCCGCGGCACCCCGGGCATCTTCACCGAGACCAGCCCGGACGCGCCCTTCGAGCCCGCCAACGGGCTGACCAAGGCCCGTAAGGTGCCGAAGACCCGCACCGGCACCCGGATCCGCTACTGGGCCGACCGGCAGATCTTCCTCAAGGACGCCAAGCTCTCCCTGGAGACGCTGCACAGCCGCGCCCGGCAGACCGCCTTCCTCGTCCCCGGCCTGACCATCGTCGTGCGTGACGAACGGCTCACCGAGAGCGAGCAGATCGACGAGTCGGTCTTCCGCTACGACGGCGGCGTCGCCGAGTTCTGCGAGTTCCTGGCCCCCGACAAGCCGGTCTGCGACGTGCTGCGGCTGCGCGGCGAGGGCACTTTCAAGGAGACGGTGCCGGTCCTGGACGAGCTCGGCCACATGACCCCCACCGAGGTCACCCGCCACCTCGGGGTGGACATCGCGCTGCGCTGGGGCACGGGCTACGACACCACCCTGCGCTCCTTCGTCAACATCATCGCCACCCCCAAGGGCGGCACCCACGTCACGGGCTTCGAGCGCTCGCTGGCCAAGACCGTCAACGAGGCGCTGCGGGCCGGCAAGCTGCTGCGCGTCGCCGAGGACGACGTCACCAAGGACGACGCCACCGAGGGCCTCACCGCGGTGGTCACCGTCCGGCTCGCCGAGCCGCAGTTCGAGGGCCAGACCAAGGAGGTGCTCGGCACCTCGGCGGCCAACCGGATCGTCGCCGCCGTCGTCGCCAAGGAGCTCAAGGCCTTCCTCACCTCGGCCAAGAAGGACGAGAAGCTCCAGGCGCGGGCCGTGCTGGAGAAGGTCGTCGCGGCCGCCCGCACCCGGGTCGCGGCCCGCCAGCACAAGGAGGCCCAGCGCCGCAAGACCGCGCTGGAGACCAGCTCGCTGCCCGCGAAGCTGGCCGACTGCCGCAGCGACGACGTCGACCGCAGCGAACTGTTCATCGTCGAGGGCGACTCCGCGCTCGGCACCGCCAAGCTCGCCCGCAACTCCGAGTTCCAGGCGCTGCTGCCGATCCGCGGCAAAATCCTCAACGTGCAGAAGGCCTCGGTGAGCGACATGCTCAAGAACGCCGAGTGCGCCGCGATCATCCAGGTGATAGGGGCCGGCTCGGGCCGCACCTTCGACATCGACCAGGCCCGCTACGGCCGCGTCATCTTCATGGCCGACGCCGACGTCGACGGCTCGCACATCCGTACCCTGCTGCTGACCCTCTTCCACCGCTACATGCGGCCGATGGTCGAGCAGGGCCGGGTCTTCGCCGCCGTGCCGCCGCTGCACCGGATCGAGCTCACCAACCCCAAGCGCGGCCAGGAGAAGTACCACTACACCTACTCCGACGCCGAACTGCGCTCCACCCTGCTGGAGTTCCAGCGCAAGGGGCTGCGTTGGAAGGACCCGGTGCAGCGCTACAAGGGTCTGGGCGAAATGGACGCCGACCAGCTGGCCGAGACCACCATGGACCCGCGCCACCGCACGCTGCGCCGGATCAACCTGGGCGACCTGGAACAGGCCGAGAGGATCTTCGACCTCCTGATGGGCAACGACGTCGCCCCGCGCAAGGAGTTCATCGTGGACTCGGCGGCCACCCTGGACCGCTCGCGCATCGACGCCTGACGCACCCCGTCCGGCCGGGCCCTCCACCCACGGGTGGAGGGCCCGCGCGCTTTCCGTTCCACCCGAGGTCCACCCCCGCTCCGATCAGGGGGAACGGCCCGGTCCGTAGCGTCGGAGAGGTCAGCACAAGCCCTTCCGTCGGGACGGAGAAGTTCGATGAGCGCCCTTGCCAACCTCCTCGTGATCGCGGTGGTGATGGTCGCGGTGGTCCAGCGCCAGATGCGTGTCCAGCGCCTAGACACCGAGCGCCGCTTCTGGCTGCTGCCGCTGATCCTGGGCGTGCTCGCACTGCGCGACCCGCAGATCATCGACCATCAGCACACCGGGCTCTCGATCGCCCTGCTGGCCGCCGGACTGGTGACGGTGCTCGCGATGGGCTCCGTCTGGGGCTGGACCGTCCGGCTCTGGCGGGACGCCGACGGCACCGTCCTGGCCAAGGGCACCAAGGCCACGATGGCCGCCTGGGGCGGGATGATCGCCGTCCGGGTCGGCCTGTACGGGATCGGCTCGGCGCTGCACGTCCACCAGTCGGGCAGCGCGCTGATGCTGGGCATGGCGGTCATGCTGCTGGTCCGCTCGCTCGTGGTGAACTGGCGGGCCCGGATGCTGGAGCCCGTCGAGCGGACCGCCGTGCTGCGGTGATCTCGTCGAGACCCTGTCGAAGGACCGCAGTGATCCCCCGTCGGTGAGCCCTGAGCCCGCCGTGAGCACCGAGGAGGCACCCGTGGCCGCGTGGTACCGGACCCGCTGGCCGTCCCGCGAGGGGCTGGAGCGTGAGGCCGAGAGCCGGCCGCGGCGGGTCCTCAGCGTGTTCGGTCGGATCGTCCTGCTGGCCGTCGTCGGCTGGGGGACCTTCTCCGACGGCAAGTACGCCGGCTGGGCGGCGGTGGCCGCGGCGGCCGGGCTGGTCGCGGCCGTCGCGCTCTGCGCGCTCTACCTGCGGGTCACCCGGGAGCAGCGCCCGACGGCCTCGTACCTGCTGTCGGCCGCCCTGATCGGTGCCGCCTGGCTCGCCAACCGGGGGCTGGCCTACACGCTGGCCGACTTCCTCTGGATCGGGCTGGCCGTGACGGTGCTGATCCGGCTGCCGCCCGCGCCCGCGCTGCTCGCGGCGGTGGCCGCGCTGGGCTCGTACACGGCCGCTTCCCCGGCGAGCTGGCTCAGTATCTCCGCCACCGTCGGCGGTTCCGTCCTGCTCGGCTACCTGCTGCGGCTGGACGTCGAGGCGCGCGGCACCGCGCGCCGACTGCTCGAACAGGAGCGGGCCGCGCGGGCCGCCGAGGCGGAGAGCGCGGCGCTCGCCGAACGGGCCAGGATCGCCCGGGAGATCCACGACGTGCTCGCCCACAGCCTCTCCGCGCAGCTCGTCCACCTGGAGGCGGCCCGGCTGATGCTGGAGCGCGACACCGATCGCGAGCAGATTCGCGAACGGGTCGTCGCCGCCCGGCGGATGGCGCAGGACGGGCTGGCCGAGACCCGGCAGGCGCTGTCCGCGTTGCGCGGCGAGTTCACCCCGGTCGGGGACTTCCTGGTCGAGCTGACCGGCCGGGAGCGGGCCGCCCTCGTCGTCACCGGCACACCCCGGCCGCTCGCCGCCGAGCCGGCCCTCGCGGTGCGGCGCACCGCGCAGGAGGCGCTGACCAATGTGCGCAAGCACGCGCCCGGCGCCCGCTGCTCCGTCGAACTGCGCTACCTGGACGGAGTCGTGGAGCTGGAGGTGCGCAACACCCGCCCGCCGCGCGGCCAGTCCGCGGGTGAGCTGTCGCCGGGTGAGCTTTCGCCGGGGGAGCTGGCCGGCAGCGGCAGCGGGTACGGTCTGCTGGGAATGCGCGAACGCGCGGAACTGCTCGGCGGCACGCTGCTGGCGGGCCCGGAGGACGGAGGGTGGCGCGTGCTGCTGCGGGTGCCGGCATGACGGCGGCGATCACCAGGGTGCTGGTGGCGGACGACCAGACGGTGGTGCGCGAGGGCATCGTGATGCTGCTGGGGCTGCTGCCCGGCATCGAGGTGGTCGGCGCGGCGGGCGACGGGGAGGAGGCCGTCGCCCTGGTGGAGCGCCATCACCCGGACGTGGTGCTGATGGACCTGCGGATGCCGCGCTGCGACGGCGTCGAGGCGACCCGGCGGATCCGGGCGGCGCACCCGGAGACCGAGGTCGTGATCCTCACCACCTACGCCGACGACGACTCGCTGTTCCCGGCACTGCAGGCCGGGGCGCGCGGCTACCTCACCAAGGACGCCGGCGCCGAGGAGATCGCCCGGGTCGTCGCGGACGTCCGCGCGGGCGCGGCCGGGCTCTCGCCGCAGGTCCAACTCCGGCTGCTGGAAAGGCTGTCGGAGCAGCCGGGCCGGTCCGCGCCGACGGCCGAACGGCCCGCCGTGCGGCCGGGGGAGCTGCCCGACGGGCTGACCGTCCGGGAGGCCGAGGTGCTGGCGCTGATCGCGCAGGGGCTCTCCAACGCCGAGATCGCCCAGCGGCTGTTCGTCAGCCAGGCCACCGTGAAGACGCACATCAACAACCTGTTCGCCAAGACCGCGGTCCGGGACCGGGCGCAGGCGGTCGCGTACGCGTTCCGACACGGAATCACCGGTACGCAGCAGTAGTCGTATGAGTGTCTGTCGGATGATCGATCACCTCATCGAGTGAACGTATCTACGGTGGTCGGAGGCGCTGTCCGGCGGCCCCCATCATGGTTCGGGTCAGAACGTCCGGCCGGGCCCAGGAGCAGCAGTGCCACAGCAGCAGACGAGCAGTCCCGGGCAGGGACAGCGATTCGACTGGTGGGCCGCTCCGGCTGCCGCCACCCTGTCCGCCACCCCGTCCGGCAGCCCGGCCGACGTCCCGTCCGGAGCCACGTCCGAGCCGTTCGAGCCGTCGGCACCGCACCGCCGATCGGCCGTGCCGACGCAGCCCGCGCCCGCCCGTACGGCTCCCGCCCGTGCGGAGCGGTCGGCACCGGTCGCGGCCGAGCCCGCCGCCGCGCCGGCCGACCGGGCCGCCGTCCCGCCGATCCGCCCGGACGCCCCGGTCGTCGACGCCGCTCCGGAGGCCGCCGACAGCACCAAGGTCTACCGGGCGGTCCAGGCCAGCGCGGCCTTCCAGGACATCCGCCGCAGCTACCGGTCGTTCGTCTTCCCGGTCACCGGTGGCTTCCTCGGCTGGTACCTGCTGTACGTCGCCGCCCAGGCGGCCGCCCCCGACCTGATGCGCACCCAGGTGGCCGGGCCGTTCAACGTGGCCTGGCTGCTCGGCCTGCTGCAGTTCGCCTCCACCTTCCTGCTCACCTGGCTCTACGCCCGCAACGCCCGGACCAAGCGCGACCGCGCCGCCCTGGGCCTGCGCTGGGACACCCAGGACCAACTGCGATGACGAGCGTGATGACCACACTGATGACCGGCCCGGTGAGGAACGCGGTGACGACCGTGCTGACGACCGCCACCCCGCCCCCCGTCGCCCCCACCGGCGACCACCACTCGCTCGCGATCGTGCTGTTCGCCGTCGTCGTCCTGGTCACCCTCGGCATCACCCTCTGGGTCGGCCGCCAGGGCAACGCCGCCGAGGACTTCTACGCAGGCGGCCGCGACTTCACCCCGCTGCAGAACGGCTTCGCCCTCTCCGGCGACTACCTCTCCGCCGCCTCCTTCCTCGGCGTCGCCGGGCTGATCGCCCTGTACGGCTACGACGGCGTGCTGTACAGCATCGGCTTCCTGGTCGCCTGGCTGGTGGTGCTGATGCTGGTCGCCGAACTCGTCCGCAACGCCGGCCGGTACACCCTGGCCGACGTGCTCGCGCTGCGGCTGCGCCGCCGCAAGGTGCGCGCCGCGGCCGGCGGCGCCAGCGTCGTCGTCACCCTGCTCTACCTGGTCGCCCAGATGGTCGGCGCCGGCTCGCTGGTCGCCCTGCTGCTCGGCACCGACAGCCCGCAGGCCCGGACCTGGACCATCATCGGGGTCGGCGCCCTGATGATCGTCTACGTGACGATCGGCGGGATGCGGGCCACCACCTGGATCCAGATCATCAAGGCCTTCCTGCTCACCGCCGGCTCGGTGCTGCTCACGGTGCTGCTGGTGGTCCGCTTCCACGGCGACCTCGGCGAACTGATGCGCCAGGCCGCGCAGCACAGCGGCGCCGGACACCGCTACCTGGAACCCGGGCTCAAGTACGGCCGCACCTTCACCAGCCGGCTGGACTTCTTCAGCCTCGGCCTCGCCCTGGTGCTCGGCACCGCCGGCCTGCCGCACATCCTGTCCCGCTTCTACACCGTGCCCACCGCGCGCGCCGCCCGCCGCTCCACGATGTGGGCGATCGGCCTGGTCGGCGGCTTCTACCTGATGGCGATCGTGCTCGGCCTCGGCGCCACCGCGCTGGTCGGCTCGGCCGAGGTGCGGCACGCCAACTCGGCCGGGAACACCGCCGTGCCGCTGCTCGCCCTGGTGCTCGGCGGCGGCAACGGCAGCACCGGCGGGGTGGTGCTGTTCGCGCTGATCTCGGCGATCGCCTTCGCCACCATCCTCGCCGTGGTCGCCGGACTGACCCTGGCCTCCTCGGCGGCCTTCGCCCACGACATCTGGGCCGGGGCCTGGCGCAACCGGCCCCGGCGGCGCCCCCGGGCACTTCGCGACCGGGGGCGCCGCCGTCGGGCCGAGGCCGTCCCGGCGTCCCGGTCGTCGGAGGGCGTCGCGGCCTCCCGGGCTGCGGAGGAGCCCGGGCCCGGGGCCGGCGAGCGGCAGGAGATCGTCGTCGCCCGGATCGCGGCCGTCGGGATCGGCGCGGCGGCGATCGTGCTCAGCCTCTACGCGCAGCAGCTGAACGTCGCCTTCCTGGTCGGCCTGGCCTTCGCCGTCGCCGCCTCCTCCAACCTGCCCGTGCTGCTGTACAGCCTGTTCTGGTCGCGGTTCACCGTCCGCGGCGCGGTCTGGTCGGTGTACGGCGGTCTGGTCCCGGCGATCGTGCTGGTGTTCTTCTCACCGGTGGTCTCCGGCACCAAGGTGGCGCTGTTCCCCGGCGTCGACTTCCACTGGTTCCCGCTGGAGAACCCCGGCATCGTCTCCATCCCGCTCGGCTTCCTGGCGGGCTGGATCGGTACGGTCACCTCGCCCGAGCCGGCCGACGCGGACCGCTTCGCCGAGCTGGAGGTGCGTGCCCTCACCGGTGCGGGCGCGGCCTGAGCCGTCGCGCCCGGGGAACCCCGGCGGGCCTGGGGCCGCCGGGGTTCCCCCATATCCGGGGCCCTGCGGCGCCGGGCCCGGTGCCACCAAGCCGGGACTGCTGCCACCCGGCCCGGCCGGGACTGCTGCCACCCGGCCAGGACCGGGGCTACGCCCGAGCCGCCAGCCCGTAGCGGTGCTCCGGGCGGCCGGTGTCGCCGTACCGCAGGGTCAGCCGTAGCCGACTGTCCCGTTCCAGCTGCTTGAGGTAGCGCTGCGCCGTGGAGCGGCTCAGCCCGGTGGCGTCGGCGACCTCCTGGGCGGACAGCGGCCGGCCCGCCCGGCGCAGCACGCCCATCACCAGGTCGGTGGTCGGCGCCGAGTGACCCTTGGGCAGGGTCCCGGCCGGGGCGGCGGCGCTGCGCAGGGTCGCGAACAGCCGGTCCACCTCGTCCTGGCCGGCCTCCCGGGCCGGTGCGGCCAGCGCGTGCCGCAGCTGCGCGTACGCCGCCAGCTTGTCCCGCAGCCCGGCGAAGGTGAACGGCTTGACCAGGTACTGCAGCGCGCCGTGCTGCATCGCGGCATGCACCGTCGACACGTCCCGGGCGGCGGTCACCATCATCACGTCGCAGGCCACCTGGCGTTCCCGCAGCCGGCGCACCAGGGCCAGGCCGGTCTCGTCGGGCAGGTGGTGGTCGAGCAGCAGCAGGTCCACGGGGCGGCGTTCCAGCGAGGCCAGCGCCTCCCCGGCCGAGTGCGCGGTGCCGGTGACCCGGAAGCCCGGCACCTTGGCCACGTACGCGGCGTGCACGTCGGCGACCCGGAAGTCGTCGTCCACCACGAGTACGTCGATCATCAGGCCTCCACGAGCCGATCGGTGAGCAGGGCCTCGGGCAGCTCGACCGTGAACCGGGCGCCGCCCATCGGCCCGGCGTCGAGCACGATCCGGCCGCCGGTCCGTTCGACCAGCCGCCGCACCATCGCCAGTCCCAGCCCGCGCGGACGGTGCGCGGGTGCGTCCTTGCTGGTCCACCCCTCCTCGAAGACCTGCTCGCGCAGCTCCTCCGGCACGCCCGGGCCGCTGTCCGCGACCTGCAGCAGAAGGGTCGAGCCGGCCGCCGCCAGGCTCACCTCCGCCCGGCCGCCCCCACCCGGCGTCAACGCGTCCACCGCGTTGTCGATCAGATTGCCGAGCACCGTCACCAGCGCCCGGGCGTCCACCACCGCGTCCGGCAGGTGCGCCGCCGGGGCCAGCACCAGCCGGACCCCGCGCTCCTGCGCCACCGCCGTCTTGCCCGCCAGCAGCGCCGCGACGTGCGGATCCTGCACCTGCTCGGCGATCCGGGCGGCGACCACGGCGTGCGAGCCGGACTGCTCCGAGATGAACGCCACCGCCTGCTCGTGGCGGCCCAGTTCCAGTAGGCCCAGCAGGGTGTGCATCCGGTTGGCGTGCTCGTGGTCCTGGGCGCGCAGCGCCTCGGTCAGGCTGCGGGTGGTGTCCAGTTCGCGGACCAGCGACTCCAGCTCGGTGCGGTCGCGCAGTGTGACCACCGCGCCCCGCTCGGGGGTCGCCATCCGGTTGACCACCAGCACCCGGTCGTCCCGGACGGCCGGCAGATCGGCGCCGGTGATCCGCCCGGTCAGCACGTCGGCCAGCCGGCCCGGCGGCAGCACCTCGGCGATCGGGCGGCCGGTGCAGTCCTCGGGCAGGCCGAGCAGTCGGACCGCCTCGTCGTTGGCCAGCCGGATCCGGCCGCGCTCGTCCAGCGCCACCATGCCCTCGCGGATGCCGTGCAGCATCGCCTCCCGCTCCACCAGCAGCGCGGAGATGTCGGCCAGCGCGATGTTGTGGGTGCGGCGCTTGAGCCGACGGGCCAGGGCGAGCGTGGCGACCGTACCGGCGGCCAGGCCGGCGCCCGCGCACAGCAGGATCCCGGTGAGCATCTTCAGCAACCGGCGCCGGATCGAGTCGTCGCTGATGCCCACCGACACCTCGCCGACGATCCGGCCGTCCGTCATCCGCAGCGGCACCTTGCCGCGCGCGGTGCGGCCCAGGGTGCCCTGCTGGATCGCGGTGATGCTGCGGCCGCCCAGCGCCGGCTCCGGGTCGGTGCTGACCCGGTGGCCGATCCGGCCGGGGTCGGTGTGCGAGAGCCGGATCCCGTCCAGATCGGTGACCACCACGAAGCTGGCGCCGGTGGCCAGGCGGATCTGTTCGGCGTTGCGCTGCGCGGTGACCACGTCGCGGGTGTCGGCGGCCCGGGCGATCGTCTCGTCGGTGGCGGTGGCCTGGGCGATCGACAGCGCCCGCTGCATCGCGTCGTGGTCCAGCTCGCTGCTGACCGGGGCCAGGAACAGCCCGGCGGTCACGGTGGTGACACCGACGGTGACGACGGTCTGGCTCAGCAGCAGCTGGGCGAAGACCCGGCGGGGCCAGTGGGGGAGCTTCATCCGGGCCTCCTCTCGGCAGCTTCGGGCGGTTCTGCGGGGGTGGGGGCGCAGGGGCGGGTCTGCGGGGGTGGTTCTCGGGGCGGTTCTGCGGGGTGGGGAGCGTCCTCGGGAGGGGCGGGACACGGGGGTCGGGACACCCTACGTTTCCGGCGTGTTTCTGTCAGCCGCGTCCCCGCAGTTGTAGCGGAAGCAAAACGAGCAGAACACCCCTCTATGCGGAGAAGTCGCAGTACGCGGAGAAGGCTCCCGCCGGGGCCGGGGCCGCTCCTACCTTTCCGGGGCAAGCACTGACCCGGGAGGATCGAATGAGCACAACCC
Organism: Kitasatospora sp. NPDC034035; assembly: GCF_055575755.1. NCBI lineage: Bacteria > Bacillati > Actinomycetota > Actinomycetes > Kitasatosporales > Streptomycetaceae > Kitasatospora > Kitasatospora sp. NPDC034035. The sequence continues at coordinate 34,087 of NZ_JBVISA010000025.1, read as the reverse complement.
CGGCGATCGAGCTGACCGGCGCGACCAAACGGTTCCGCACCCCCTCCGGGGCCCTGCACACCGCCGTCCGCGATCTCGATCTCACCGTCGCCCAAGGCGAGTTCGTCGCCGTTGTCGGGCCCACCGGCTGCGGCAAGTCGACCACGTTGACCCTGGTCAGCGGCCTGGAGGAGCCCACCGAGGGCGAGGTCCGGGTGTACGGCGAGCCCGTCAGCGGGATCGACCCGAAGGTCGGGTTCGTCTTCCAGCAGGACGCCGTCTTCCCCTGGCGCACCGTCCTGTCCAATGTCATGGCCGGCCCGCGTTTCCGCGGCGTGCCCGCCGCCGAGGCCAAGGAGCGGGCCCGGGACTGGCTGGGCCGGGTCGGCCTCGCCGCCTTCGAGGACCGCTACCCGCACCAGCTGTCCGGCGGCATGCGCAAGCGCGTCGCGCTCGCCCAGACCTTCGTCAACGACCCGGCGATCCTGCTGATGGACGAGCCGTTCTCGGCGCTGGACGTGCAGACCCGCGCCCTGATGTCGGACCAGTTGCTGGAGCTGTGGGCCGGCACGAGTTCCTCCAGGGGCGCGGCGTCGGTCGTCTTCGTCACCCACGACCTGGACGAGGCCATCGCGCTCGCCGACCGGGTCGTCGTCATGACCGCCGGACCGGCCACCGTCAAGGAGATCTTCACCGTCGACCTGCCACGACCGCGCAGCGTGGAGGCCGTCCGGCTGGAACCGAGGTTCGTCGAGCTGTACCGCGAGATCTGGGCCTCGCTCGGCGAAGAGGTGCGCATCACCCGGGAGAGAGGAGCGGGTCGTGCCGCTTGAGACCGCGTCCGCCGTCGCCGGGAAGTCCCCGGCCGTCACGACGAGAACCGAGGCCCGCGAACGGGCCGCCCGCAACCGGAAGTTGGGTGTCTACGGCGCCCGGGGGGCGGTCCTGGTCGCCTTCCTCGGGCTCTGGGAGGTCTGCGCCCGTACGGACGTCATCGACCCGTTCAACTTCTCGCAGCCGTCGAAGATCTGGGACCAGATCTGGCAGTGGATCACCCACGGCACCGCGCAGGGCTCGCTCGGCGAGCAGATCGGCTACACCCTCTACGAGGCCCTCACCGGCTGGGTGATCGGCGTCATCGGTGGTGTGCTGCTGGGCATCGCGCTCGGCCGGATCCGCTTCCTGGCCGACGTGTTCGGGCCGTACATCAAGGTGCTCAACGCCATCCCGCGCATCGTGCTCGCGCCGATCTTCCTGATCTGGTTCGGCCTCGGCCCGGCCTCCAAGGTCGCCTCCGCCGTGGTGCTGGTGTTCTTCCCGGTGTTCTTCAACGCCTTCCAGGGCGCCCGCGAGGTGGACCGCAACCTCGTCGCCAACGCCCGCATCCTCGGCGCCGACAACCGCAAGGTCACCCTCCAGGTGGTCATCCCCGCCGCCACCACCTGGATCTTCACCAGCCTGCACGTCAGCTTCGGCTTCGCGCTGATCGGCGCCATCGTCGGCGAGTACATCGGCGCCACCAAGGGCCTCGGCCTGCTCGTCGCGGCCGCCCAGGGCACCTTCAACGCGGCCGGCGTGTACGCCGCCATGACCATCCTCGCCGTCGTCGCGCTGCTCACCGAGGGGCTGCTGACCTTCGCCGAGAAGAAGCTGTTCCGCTGGAAGCCCGCCGACGCGGGCGACGGCCGCTGACACCCCCGCCGGCAAGAAGAGAGAGGCACCCCCCACCCATGCGCCCCAACCCGACCGGCAGAGCCGCTGCCGCCGCCCTCGCCGCCGTCCTGCTCCTCCCGCTCTCCGCCTGCGCCAACGACGCCGCCACCGCCGGCCACGGAGCGGTCGCCGCCCCGGCCGGGCAGCAGGTCGACGGGCCCAAGGTCAAGATCATGGTCGGCGGCCTGGACAAGGTCATCTACCTGCCCGCGATGCTCACCCAGCGGCTCGGCTACTTCGCCGAGGCCGGCGTCAACGTCGAGCTGATGACCGAGCCCGCCGGCGTCAACGCCACCACCGCCCTGCTCGCCGGGGACGTCCAGGGCGCCGTCGGCTTCTACGACCACACCATCGACCTACAGGCCAAGGGCAAGAACGTCGAGTCCGTGGTGCAGTTCGCCCAGGCGCCCGGCGAGGTCGAGGTGGTCTCCACCAAGCAGGCCGACGCTGTCAGGTCCGGCGCCGACTTCAAGGGCAGGAAGCTCGGCGTCACCAGCCTCGGCTCCTCGACCGACTTCCTCACCAAGTACCTCGCGGTCAAGAACGGCACCGCCGTCAGCGAGTTCAGCCCGATCGCGGTCGGCGCCGGCCAGACCTTCATCGCCGCGCTCCAACAGGGCAGCATCGACGCCGGGATGACCACGGACCCGACCGTCGCCACCATCCTGGACAAGGGCCTCGGCAAGGTCCTCTACGACATGCGCACCCCCGAGGGCTCGCGCCAGGCGCTCGGCGGGCTGTACCCGTCGTCCTCGCTGTACATGAACATCGACTGGGTGGAGAAGAACAAGGACACCACCCAGAAGCTCGCCAACGCCTTCGTGAAGACCCTCAAGTGGATGTCCACCCACACCCCCGAGGAGATCGCCGCGAAGATGCCCGCCGACTACGGGCAGGGCGGCGCCGACCAGTACGCGGCGGCGATCAAGGCGACGCTGCCGATGTTCACCACGGACGGCGTGATGCCGGCCGACGGTCCGAAGACCGTGCTCTCGGTGCTCGCGGCGTTCCACCCGGACGTCAAGGGCAAGGAAGGGTCGATCGACCTGTCCAAGACGTACACCACCGAGTTCGTCGGCAAGGCCACCGGCTGAGCCCCTGCTGCCGCGGTCCCGCGCTCACCCCCACGGGCGCGGGGCCGCTGTTCGTTCGCTCGGACCCCTTGCCGGAACCCTGGTCAGACCCCTTGTCGGGCCACTTTTCGGACTCCGGGTCGGGCCGATTTTCGGACTCCTGGTCAGGCTCCTCGTCAGATCCCCCGCACGGACAGCACGTCCATGCGGGACGGCGTCCCCGCCGCCTTGCCGCAGCTCTCCGGACGCGGCGGCTCGCTCGCCGACTCGATCACGTCCACCTCCCAGGCCCGGCCGTCCTGGTGCAGCACCGTCACCAGCCAGCGGCCCGCGCCGTCCGGCCGCTGGCTGAGCGTCAGCGCGTCCACGCCGGTCTCGCCGGTCGCCAGCCGCACCGCGTGCTCGGCCGCCTGGCCCGGGCGCTCCCAGCCCGAGCAGCCGCGCGACCACGCCGGCACCATGTGCCCGGACGCCGTCGCCGCCAGCACCTCCTTGGCGCTCTCCGCCGTCAGCCGTCCGTACGCGTAGCCGTACGGCAGCACCAGCATCGTCGGGGAGAAACGGTGCCCGCCCAGGTGGGTCACCTCCCACACCTCGCTGTGCCCGGCCGCTGCCAGCTCCGCCGCGAGTGGACGGCCCAGCAGCGCGCAGCAGCGGTCCCGCCGCCCGTTGGTGCACACCAGCGCCACCGGGCCGCCGACGTGCTCCGCCCCGAAGCCCGTGTGGTCACCCGCGCCGAGCGCCGCGAAGTCCAGCCCCAGCAGCTCCGCCGGGTCCGTCACCCCCGCCCGGCGCACCCAGCCGCGGCCCGGCACCGTGTGCGCCACGATCACCTCGTGCCGCGCCGTCGGCAGGCAGTCCGCGTGCCGCCCCGGCCGCCGGATCAGCGCCACCCGCACGCCCGTCCCCGCCGCGGCCTCCTCCAGCGCCTGACCGAGCGCCGCGTCCAGATGGCTCTCGCGCAGGGCCTTCGCACCCCACGGCCCGTTCTGCTCCACCAGCAGCCAGGTGCTCGCCACCGCCGCCGTCGCGGCCAGCGGCTCCGAAAGTTCACGCGACAACGTCGCACAGGTGCTCACCCGGGCAAGGCTACCCTCACCGTCTGCCGCGGCCGTCGAGCCCCGGAAACGGCGGAGGGAGGGACACCCCGCGCGGCATCCCTCCCCCCGTGCGCCGCTACGCCGGGCCGGCGACCACCGCGATGGGCGTGGTGACCGGGATGCCGGAGCCGTCGCGGCGGGGGTCGCGGTCGGGCAGGTCGACCGGGGCGCCCTTGGCGGTGGCGGCGCGGGCCGGGGCGGCGCCGGCCCAGGCGAAGGCCAGGGCGTCCTCGCCGCGCAGGAAGCGCTGGCAGCGGACGCCGCCGGTGGCGCGGCCCTTGCGCGGATACTGCTCGAACGCGGTGACCTTCCAGGTCGTCTGCTCGCCGTCGGACAGCGTGCCGGAGGTCGTGGCGACCGAGACCACCACGGCGTCGGTGGCCGGGTCCACCGCCGTGAAGGACAGCACCCGCGCCCCGTCGGACAGCTTGACGCCCGCCATGCCGCCGGCCGGACGGCCCTGCGGGCGGACCTGGCCCGCCGGGTAGCGCAGCAACTGCGCGTCCGAGGTGATGAAGACCAAGTCCTCCTCACCGGTGCGCAGTTCGATCGCGCCGACCAGCTCGTCACCCTCCTTGAGGGCGATCACCTCGAACTCGTCCTTGTTCGCCGGCCACTCGGGCACCACCCGCTTCACCACACCCTGCAGGGTGCCCAGCGCCAGCCCCGGCGAGGACTCGTCCAACGTGGTCAGCGCCAGCACCCGCTCCCCGGCCTCCAGCCGCAGGAACTCGCCCACCGCGGCCCCGCCCGCCAGCGTCGGCGACGGCGTCGGCGGCAGCGCGGGCAGGTCGATCACCGGCAGCCGCAGCACCCGGCCCGCGGACGTCACCACGCCCACGTCGGCACGCGCCGTCGCGTGCACCGCCGACACGATCACGTCGTGCTTCGCCCGCTTCTCCGACAGCTCGAACGGCTCGCCGTCCGCCGTCCGCGCCAGCAGCCCGGTCGAGGACAGCAGCACCCGGCACGGGTCGTCCGCGACCTCCAACGGCACCGCCAGCGCCGCCGACGGAGCCGCCCCCGCCTCCAGCAGGACCGTCCGCCGCTCCGTGCCGAACTGCTTGGCCACCGCGCCCAGTTCGGACGACACCACGCTGCGCAGCCGGGTGTCCGAATCCAGGATCTCGGTCAGCTCCGCGATCTCCGCGGTCAGCTTCGCCTTCTCCTGCTCCAGCTCCACCCGGTCGAACCGGGTGAGCCGGCGCAGCGGGGTGTCCAGGATGTACGCCGTCTGCGTGTCCGACAGCGAGAAGCGCTCCATCAGGCGCTCCTTCGCCTGCTGCGCGTTGTCACTCGACCGGATGATCGCGATGACCTCGTCGATGTCGAGCAGGGCCACCAGCAGGCCCTCGACCAGGTGCAGCCGCTCCTCGCGCTTGCGGCGGCGGAAGTCACTGCGCCGGCGCACCACGGTGAAGCGGTGGTCGACGTAGACCTCCAGCAGCTCCTTCAGACCCAGCGTCAGCGGCTGCCCGTCCACCAGCGCCACGTTGTTGATGCCGAAGGTCTCCTCCATCGGCGTCAGCTTGTAGAGCTGCTCGAGCAGCGCCTCCGGCACGAAGCCGTTCTTGACCTCGATCACCAGCCGCAGCCCGTGCTCGCGGTCGGTCAGGTCCTTGACGTCCGCGATGCCCTGCAGCTTCTTCGCGTTGACCAGGTCCTTGATCTTCGCGATGACCTTCTCCGGGCCGACGTTGTACGGCAGCTCGGTGACCACGATGCCCTTGCGGCGGGCCGTCACCGCCTCCACCGTCGTCGTCGCCCGGATCTTGAAGGTGCCGCGGCCGGACTCGTAGGCGTCCCGGATCCCCGACAGGCCCACGATCCGCCCGCCGGTCGGCAGGTCCGGACCGGGGACGAACCGCATCAGCGTGTCCAGGTCGGCGTTCGGGTGCTTGATCAGGTGCCGGGCCGCCGCCACCACCTCGGACAGGTTGTGCGGCGGCATGTTCGTCGCCATGCCCACCGCGATGCCCGTCGCACCGTTCACCAGCAGGTTCGGGAACGCGGCCGGCAGCGCCAGCGGCTCCCGCTCGCTGCCGTCGTAGTTCGGGCCGAAGTCGACGGTGTCCTCGTGGATCGACTCCACCATCGCCATCGACGCCGCGGTCAGCCGCGACTCGGTGTAACGCATCGCGGCCGGCGGGTCGTCGTTGCCCAGCGAACCGAAGTTGCCGTGCCCGTCGATCAGCGGCAGCCGCATCGAGAACGGCTGGGCCATGCGCACCACGGAGTCGTAGATCGACGCGTCACCGTGCGGGTGCAGCCGGCCCATCACCTCGCCCACCAGGCGCGCGCACTTCACGTGCCCGCGCTCCGGGCGCAGGCCCATCTCGTTGGCCTGGTACAGGATCCGGCGGTGCACCGGCTTCAGACCGTCCCGCGCGTCGGGCAGCGCACGCGAGTAGATCACCGAGTAGGCGTACTCCAGGAAGGAGCCCTGCATCTCGTCCACGACATCGACGTCGAGGATCCGCTCCTCGAAGTCTCCGGGCGGCGGGGTCTGCGAACTGCGGCGGGCCATCGCGGCGGGGCTCCCTTACGTGTCGCTGGCTGTGTCTAGGTCGGTCGTCGGTCGGCCGGTGCCGTCCTGACGCCGAACCCGTCAACCAGGTGTGGTCGACAGGGCACGGCGCCCCCATTGTGGACCCTCGCGCCGACACTCCCGGTCAGCGGCCCTCTTCCGCCCCTGGCGAACGACCCCGTCCGCGCGGACACAAACACGGCTCCCGCACGTTGCACCACAATGGGGGACGCCACACGAACCCCGACATCGACGACGGGAAGGACCCGAGCGCATGGCCAACCCGGCCCCCGCCTCCAGCCGAGGCATCGCCATCACCGAGCACCGCCTGGCCAACGGGCTGCGCGTCGTCCTCTCCGAGGACCACCTCACCCCGGTCGCCGCCGTCTGCCTCTGGTACGACGTGGGCTCCCGCCACGAGGTCAAGGGCCGCACCGGCCTCGCCCATCTCTTCGAGCACCTGATGTTCCAGGGCTCCGCCAACGTCTCCAACAACGGCCACTTCGAACTGGTCCAGGGCGCCGGCGGCTCGCTCAACGGCACCACCAGCTTCGAGCGCACCAACTACTTCGAGACCATGCCCGCCCACCAGCTGGAGCTCGCCCTCTGGCTGGAGGCCGACCGCATGGGCTCGCTGCTCGCCGCGCTCGACGAGACCTCCATGGAGAACCAGCGCGACGTCGTCAAGAACGAGCGCCGCCAGCGCTACGACAACGTCCCGTACGGCACCGCCTTCGAGAAGCTCACCGCCCTCTCGTTCCCCGACGGCCACCCGTACCACCACACGCCCATCGGCTCCATGGCGGACCTCGACGCGGCCACGCTGGAGGACGCCCGGACGTTCTTCCGCACCTACTACGCGCCCAACAACGCCGTCCTGTCCGTCGTCGGCGACATCGACCCCGAGCAGACCATCGCCTGGGTCGAGAAGTACTTCGGCTCCATTCCCGCCCACGACGGCAAGCAGCCCCCGCGCTCCGGCGAACTCCCGGACACCATCGGCCGCGAGATCCGCGAGGAGATCCACGAGGACGTCCCCTCCCGCGCCCTGACAGCTGCCTACCGCCTCCCGCACGACGGCACCCGCGAGGCCGACGCCGCCGACCTGGCCCTCACCATCCTCGGCAGCGGCGAGTCCAGCCGCCTCTACAACCGGCTCGTCCGCCGCGACCGCACCGCCGTCGCCGCCGGGTTCGGCCTGCTGCGCCTGGCCGGCGCCCCCAGCCTCGGCTGGCTCGACGTCAAGACCTCCGGCGACGCCACCATCGCGCAGATCGACGCCGCCGTCGACGAGGAACTCGCCCGCTTCGCCGCCGAGGGCCCCACGGCCGAGGAACTCGAGCGCGCCCAGGCCCAGATCGAGCGCGAGTGGCTGGACCGGCTGACCACCGTCGCCGGCCGCGCCGACGAACTCTGCCGCTTCGCCGTCCTGTTCGGCGACCCCAAGCTGCTCAACGACGCCCTCCCCAAGGTCCTCGACGTCACCGCCGAGGAGGTCCAGGCCGTCGCCAAGGCCCGGATCCACCCCGACAACCGGGCCGTCCTCGTCTACGAGCCGACCGCCGCCGAGACCGACGTCGCTTCCGCCGCCGAGACCGCCGCCGCCGACTCCGCCGCCGACTCCGACGCCGCTTCCGAAGAGGAGGGTGCCGCCGTATGAGCACCGACTACGTCCCCGCCATGACCTTCCACCCCCAGCCCCAGCCCGGCACCCCCAGCCCGTGGGCCTTCCCCGCCCCCGAGCGGACCGCCCTCGGCAACGGCATCACCGTCCTGCACTGCCACCGGCCCGGCCAGCAGCTGGTCGCCGTCGAGGTCCTCCTCGACGCCCCGCTCGCCGCCGAACCCGAGGGCCTCGACGGCATCGCCGCCATCCTCGCCCGCGCCCTCAGCGAAGGCACCGACACCCTCAGCGCCGAGGAGTTCGCCGGCGAACTCGAGCGGGCCGGCGCCACCCTGGACGCGCACGCCGACCACCCGTGCATCCGGGTCTCCCTGGAGGTGCCCGCCTCCCGGCTCCAGCGCGGCCTCTCCCTGCTCGCCGACGCCCTGCGCGCCCCCGCGCTGCCCGAGGCCGAGATCGAGCGCCTGGTCGCCAACCGCCTGGACGAGATCGTCCACGAGCAGGCCAGTCCCGCCCGGCGCGCCGCCAAGGCCCTCTACGCCGAGCTCTTCGACGCCGCCGACCGGCTCTCCCGGCCCCGCGCCGGCACCGCCGACACCGTCAAGTCGATCGACCGCGCCGCCGTCAAGGCCTTCTACGAGGCCCACGTCCGCCCGGCGACCAGCACCCTCGTCGTGGTCGGCGACCTCACCGGCGTCGACCTGCCCGCCCTCCTGGAGAGCACCCTCGGCACCTGGACCGGCTCGGCCGCCGAGGCCTCCGTCCACGCCCCGGTCGCCGGCGACGACCACGGCCGTGTCGTCATCGTGGACCGCCCCGGCTCCGTCCAGACCCAGCTGCTCATCGGCCGGATCGGCCCCGACCGGCACGACCCGGTCTGGGCCGCCCAGACCCTCGGCACCTACTGCCTGGGCGGCACCCTCACCTCCCGCCTCGACCGCGTCCTGCGCGAGGAGAAGGGCTACACCTACGGCGTCCGCTCCTTCGCCCAGCCGCTGCGCTCCGCCGCCGACGGCAGCGGGCGCTCGCTGCTCGCCATCAGCGGCTCGGTGGACACCGCCTCCACCGCCCCGGCGCTCGCCGACACCTGGACGATCCTGCGCACCCTCGCCGCCGAGGGCCTCACCGACGCCGAGCGCGACGAGGCCGTGCAGTTCCTGGTCGGCGTCGCCCCGTTGAAGTACGAGACCGCGGGCTCGGTGGCCGGCACCCTGGCCGACCAGGTCGAGCAGTACCTGGCGGACGACTACCAGGCCGAGGTCTACCGGCAGCTCGCCGAACTGCCCACCGCCGCCGCCACCGAGGCGGTCGTCGCGGCCTTCCCGCCGGACCGGCTGGTCACCGTCCTGGTCGGCGACGCCGCCACGATCGCCGACGACGTGCGGGCGCTCGGCATCGGCGAGGTCACCGTCGTCAGCTGACGACCGCTGCGGTTCCGTCCGGCCCGGTGGAGCACCCGCTCCACCGGGCCGAACGCGTTTTTAAATCCCTTGCGGGCCCCGTCCGGTCCGTGGATAGATATCCCCCGGCACACACGTACGAACTCTGACGAACGAAGGGAGGCGGTCACCATGCGGGTCGAGCGAGCCATACGACGACGCTCCCCAAGGCCGCATTCCCTCTGTGCCGCCCCGGGCGCCTGAGCCCCACCCCTGAACTTCCCCGAGCCCCGCCGGGATCCTTTCGCGCGGCACCCCATTTCTCGTGAACCACCCGACCCATGGAGGTCGTTCAGCGATGACGTACACCGAGGTACCCGGCGTCCGGGTCCCGATCCGGATGTGGACCGATCCGGCGACGGTCGAGAGCCAGGCCCTGCAGCAGCTGCGCAACATCAGCTCCCTGCCGTGGCTGCACGGCCTCGCCGTGATGCCCGACGTCCACCTGGGCAAGGGCGCGACGGTCGGCTCCGTCATCGCCATGAAGGGCGCGGTCTGCCCGGCGGCGGTCGGCGTCGACATCGGCTGCGGGATGAGCGCGGTGAAGACCTCGCTCACCGCCAAGGACCTCCCGGACGACCTGTCCGGCCTGCGCAGCAAGATCGAGCAGACCATCCCGGTCGGCCGCGGCCTGCACACCGACCCGGTCGACCCGGCGAAGCTGGACGGCTTCCGGGCGGCGGGCTGGGACGACTTCTGGCAGCGCTTCGACGACATCGCGGAGGACGTCAAGTGGCGCCGCGAGCGGGCGATGCAGCAGATGGCCACGCTCGGCGGGGGAAATCACTTCATAGAAGTATGTGTTGATACGACTGGTGTGGTCTGGCTGATGCTGCACTCCGGATCCCGAAACATCGGCAAGGAGCTGGCGGAGCACCACATGGGCGTCGCCCGCTCGCTGCCGCACAACCAGGGCCTGGTCGACCACGACCTCGCGGTCTTCCTCGCGAAGACCTCGGAGATGGCCGCCTACCGCCAGGACCTGTTCTGGGCGCAGGAGTACGCCAAGAACAACCGAGCGGTGATGATGGCGCTCTTCCAGGACGTCGTCCGGCGTGAGTTCGCGAAGGCGAAGGTCACCTTCGACGAGGTCATCAGCTGCCACCACAACTACGTGGCGGAGGAGCGGTACGACGGCGTCGACCTGCTCGTGACCCGCAAGGGCGCGATCCGGGCCGGCTCCGGTGACTTCGGGATCATCCCGGGGTCGATGGGGACGGGCTCCTACATCGTCCGCGGCCTGGGCAACAAGGCGTCGTTCAACTCCGCCTCGCACGGCGCCGGCCGCAAGATGAGCCGTAACGCCGCGAAGAAGCGGTTCACCACGCGGGACCTGGCCGAGCAGACCGCGGGCGTGGAGTGCCGCAAGGACAGCGGCGTGGTGGACGAGATCCCGGGCGCCTACAAGAACATCGAGAAGGTCATCGAGCAGCAGAAGGACCTCGTCGAGGTGGTCGCGCACCTCAAGCAGGTCGTCTGCGTCAAGGGCTGACCTCGACGGGCGAAGGGCCGACCACAGCAGATCGGGGTGCCGCCGGGAGTCCGGCGACACCCCGATCGGGCGGTTGCGAGGCCTCAGGCCGCGGCGGGGAGCTCGTCGAGGCCCTCCTGGACGAGCTTGGCGAGGCGGTCGAGCGCGTCGTCGGCGTCGGCTGCGTCGGAGGCCAGGATGACCTCGTCGCCGCCCTGGGCGCCCAGGGCGAGGAGGCCGAGCATGGAGGCGGCGTTGACCGGGTTGCCGCCGGGCTTGGCGATGGTGATCGGCACGCCGGTGGCCGTCACGGCCCGGACGAAGACGGAGGCGGGACGGGCGTGCAGGCCCTCGGCCCAACCGATGGTGACGCGGCGCTCGGCCATGAGACGTGCCTTTCCGGTGAAGCTGGTCACGGCCGTGCTCGGGGAGCGGGGGAAGCGGCCGTGTTGTCTAGACCAGTGTCGCACGCAGGCAACCCCTGCGGGCCGCTGCGTTCAGGACTTGTGATTGTTTCTTTTCGGGGCATAAACCCCGGCCACTGGTCCTGTCCGCCCTGCCGTGAGCACGCACCCGGCGCCATCCGGCCCGCCGCCGGATAACCTGACGAATGTGGACGACTCCGCGGTGCCGAACCCCGAGCAGCAACCGGACTATCCGCAGCACTGGGAAGCCGACATCCTGCTGCGCGACGGTGGCACGGCCCGGATCCGGCCGATCACGCCCGCCGACGCAGGGCGCCTCGTGGAGTTCTACGAGCAGGTCTCGGACCAGTCCAAGTACTTCCGTTTCTTCGCTCCTTATCCCCGGCTCTCCGCCAAGGACGTCCGCCGCTTCACCCACCACGACTTCGTGAACCGGGTCGGCCTCGCGGTCGTCATCCGGGACGACTTCATCGCCACCGTCCGGTACGACCGGATCGACGCCGAGGGCCGCCCGTCCGCCACCGGGACCGACGCCGAGGTGGCCTTCCTCGTGCAGGACGCCCACCAGGGCCGCGGCGTGGCCTCGGCACTGCTGGAGCACATCGCGGCCGTCGCGCAGGAGCGCGGCATCCGCCGCTTCCAGGCCGAGGTGCTGCCGGAGAACCGGAAGATGGTGAAGGTCTTCACCGACGCCGGCTACACCCAGCGCCGCAGCTTCGCCGACGGCGTGGTGCACCTGGAGTTCAGCCTCGAACAGACCGACCGCTCGCTCGCCGTGATGCGTGCCCGCGAGCACCGCGCCGAGGCGCGCTCGGTGCAGCGGCTGCTCACCCCGCGCTCGGTCGCGGTGATCGGGGTCTCCCGCACCCCGCAGACGGTCGGGCGGGCGATCCTGCGCGACCTGCTGGGCGGCGCCCCGACCGAGTGCCCGGTCTACGCGGTGAACCGCAACGCCCCGCCCGGCACCGAGCTGGACGGCATCCCGGTGCACCGTTCGGTTCTGGACATCCCCGGGCCGGTGGACCTCGCGGTGATCGCCGTCCCCGAGGGCGCCGTCCCGGCCGCCGTCGCCGAGTGCGGTGCCCACGGCGTGCAGGGCCTGGTGGTGGTCACCGCCGGCTACGCGGAGACCGGTCCGGAAGGCCGGGACCGGCAGCGCGCCCTGGTCCGCCAGGCCCGCGCGGCAGGGATGCGGGTGATCGGCCCGAACGCCTTCGGCCTGATCAACACCGACCCGGCGAACCCGCTGAACGCCTCGCTCGCGCCGCGCCTGCCCGGCCGCGGCGGCTTCGGGATCTTCTGCCAGTCCGGCGCGATCGGCGTGGCCCTGCTGGAGGCCGCCCACAAGCGCGGCCTCGGCGTCTCCTCCTTCGCCTCGGTGGGCAACCGCGCCGACGTCTCCGGCAACGACTTCCTGCAGTACTGGGCCGAGGACGAGGCCACCCGGGTCGTCCTGCTGTACCTGGAGTCCTTCGGCAACCCGCGCAAGTTCACCCGGATCGCCCGCCGCCTGGCCGCCGCCAAGCCGATCGTGGTGGTCAAGGGCGCCCGGCACACCGGCAGCCTGCCGCCCGGCCACGCCGTCCCGGCCACCGCCACCGGCCTGCGCGACGCGACCGTCGACGCGCTGTTCGAACAGGCGGGCGTCATCAGGGTCGCGACCATCACCGAGCTGTACGACACCGGCGAGCTGCTGGCCCTGCAGCCGCTGCCGCCGGGGGACCGGGTCGCGGTGGTCGGCAACTCGGACTCGCTCGGCCTGCTCACCTACGACGCCCTGCTGGGCGCGGGCCTGCGCCCGCGGACCCCCGTCGACCTGACCACCGCCGCGACCGGCGAGAACTTCCGGATCGCGCTCGACGTCGCCCTCGCCGACCCCGCCGTGGACGCGGTGATCGCCGTCGCCATCCCGCCGATCGGCACCTCGGCGCACGCCTTCATGGGCGGCCGGCTGACCGGCGAGGACGACCCCGCGATGGGTTCCGACGACCCGGAGATCGCCGCCGCCCTGCTCGAAGCCGGTCAGCGTGCCCAGGAGTTGGGCAAGCCGCTGGTGCTCGCCCACCTGGCACTGACCGACCTGCCGGTCCGGCTGCGCCCCGGCGGCATCCCCGCGTACGCGGCGCCCGAGCGGGCCGTGCACGCCCTCGCCAACGCCGTCCACTACGCGCAGTGGCGCCGCCGGACGGCCGAGGCGGAGGAGACCGCGCGCGTCCCCGAGCTGGACCGGATCGACGAGCCCGGCGCCCGCACCCTGGTGGCGGCGGCGCTGAGTACCCGAACCGCGATCGCCGCGCGCACCCAGCCCGGCGGCGCCCGGATCACCCTGTCCGACGCCGAGGCCCGCGACCTGCTGGTCCGCTACGGCATCGACGTCTCGTCGACGCGGCCGGCCCCGGACGAGGAGACGGCCGTCGCGGCGGCGGCCTCGCTCGGCTACCCGGTGGCTCTGAAGGCGACCGCCCCGCACCTGCGCCACCGCCCCGACCTGGGCAGCGTCCGGCTGGACCTGACCGACGAGCCGGGCCTGCGCCGCGCCCACCGCGAGTTGGACGCGCTGCTCGGCGGCGCCGCGCAGGCCGAGCTGGTGGTGCAGCGGATGGCGCCGCGCGGTGTGGACACCGTGATCGGCGCCACGGTGGACCCGGCGGTCGGGGCGATCCTGTCCTTCGGCCTGGCAGGCGCACCGGCCGAACTGCTGGGCGACACGGCGCACCGACTGGTTCCGGCCACCGACCAGGACGTCGCCGGGCTGATCCGGGAGGTGCGGGCCGCGCCGCTGCTGTTCGGCTGGCGCGGCGCGGAGGCGGTGGACACCGCGGCCCTGGAGGAATTGCTGCTCAGGGTGTCGCAGCTGGTGGACGACGTCCCGGAGATCGCCTCGGTGGATCTCGAACCCGTGGTCGTGGCCCCGCACGGGCTGGCGATCCTGGGGGCGCGGGTGCGGGTCGCGCCCCTGCCGGTCCGCAGCGATCTGGGCCCGCGCGCGATGAGCACGCTGTAACCTTCCTTGGTTGCGCCCTGCCCGGGCGCTGTTGTCCGAAGCTCGGCGCCGTGCCGCCCGCTTCGTCGGCGGACCATGCCAGGATGGAGATATGGCGAAGACCGGTACCACCACCACTCAGGACCTGCGCTCGGCGATCGAGCGCAGCGGCTACTACCCAGCCCTGGTGTCCGAGGCGGTCGAGTCCGCGGTGGGCCCGGAGCCGATCGGCTCCTACCTGGTGCACCAGGAGACGACCTTCGACGCCAACGAGGTTCGCCGGCACGTGACGGTGCTGGTGCTGACCCCGACCCGGTTCGTGGTGAGCCACACCGACGAGCAGTCCGGGGCCGAGGGCAGCCCCTCGGTGCCGTTCGCGACGACCTCGACGGAGAGCGTCCGGCTGGACCGGATCGGCTCGGTCGTGGTGAGCCGGATGGTGGCGAACCCGGAGACGTACACGCCGGGGACGCTTCCGCGCGAGGTCGTGCTGACGATCGGCTGGGGCGCGGTGCAGCGCCTGGACCTGGAGCCGGCCGGCTGCTCGGACCCGAACTGCGAGGCGGACCACGGCTACACGGGCTCGGCGACCGCCGACGATCTCTCGCTGCGGGTGAGTGAGGCCGGTGACGGCCCGGAGACGGTGGCCCAGGCGCTGGTGTTCGCCCGGGCACTGTCCGACGCGACGATCGACAACGGCCCGCGGGTCTGATCGCCGCCACCGAACGCTACGAATCCGGTTCCATGTCCTTCGTTCCTGCCGACGGCTACGACGCCTTCGAGATCCTTGACCCGGCCGCGGCCCCCGCGCCCCCGTACGGCAGCGGTTCGCTGTGCGACCTGCTGCCCTCGGTGGCGGCGGGGCTCGGCGTTCCCGGGTTCACCGCGACGCTGCCCATCGCCCCGGCGGACCGGGTGGTGGTGTTCCTGGTGGACGGCCTGGGTTGGGAGCTGCTGCTTCGCCACCCCGAGTACGCGCCGTTCCTGTCCTCGCTGGCCGGGAGCTCGCTGGGCGGCAGCGGCCGTCCGCTGACCGCGGGCTTCCCGTCCACCACGGCGACCTCGCTGGCCTCGGTCGGCACCGGGACGCCGCCGGGCCTGCACGGCCTGGCCGGGTACACGGTGGCGGTGCCGGGCGCCGGCTACCTGATGAACCAGCTGCGCTGGCAGCCGCCGACCGAGCCGCACGCCTGGCAGCCGTACCCGACGGTCTTCGAGCGGACGCACCAGGCCGGGGTGGCGACCGCGCAGGTCTCGTCCCCGCTGTTCGCGCAGACCCCGCTGACCCGGGTGGCGCTGTCCGGCGGCACCTTCCTCGGCCGCACCACCGGCGAGGAGCGGATGGACCTGGCGGCCTCCTGGCTGGCCGAGCACGACCGGGCGCTGGTGTACACATACGTCAGCGAGCTGGACGGCGCGGGCCACCGTTTCGGGGTGGACTCCGACGAGTGGCGGATGACGCTGGACGCGGTGGACCGGCTGGCCCGCCGGCTGGCCGAGCAGCTGCCGCCGCGTTCGGCGATGTACGTGACGGCCGACCACGGCATGATCGACATCGCGCCGGAGGACCGGATCGACTTCGACGAGGACTGGGAGCTGGGCGCCGGCGTGGCCCTGCTCGGCGGTGAGGGCCGGGCCCGGCACGTGTACGCGGTGCCGGGGGCCGCGGCCGACGTGCACACGGTCTGGAGCGAGGTGCTGGGCGACCGGATGTGGGTCGCCACCCGGGACCAGGCGGTCGCGGCGGGCTGGTTCGGCCCGGCCGTGGACGAGCGGGTGTACGGCCGGATCGGCGACGTGGTCGCCGCGGCGCGCGACGACATCGCGATCGTCGCCTCCCGCAACGAGCCCGGCGAATCCGCGATGATCGGCCTGCACGGCTCGATGACCCCGGTCGAGCAGTTCGTGCCGCTGCTCGAAGTCCGCGGCTGAGCCGCCCCCTTGACTCATCCGTGTCCGAACTCCCCTGATCTGAAAGGCCCCTGCTCCACCCATGGCTGAACTGGTGTTCTTCTCGGGCACGATGGACTGCGGCAAGTCGACGCTGGCGCTGCAGATGGACCACAACCACGCCGCGCGCGGCCGGCAGGGCGTCATCCTCACCCGCAACGACCGGGCGGGCACCGCGACGATCTCCAGCCGGCTGGGCCTGCAGGCCGAGGCGGTCGAGGTGACCGACGACTTCGACTTCCACACGCACGTGGTGCACCGGCTCTCGGCGGGTGGCCGGGTGGACTACCTGATCTGTGACGAGGCGCAGTTCTTCTCCGCCGGGCAGGTCGACCAGCTGGCCCGGGTGGTGGACGAGCTGGACATCGACGTCTACACCTTCGGCATCACCACCGACTTCCGCACCCGGCTGTTCCCGGGCTCGCAGCGGCTGATCGAACTGGCCGACCGGGTGGAGGTGCTGCAGGTCGAGGCGCTGTGCTGGTGCGGGGCGCGGGCGACCCACAACGCCCGTACGGTCGGCGGGGTGATGGTGGTCGAGGGCGCCCAGGTGGTGATCGGCGACATCTCGGTGCGCGACGACGAGGTCGGCTACGAGGTGCTGTGCCGCCGCCACCACCGCCGCCGGCTGACCGCCGCGACGGCCCGCGCTTCGGTGCTCTCCCCGGACGTGCTGCCCTTCGAGGAGCAGCAGGCCTGACCGGCGCCGCAGGCCTGACCGGCGCCGCAGGCCTGGCCGGGCCTCTGCAGGCCTGACCAAGGCTGCAGACCTGACCGAGAGCAGGCCTAACCGAAGGTCTGCAGCACCGAGAAGTGCCCGCCCTGCGGGTCGGCCAGCCGGGCGGCGCGGCCGCGGGTGGTGTCGTGCGGCTCGACCAGGATCCGGCCGCCGAGCTCCACAGCGTGACGGGCGGTCAGGTCGGCGTCCCGGACGGCGAAGTGGGTGCGCCAGCGCGGCGGGTGGCCGCGCAGGTCGGCGCGGTGCCGGATGCCGGCGACCGCCCGGCCGTGTACGAGCAGCGCGCTCTCGTCCGCACCGGGCCGGACCGGTCGGTCGAGTACGGTGGCGTAGAAGACGGCGGCGCCCTCGGTGTCGGGGGTGAGCAGTTCGGCCCAGGTCGGTCCGCCGTGCTCGGTGCCGGCTTCCCGGCCGAGGTGCTCCTCGCCCTGCCAGAGGCCGAAGACGGCGCCGGACACGTCGGAGGCGATGGCCATCCGGCCGGCGCGCTCGGCCTGCAGCGGCCCGACGGCGACGGTGCCTCCGCATTCGCGGACCAGCTGGGTGGTGCGGTCGGCGTCGTCCACGGCGAAGTAGGTGGTCCACTGCACCGGGAAGCCGGTGGCGGTGGAGAGGCCGAGGCCGGCGACCGGCGCCCCGTCGAGTTCGGCCCGGACGTAGTCGCCGAGCTGGCCGGGTCCTGGGGTGTACGTCCAGCCGAGCAGTACGCCGTAGAAGGCGCGGGCGCCGGCCAGGTCGTCGGTCAGCAGGCTGACCCAGCAGGGCGTGCCCTGGGCCAGTCGGAGTTCCACCGCGGGCAATGCGGGCCTCCTCGTGGGTGGTTGGCGCACGGAAACCTCGGGCGCGAGGGTGATGCTTCCACCCTGGCGGGCGCCCAACCCTCGGGCCGCGCGGAAAATCCGGCAAAGTCCGCACAAAGAGCGGCGGGTCGGCGGTGCTGCGCGACAATGGCCGCCATGACCACCTACAACGACGGTTCCCCGCTGATCTCCGCGGTCGAGCTGGCGGAGGCGCTCGCCTCCGCCCGTCCGCCGGTGCTGCTGGACGTGCGCTACCAGCTGGTCGGTGCCGCGCCGGGCGGCCCGACCGCGGCCGAGGAGTACCGGGCCGGGCACCTGCCCGGCGCCCACTTCGTCGAGCTGGACCGGGACCTCGCGGCCCCGCCCGGTGCCCCCGGCCGGGGCGGGCGCCACCCGCTGCCGGATCCGGAGGAGTTCGGCGCGGCGATGCGCGGCTTCGGGGTGAGCGCCGAGCGCCCGGTCGTGGTGTACGACGGCGCGGCCTCGATGGCGGCGGCCCGCGCCTGGTGGCTGCTGCGCTGGGCCGGGCACCGGGACGTCCGGGTGCTGGACGGCGGCTTCGCGGCCTGGCAGGCGGCGGGGCTGACGGTGACGGCCGAGCTGCCGGAGCCCGCGGAGGGCGACTTCAAGCCGGTGCCCGGCCGGCTGCCGACGGTGGACGCGGACGGCGCCGCGGCCTGGGCGCGCGGCGGTCTGCTGCTGGACGCCCGGTCGGGGGAGCGCTACCGGGGCGAGACGGAGCCGGTGGACCCGCGGGCCGGGCACGTCCCCGGCGCGGTGTCGGCGCCGACGGCCGAGAACGTGGGCCCGGACGGGCGGTTCCGTCCGGCGGCCGAGCTGGCGGCCCGGTTCCGGGCGCTGGGCGCGGGGGAGCGGGAGACCGCGGTGTACTGCGGCTCGGGGGTGACGGCGGCGCACCAGATCCTGGCGCTGGAGGTGGCGGGTCTGCCGGCCACGCTGTACCCGGGGTCGTGGAGCGAGTGGTCGAGCGACCCGGGCCGCCCGGTGGCGGTCACCGACCAGCCGGGCTGAGTCCGGGAACGCCGAAGGGCGGGAGGCCCGGCCTCCCGCCCTTCGGCATCGGTACTACTCCTGCTTCTTGCGCCGGCTGCCGAAGACGATCTCGTCCCAGCTGGGCACGGTGGCCCGGCGCCCGGGCCGGACGCCGTCCGCCTCGGCCTGCCGGTCGGTGGTGCCGACCAGGCGCTCGCGGTGCGGGGCGACGGCGCGCGGCATCAGGATGTCGGCGTAGGCCGAACCCGCGCCGACCGCCGGGGCGGCGGCCGCGGCCGGCTCCTCGCTCTCCTCGGCGACCTCGGCGGGCACCGGCTCGATCGGGGCGGGGCTGCCGACGGCGAGGTCGCCGCGGAAGGCGGGGACCACGTCGAGCAGGCTGGTCAGCGAGTCCCGGGACTCGGCGGTGGCCTCCCGCGATTCGCGGACCTCGCGGGCCGACATGATGCGGTCGGCCGAGGGCCGGTCGATCATCGGGCGGGGTGGCCGGTCCTGGGGGAGCCGGGCGATCCGCGGGATGAACGGGAAGATCGACTCCTCCTCGCGCTCGACGTTCTCGCCGATCAGCGCGCGGGCCTCGTCGTCGTTGGGCTGGACCAGGCGCCGGGGCGGGTCGTACGTCCACGAGGCGCTGCGGCCCTCGCCGTCGGCCCGGTAGGAGAGGATGACCTCCCAGGTGCCGTCGTCGCGGCGCCAGGAGTCCCAGCGCTCGGTGTCCTTCTCGGCGCCGCGCAGCGCGAGCCGCTCGGCGACGGCCTCGCCGAGCTGCGGGCCCGGGGACTCGCCGTTGCGGCGGATGGCGGTCTTGCGGGCGCGCTCGGCCATGAAGGCGCGCTCGGCGAGGACCGGACCCTCGAAGCGACGGACGCGGTCGACGGAGATCCCGGCGGCCTGGGCGACCTCCTCGGCGGAGGCACCGGCTCGTATCCGGGCCTGGATGTCCCGGGGGCGCAGATGGCTCTCGACCTCGATCTCGATCTGGCCGAGGCGCGGCCGGTCGCCGCGGATGGCGGCGCGCAGCCGCTCGTCGATGGGGAGGGTGTACTCCGTGCTGTCGGCAGCCTTGAGCACCAGCCGTGTGCCGTCGTTGCTGACGGCCACAACCCGCAGTTCGGGCACGGTTACCTCCCGGGTGGTGCCTGCCGACGTCACCTGCGTCGCTGCTCCCGTACTGAGTGTGGCCTGCCCGCTCGCGACTGGCCACAACCTTGCTGAGTTCCCCGGCGTGTCGGGCTTACGCCCCGCCACGCCGCTGTGGCACGGTTGCCTTTTTGCCACGCCATCCGTCGACGTCGCGCCTGGGTGTCCCGGCCGTCCTCGCACGCGGAGTGTTCGCGACGATCCGGGACCCGGCGTCGCCGTGCGTGCCTGTTCCGTGGCTCCTCGTCAAGCTGCCGGTGTAGAAGCAGTCGACAAGTCGACCCAAGGCTCAGGCTTTACGAACAGTACTCCATTCGTGGCATCCAAAGGGGCGGCTCGCCGCTCAAGTCTCCCGCGATTCACGGGAATCTCAAGAGCGCGCTCCCCCGATGGCGGACCACCAGTGGGTGAACGGTGATCATCTTCACACAATCCAGGCGCGCAGAACCGCATTTTCGTCCCTTGTGTCCTTCTTTGGGCAAGATGGAGTGGCTTGTTCGAGGAACAGTCGTACGGACCGAGGGATGTTGATGTCGGAGCTGAGCCCCGCCGAGGAGGGCGGCAAGGAGGAGCGCAAGCGGATCGATCTGAGTGTGGCTCAGGTCGCGGCGGGTGCGCTGGCCGCCGTGGTGGGCGCGCTGTTGGCCTCCGAACTGGGCGTGTACGGGACGATCATGGGCGCCGCGGTGGTGAGTGTCGGGGCCACCACTGGCGGCGCTGTGCTCCAGCACGTCTTCAGGCGGACCGGCGAGCAACTGCGCGACGCGGTGGACCGGGGGCCGATCCAGACCGCGAACACGCTGCGCCAGGTGCCGGCGGAGCACGAAGCGCCGCCGCGGCCTTCGGTGATCACCGCGGAGTGGAGCGAGCCGCAGGTGGTGCGGGCGCGCCGGCGGTGGACCTGGAAGACCTACGCGGTGGTGTCCGGGCTGGTGTTCGTGCTGGCGATGACGCCGATCGTGGCGTTCGAACTGGCGACCGGGCAGCCGGTGTCGGCGACGGTCAAGGGCGAGTCCGGCAACGGCACCTCCTTCGGCGGCTCGGTGGCGCCCAAGTCCTCCCAGCCGCAGGACGCTCCGCCGGAGCGGCCGGGCCCGGGCGACAGGCGCGCTCCGGAGGCCACGCCGTCCGGCGGCGCCTCGGCCCCGGCGACGACGCGGCCGAGCCGGGAGCCGAGCGGCACCCCTGGTACCGGCCCGGGTACGGCTTCGCCCTCGGCGAGTCCGAGCGCGACCCCGTCGGCCGGTTCCTCCCCGTCGGCGGGGGGCGGGAAGCCCACCGGCGAGGCCACGACGCAGCCGCCCGTGCCGGGGAACGAGCCGACGGGGTCGACGACGGTGGCCCCGCCGCCGGCGGCCGGGACCCCGGCGAACTGACGAGCCCGGGCGGACCGGCGAGTCCGGGCGGACCGGGCCCCGTGGATCAGGCCCCCAGCACCCGGCGCAGGTAGTCGTTGCCGAAGATCCGCTGCGGGTCGACCTCGTCGCGCAGGGCGGTGAAGTCGCCGAAGTGCGGGTAGACGCCGGCCAGGTACTCGGCGTCGCGGGTGTGCAGCTTGCCCCAGTGCGGGCGGCCCTGATGGGCGGTCATCAGCTGTTCGACGCCGGTGAAGTAGCCCTGGTCGGCGGTGCCCCGGTAGAGGTGGACGGCGATGTAGGCGCTGTCCCGGCCGGAGGCGGTGGAGAGCCAGAGGTCGTCGGCGGGGGCGAAGCGCACCTCGACCGGGAAGCTGACCTTCCAGTCGGAGCGTTCGATCAGGGCCTTCAGCTCGCGCAGCACCTCGCCGACGGCCGCGCGTGGCACCGCGTACTCCATCTCCACGAAGCGGACCTTGCGCGGGCTGGTGAACACCCGGTACGCGGTGTCGGTGTAGCTGCGGTCGGACCAGGCGCGGCTGGCCAGTGCGGCGATCGAGGGGATCGAGCCGGGGAAGCGCCGGCCGACCCGGCAGGCGCCCTCCCAGACGGTGTTGGAGAGGAAGTCGTCCTCCAGCCACCCCTTGAACCGGGGCAGCGGGGCGGCCGGGCCCTGGCTGCGGTTGTTGCGCTTGGTGGAGCAGCGGTCGGTGTGCGGGAACCAGTAGAACTCGAAGTGCTCGTTGACGGCGGCGAGGTCGTCGAGGCGCTCCAGCACCTCGTCGAACGCCATCGGCTGCTCGTGCGCGGTGAGCAGGAAGGCCGGTTCGACGCCGAAGGTGAGCGCGGTGATCACGCCGAGGGCGCCGAGGCCGAGCCGGGCGCCCTGGAAGAGCCGGGGGTTCTCGGTGGGGGAGCAGCGCTTGAGGGAGCCGTCGGCGAGGACGATCTCCAGCGCGCGGATCTGGGCGGCGAGCGAGCCGGAGTCGCGGCCGGTGCCGTGGGTGCCGGTGCTGGTGGCGCCGGCGACGGTCTGGACCTCGATGTCGCCCATGTTGGTGAGGGAGAGGCCCTCGGTAGCGAGGACCCGGTTGAGTCGGTGCAGCGGGAGGCCGGACTCGACGGTGATGGTGCCCGCCTCGCGGTCGATCTCGCGGATGGCGGTGAGCGCGTGCGGGCGGATCTGGACGCCGTCGCCGGCGGAGGCGATCGAGGTGAAGGAGTGGCCGGAGCCGACGGCCTTGACGGTGCGGCCCTGCTCGGCGGCGCGCAGGATCTCCTTGGCCAGTTCCTCCGCGGTGCCGGGGGCGGCGGCCCGGGCGGGCTCGGCGCTCTGGTTGCCGGCCCAGTTGGTCCACCGGGTGCGGGTCGCGGTACTGGCCTGGGGCATTGCGCTGCCTCCTGCTCCGTGGCACCGGGGTCGGCGCGGTCCGGGACGGCGCGGCCGCCCTACCCGCGGGTAGGGCCACGGGTAGGGCGAGAGATTAGTCAGTTCACCGTTCGGCGTCTACGGGTCGATCGGCGTCCGCGGCGGGCTGCTCGGCGGCCAGTCCGGCGCGCAGCCGGCCGAGTCCGCCCAGTGCGGCGACCACGCCGAGCATGCCGGCGGCCAGCGGTACCCAGTAGCCGGCGGCGGCGCCGGAGGCGTCCACCACCCAGCCGCCGGCCGAGGAGCCGACCGCGACGCCCAGGGCGAGGCCGGTGGTCGTCCAGGTCATGCCCTCGGTCAGCTGGGACGCCGGCACGAGCCGCTCGACCAGGGCCATCGCGCTGATCAGGGTGGGGGAGATGGCGATGCCCGCGACCAGCAGGGCGCCGCCGACCGCGGCCAGCCCGCCGACGCCGTGCACCGCATGGGCGACCAGCAGCAGCGGCACCATGCTGACGGCCATGAACGCCACGCCGAGGAAGAAGCGGGCGGCCAGCGAGCCGGTGAGCTTGAGGGTGCCGTAGACCACGCCGGCCAGGCAGGAGCCGAGCGCCCACAGGGCGAGGATCACGCTGGAGATCGACTTGTGGCCCTGGGCCTCGGAGAAGGCGACGGTGACGACCTCGACCGAGCCGAAGATCGCGCCGGTGGCGACGAAGGTCAGGATCAGCACCTGGAGGCCGTGGTTGAGGATGACCGAGTGGCCGTCGTGCCGGGCGGTCGGGTGGACCGGCGGCTCGGTGGAGCGCTGTCCGGCGAACAGCAGGACGCCGACGGCGAGGAAGATCCCGGCGAGCAGCACGCCGGCCTCGGGGAAGACGGAGGTGGCCAGCCCGATGGAGAGGATCGGACCGACGATGAAGCAGACCTCGTCGACGACGGCCTCGAAGGAGTACGCGGTGTGCAGCTTGGGGGCGTCGTCGCGGTAGAGGTGGGCCCAGCGGGCGCGGACCATCGCGCCGGTGCTCGGCATGACGCCCATGCCGGCCGCGAAGACGAACAGCGTCCAGTCCGGGGCCTTCAGTCGGGCGCAGAGCAGCAGGCCGACGACGGCGGCGATGGTGAGCGCCATGGCCGGGATGATGATCTTGCGCTGGCCCAGCCGGTCCACCAGCCGGGAGACCTGGGGGCCGAGGACGGCGGCGGAGATCGCCAGGGTGGCCGAGACCAGGCCCGCGACACCGTACGAGCCCCTCAGCTGGGAGAGCATGGTCACGATGCCGATGCCGGTCATGGAGATCGGTAGCCGGGAGACGAAACCGGTGGTGGAGAAGGCCAGAGTGCCGGGGGAGGCGAATATCCGGCGGTAGCTGGACAGCACGGGAGAACTCCGGACGGGGGTGGGGTAAGGAACAAGGCAGGTGAACACAGCTTACGTACGTTGGCAAACGGTATTTTCCGGACACCTGCGCGGCCCCGGCGACAGCGCCCGGCCCCTCAGTGGCAGGATCGGTGCCATGTCCGACGCGCGCAAACCCTCCCCCTCCGGCGCCGCTCCGTACGACGCCCTGCTGCTCCTGTCCTTCGGCGGGCCCGAGGGCCCCGAGGAGGTCGTCCCCTTCCTGGAGAACGTCACCCGCGGCCGCGGCATCCCCAAGGAGCGGCTGAAGGAGGTGGGCAAGCACTACTTCATGTTCGGCGGGGTCAGCCCGATCAACGAGCAGAACCGCGAACTGCTCGCCGCGCTGCGCAAGGACTTCGCCGAGCACGGGCTTGACCTGCCGGTCTACTGGGGCAACCGGAACTGGGCGCCCTACCTGGTCGACGCCCTGCGGGAGATCGCCGCCGACGGCCACCGCCGGATCGCCGTGCTCGCCACCAGCGCCTACGCCGGCTACTCGGGCTGCCGCCAGTACCGGGAGAACCTCGCCGACGCGCTGACCGCCCTGGCCGAGGAGGGTGTGCCCGCCCTGAGGGTCGACAAGCTGCGGCACTTCTACAACCACCCCGGTTTCGTCGAGCCGATGATCGACGCCACCGTGGCCGCGCTGGCCGAGCTGCCCGCCGGGGTACGGGACGGCGCCCGGCTGGCGTTCACCACCCACTCCATCCCGGACGCCATGGCCGAGTCCTCCGGCGCCCCGGACGACCCGGCCCGCGGCACCCCGGGCGGCGCGTACGTCGCCCAGCACCTGGACGTGGCCCGGCTGATCGCCGCCGCCGTCGCCGAGCGCACCGGCGTCGCCGACCGACCCTGGGAACTGGTGTTCCAGAGCCGCAGCGGCGCCCCGCACACCCCGTGGCTGGAACCCGACATCTGCGACCACCTGGAGGCCCGGCGGGCCGAGGGCGCGCCCGCCGTGGTGATGGTCCCGATCGGCTTCGTCTCCGACCACATGGAGGTCAAGTACGACCTCGACACCGAGGCGGTCGCCAAGGCCGCCGAACTCGGCCTGCCAGTGGCCCGCGCCGCCACCGTCGGCGCCGACCCCCGGTTCACCGCCGCTGTCCGCGACCTGGTCCTGGAGCGGGCCGCCACCGAGCGCGGCGAGGGCGTGACCCGCTGCGCCCTCGGCGCGCTCGGCCCCAGCCACGACGTGTGCGCGATCGCCTGCTGCCCCAACCCGCGCGCCCCGCGCCCGGCCGCCGCCGAGCACTGACCGCCCGTCCCGCCGCTCACCGCCGCCCCGGAGGAGAATCCCGTGACCGCCCCCGCCCAGCCCGACGACCGGCTCCTCGACGACCTGCTGGACGTCGCCCTGGACGCGGCCCGGCAGGCCGGCGTCCTGCTGCGCGACGGCCGCCCCGCCGACCTCGGCGTGGCCGGCACCAAGAGCAGCCCGGTCGACGTGGTCACCGAGATGGACCTCGCCTCCGAGAAGCTCCTGCTGGAGCTGATCACCGACCGCCGCCCGACCGACGGCTACCTCGGCGAGGAGGGCGCCGAACGGTCCGGCACCAGCGGGGTCCGCTGGGTCGTGGACCCGCTCGACGGCACGGTCAACTACCTGTACGGACTGCCCTCCTGGGCGGTCAGCGTGGCCGCCGAGCTGGACGGCCGGGCGGTCGTCGGCGTGGTGTTCGCCCCGGCGCGCGACGAACTGTTCCACGCCGTCCTGGGCCGCGGCGCCCGGCTGAACGGCCGGCCGCTCTCGGCCCGCCCCGCCCCGCCGTGGGGCCAGGCGCTGATCGCCACCGGCTTCAACTACGTCCGGTCGGTGCGGGTGCGCCAGGCCGAGGTGCTGCTGGCGCTGATGCCCGAGGTGCGGGACATCCGCCGGGGCGGGGCGGCCGCGGTCGACCTGTGCGACGTCGCCGCCGGGCGGCTGGACGGCTACTACGAGCGCGGCCTCGCCCCCTGGGACCGCGCGGCCGGCTGTCTGATCGCCGCCGAGGCCGGCGCGCTGACCGGCGGCCGCCCCGGGCACGGCCCGGACGGCGAGCTGACCGTGGCCGCCGCCCCGGGCGTGTACGAGCCGCTGCAGGAACGCCTGGCCACGCTGCGCGCCTGGGCGGACTGACCGGTTCCGGCCCGGCCGGGCGGGTTCGCACGCCCGGGACCGCGGCTCGGCCCCGGGCATGCGAAGAGCCCTGGCATACGGGGGATGCCAGGGCCTGGGGTTTCGCACGGCCCCCGCAGGGCCGCAGGTGCCGGAGGACCGGCGACGGGTCGGTGGTGCCGGACGGGTCAGGCAGCGGTGCGGTGGCGCTCCAGCACCGTGTCCACGCCGTGCTCGGCGGCGAGTCGGCGGAGGTCGTCCAGCTCGGACTGCTCCACCTCGGCGAGGAACTCGTCCCCGGCCTCGATCGCGCGGTGCAGGTCCTGCTCGGCGTTGGCTATGCGCTGCAGGATTCCGGCCTTGAAGGCGTCCATACGGGCCCCCTTACTGTGTCGGACGTGCACGGTCGTGCGTTCTCCGCCCTGAGGAAGGTCCAGCCGGTGAAAGCGCCCCGGCCGGCAGTGGTGGATCGCCGGTCGGACGCGGAGACGGCCTTCGGCCGCTCCCGGTGATGTCCCAGCCCCAGGGCCGGCGCGGATGAACGCACGGCGGGTGGGTGCGACCGGCCAAGGGCCAGATCGCGGGTGTGCAGCTGTCCTCCCCGCCGGGGCGGCCGGGAAACCTCCCGGCGAAAGAAAGTTGCCCGTGTCACAGTCCAAGCGGAGTGGTGCCGACACGAACGGTCATCGCCGCGGACCCGGACCCCGTGCCCGAGGGGCAGCTTATCGCTGCTTTACCGCAGGACCAGGCAGGATGGAGCCACCGTCGGAGCCGTGCGTCCGCTTTCCGGGGCCGGCCTGGAGAAGGGACAACGACCGTGCGGGTTCTCGTCGTCGAGGACGAGCAGCTGCTTGCCGAGGCCGTCGCGACCGGCCTGCGCCGCGAGGCGATGGCTGTCGACGTGGTGTACGACGGGGAGGCCGCGCTCCAGCGCATCGCGGTCAACGACTACGACGTGGTGGTCCTGGACCGCGACCTTCCGCTGGTCCACGGCGACGACGTCTGCCGCAAGGTGGTCGAGCAGGGCCTCGCGACCCGGGTGATCATGCTGACCGCCTCCGGCGACATCAGCGACCGGGTCGAGGGCCTGGAGATCGGCGCGGACGACTACCTTCCGAAGCCGTTCGCCTTCAGCGAACTCGTCGCCCGGGTCAGGGCGCTGGGCCGCCGCGCGACCGTTCCGCTGCCCCCGGTGCTCGAACGCGCCGGCATCTCGGTCGACCCCGGTCGGCGCGAGGTGATCCGCGACGGCCGCACCGTCCAACTCGCCCCCAAGGAGTTCGCCGTCCTGGAGGTGCTCATGCGGGCCGGCGGCGCCGTCGTCTCCGCCGAGCAGCTGCTGGAGAAGGCCTGGGACGAGCACACCGACCCGTTCACCAACGTCGTGCGCGTCACCGTGATGACGCTGCGCCGCAAGCTCGGCGACCCGCCGGTGATCGTCACCGTGCCGGGCTCCGGCTACCGGATCTGACCCCGGGATCCCTTCGACGAAGGGCCCGGATCCCGGGAATCCACCACCCCGCGCCCGCCCCGGCGGACGCCCCGAGAGGACGATCATGACCACCCCGCCCCCGGCCGGCGGGCCCTCCGGCGCGCCCGCCGGCGGCCCGCGCGCCGTACCGCCCAAGCCTCTGCACCCGCCGCGCTCGGCCCGGTCGAACCAGACCTACGTCCCCGGCGACGGCGTGCTCGCCTGGCTGCCCTTCCGCCCCACCATCCGGATGCGGCTCACCCTGCTCTACGGCGGGATGTTCCTGATGGCCGGCGTCGTGCTGCTGCTGGTGATGTACTTCTTCGTCCAGCAGGCCCTGCAGGAGGTCGGCCAGCCGCACCTGGTGCTCAACGGACCGGGCATCTCGGTGCGGACCCCGGACAACCTCACCCTCAACAGCCAGTCCGCGCTCGACCAGTGGCTGAACGACTACAAGGCCTACCAGGCCAGCCAGGCGCTCAACACCCTGCTGCGCAAGCTGCTGACCGTCCTGGTCTGCCTCGCCGTGATCGCCTTCGCGGCCGGCTACGCGATGGCCGGCCGGGTGCTGCGCCCGCTCGGCCGGATCACCCGCACCGCCCGCGACGTCGCCTCCTCCGACCTGCACCGCCGGATCGAGCTGGACGGGCCGGACGACGAGCTCAAGGAGCTCGCCGACACCTTCGACGACATGCTGGACCGGCTGGACCGCTCCTTCGACTCCCAGCGCCGTTTCGTCGCCAACGCCTCGCACGAGCTGCGCACGCCGCTGGCGATCAACCGCACCCTGCTGGAGGTCCAGCTCTCCGACCCGGCCGCCTCCCCCGACCTGCAGCAGCTGGGCAAGACCCTGCTGGCCACCAACGAGCGCAGCGAGCAGCTGGTCGAGGGCCTGCTGCTGCTCGCCCGCAGCGAGAACGAGCTGACCGACCGCCGCCCGGTGGAGCTGTCCGAGGTGGCCACCCGGGCGCTGGAGCAGACCCGGGCCGAGGCGGACAAGCGCGAGGTCGAGCTGCGCTCGAAGCTCGATCCGGCCGTGGTCGCGGGCAACGGCGTGCTGCTGGAGCGGCTCGCGCTCAACCTGCTGCAGAACGCGGTCCGGTACAACACCCCGGGCGGCTGGGTCGAGCTGGCCACCGCCGAGGTGCCGGGCGGCGGCGAGCTGGTGGTCTCCAACACCGGCCCGATGGTGCCGGGGTACGAACTGGAACACATCTTCGAGCCGTTCCGCCGGGTCAAGGGCGCCGACCGCACCCGCAGCGACAAGGGGGTCGGGCTGGGTCTGTCCATCGTCCGCTCGGTCGTGCGCGCCCACGGCGGCACCATCGAGGCCACCCCGCGCGCCGGCGGCGGCCTCACCATGCGGGTTCGCATCCCCTCGCCGTAGGCAGACCGGCTGCCGTCGGCTCGTGGAACAGCAAGCCGCCCCCGTCAGGCCCGTCAAGACGACATAAGGCCTGGCGGGGGCGGCTTGTCTTTTGCGGCCCCAGCAACTTACGGTGTCGTAACCTACGCAACCGTAAGTGCGAGTCCGCCGGCGCCCCCGCCGGAGTCCGCACGACGTGTGCCCGCCCAACGCGCCGGTCCCCGCGCGTGCCGTCCCCCAGGAGCAAACCGTGACCATCGCCCCTGTGCAGCGCAGCACCGTGCAGAGCAGCACCTCGCTCGGATCGAGCGGCTGGACCGACGCGCGGCTGATCCTGGCCCTCGAGGAGGTCGTGGAGAAGGAACTCGACCGCCACCTGAGCGTCGCCAAGGAGTGGATGCCGCACGAGTTCGTCCCGTGGAGTCAGGGCCGCGACTTCGACGGCGTGCTGGGCGGTGAGGCCTGGTCGGTCGAGCAGTCGCAGGTGACCGCGCTGGGCCGGGTGTCGCTGGTGGTGAACCTGCTGACCGAGGACAACCTCCCCAGCTACCACCACGAGATCGCCAGCATGTTCGGCCGCGAGGGCGCCTGGGGCACCTGGGTGCACCGCTGGACGGCCGAGGAGGGCCGCCACGGCATAGCCATCCGCGACTACCTGCTCGCCACCCGGGCCGTCGACCCGGTGGAGCTGGAGCGGGCCCGGATGAGCCACATGTCCGAGGGCTTCGAGTCCGACAACGCGCACAGCATGCTGCAGTCGGTCGCGTACGTGGCCTTCCAGGAGCTCGCCACCCGCATCGCGCACCGCAACACCGGCAAGTACGCCGGCGACCCGCTGTGCGAGCAGCTCCTGGCGAAGGTCGCCAACGACGAGAACCTGCACATGGTCTTCTACCGGAACCTGCTGAAGGCCGCCCTGGAGATCGCCCCCGACCAGGCCATGCGGGCCATCGCCGACGTGGTCACCGACTTCCGGATGCCCGGCCACGGCATCCCCGGCTTCGAGCGCGCCGCCGCGCAGATCGCCCTCGGCGGGGTGTACAACCTGCGCATCCACCACGACGACGTGCTGCAGCCGGTGCTGCGCCACCTCAAGGTGATGGAGATCGGCGGCCTCGGCCCGGAGGGGGTGCTGGCGCAGAACGAGCTGGGCGTCTTCCTGGACGGGCTGGACTCGCAGGCGCGGAAGTTCGAGGAGCGCCAGGCGGCGATCATGGCGCGTCGGGCGGCCCGGCGGAGCGCGGAGTAGGGTGCTCCCGCAGGCGGTCGGAGTGGGTGGATTTTCCGTGGTTTGCCCCGGAAGATTCTGAACGTGACCAAGCTCACACCGTGTCGCTCCATGGTTTCGGCCAACCCCGGAGAGTGATCACCCGTTCGGGGGTGTAGATCGCCGTCCGTGACCGGATTTCGCCCCCGGGCGGATCCGCCGGATCGGTCGTCATCCCTGAGAGGCAAGGGATTCGGCGGGTACCCGCACCTCCGGTGCTCACTGTGCGTGGCTGGCTCACCGGGCCCGGGAAGGGTCGGCGATGGCCCAGCGTGAGGCCTTTTGCGGCCCCGAGGATCACCCCGATGGACCCCGGGCTGAGTGTCGATTGAGTAACAGGGCTTGAAGTAAGGCAAAATCTCCGCCTCGGGTCGGGCACAAGACCGGCCCCCCATGCGTTACGTGCGCTGGAGATACCCGCACACACCGCACAACCCGGAGGGGGAGAGCGACAAATGGCAACCGACTACGACACCCCACGCAAGACTGACGACGAGCTCAACGAAGACAGCATCGAGGAGCTCAAGGCTCGGCGGAACGACAAGGGCGGCGGCTCTGTCGACGTCGACGAGTTCGACGCCGCCGAAGGCATGGAGCTCCCCGGCGCCGACCTCTCGAACGAGGAGCTCGCCGTCCGGGTGCTGCCGAAGCAGGCGGACGAGTTCACCTGCATGAGCTGCTTCCTGGTCCACCACCGCAGCCAGCTCTACAGCGAGAAGAACGGCAACCCGATCTGCCGGGACTGCGGCGCCTGAGCACCGCGGCAGACAGGGCCCGGTGCCCGCGGCTCCCGCGGGACCGGCACACCGCTCCTTCCGGCCCCGGGCAGCGGGGCCGGACGGCAGTTCCGGAGCCCGTCCGAACGGACGGGCCCGGCAGGACGGAGTCGGCCGACGCGTCGGCCGGCACAAAGTCGTAGGGACGGTCCCGCAGCAGCGGAACCGTCCCTCTCCGTTTTCCGGTCCTCGGACCCTTCAGGTTTCCGGTCCTCGGACCCTTCAGGGCCTCCCAGGGCCTCCCAGGATCTGTCAGGGCCTGTCACGACCCTTCGGGGGCCCTCGCGGCCCGCGCGCTCAGGTACGGGCGCCGCGCCGGGCCTCCTCCAGCGCCTCCGCCAGCTTCATCGGCGAGCGGGTCGACAGATAGAGATACGGCGTCGGGTCGGCCGGATCGCTCACCTCGACCCGCAGCGCCGTCGGGACGTAGCTGCGCAGCAGCATGAAGGCGCGCGGATCGGCCTTCGGACCGCGCCAGGCCGCCGCCTCGGCGGGGCTCAACGCCTGCGCGGCGCCGAGCGCGTCCACCGGGATCCGGGCCGGTCCGGCCACCAGCGAGCCCTGGACCACACGGATCCGGGCCGAGCCGTAGCTGCTGATCCCGACCGCGCCGGCAGCGATGCCGACCACCAGCCCGACCAGCGCGGCCGGGCCGCTGACCCGGATCAGGATCAGCGCGAGCGTGAGGCCCACCGCGACCGGGAGCAGCCACCAGGAGCGCGGCACCGTGAGGCGTTCGTCGTACATGCCCTCCATTGTGGGCGCCCTGACGCCTGGCGCGGGACGCCACCCCCACCGGGGGCCTACCTACCCCTGAGTAGGGTTGGGCTCCGTGACCGGTACGACAGCCCCCACCACTCCCACCGACCGGCCGGCGCCCGCGGTGCCGCCGTCCCCGACCACCCCGCCGCCGGACGCCGTCCTGCCGCCGCGCGCCCCCGAGGCACCGGCCCCCGGCACCCGGCTCGGCTCCCACTACGAGCACTGCTTCGGCTGCGGCCCGCAGCACCCCGGCGGCCTGCGGATCGACGCGATCGCCGGCGAGGGACTCGACGTCACGGCCGAGTTCACCGTCCGGGACGTCCACCAGGGCGGCCCCGGGCTGGCCCACGGCGGCGTGCTGACGACCGCCATGGACGAGACCCTCGGCACGCTCAACTGGCTCCTGCACGCCCCCGCCGTGACCGGCCGGCTGGAGACCGACTTCCTCTCCCCGGTGCCCGTCGACTCGGTGCTGCACCTGCGCGCCTGGGTCACCGGCGTGCACGGCCGCAAGATCTACAGCGCCGCCGAGGCGCGGATCGGCGGGCCGGACGGACCGGTCGCCGTGCGTGCTCAGGCGCTCTTCATCCAGGTGAAGCTGGAACACTTCACCACGCACGGTCGAGCCGAGGACGTCGGAAAGGTCCTCGACGACCCGGATCTGATGAAGCGCGCACGAGCCTTTGAGGTGAACCCTTGAGTGACACCCCCCGCCCGCAGCTGGACGTCCTGATCAAGCGCATCGACCCCGAGCTGCCGCTGCCCGCGTACGCGCAGCCCGGGGATGCCGGCGCCGATCTGCGCACCACCGTCGACGCCGAGCTGGCCCCCGGCGAGCGGGCGGTCCTGCCGACCGGCATCGCCGTCGCCCTCCCGGACGGCTACGCGGCCTTCGTCCACCCCCGGTCCGGGCTCGCAGCTCGTTGCGGAGTTGCTCTCGTGAACGCCCCGGGGACCGTCGATGCCGGGTACCGTGGAGAGATCAAGGTGATCGTCGTCAATCTGGACCCGCACGAGGGGGTCAGCTTCCGCCGAGGGGACCGGATCGCCCAGCTGGTGATCCAGCAGGTCGAGAAGGCCCGCTTCCACGAGGTGGAGGAGCTGCCTGGGTCGGCACGCGCCGAGGGCGGGTTCGGGTCGACCGGCGGCCATGCCGCGGTCTAGCATTCCCGCGGCCTCGCAGGAAGCCGAGCAGGTATTCGCATCGGTCTTGGACCGGGAAGGACAGTGACCGTGTTCCGTCGTCGCCAGAAGAGCGAGGACGCTGTCGAGCAGCTCGCCGACGACGCCATCAGCGCCGACGAGACGGCCGATGACGTCGAAGGTTCCGCCGAGAGCGAGAACGTGACCGAGCTGGACCCGGCCGACAGGGTCGGCCTGCCGCCGGCCCCCCGGCCGGACGGTCCGTGGGACCACTCGGAGCTGGAGAACCCCGAGGAGGGACGAGTCGACCTCGGGGGTCTGCTGGTCCCCGGTGTCGAGGGAATGGAACTGCGCGTCGAGGTCGCCGGTGACGCGATCGTGGCCGCCACCCTCGTGCTCGGCAACAGCGCCATCCAGCTCCAGGCCTTCGCGGCCCCGAAGTCCGAGGGCATCTGGGGGGAGGTCCGCGAGGAGATCGCCAACGGCATCACCTCGCAGGGCGGCCTCATCGAGGAGGAGGAGGGCCCGCTCGGCTGGCACCTCCGTGCCCAGGTCCCGGTGCAGCTGCCCGACGGCACCCAGGGTGTCCAGCTGGTGCGGTTCGTCGGCTGCGACGGTCCGCGCTGGTTCCTGCGCGGCGTGATCTCGGGTCAGGCTGCGGTGCAGCCGGAGATGGCCGGGATCCTGGAGCAGGTCTTCCGCCAGACGGTCGTCGTCCGTGGCGAGTCCCCGATGGCTCCCCGCGACCCGATCGTGCTGAAGCTTCCCGAGGACGCCCAGATGGTGGCCGACGGTGGCGGGGCGGCCGCCACCGCCGGCGAGGGCGACAACCGCTTCGGCGGCGCCTCGATCGACCCGTTCGCGCGCGGTCCGGAGATCACCGAGGTCCGCTGATCGGTCCGTGATCGGCCCTGATCGCCCCTGCCCGGGACCCCGGGCAGGGGCGATTTGCATGTGGCGGGCCCGTCCCCGTACAGTTCCGGAGTCGCCGCGGGAGACCGGGGCTGCAAAGCGGAAAGCGAATCCGATGAATGAAACTCCGGAAAACGGAGCGGAAAACATCTGATAAGCTTGAAACACGAAAGAACGAAGCCCGGAGGG
>NZ_JBVISA010000024.1:0-152865 GCF_055575755.1 Kitasatospora sp. NPDC034035 | reverse complement strand
AGGGCGCCCTGCAGCGCGGGGTCAACCACGAGGGCTTCTTTCCGTTCGGCCGGTGGTTGACCCCATCCTGCACCACTTCCAAAACACGGCCTAGCCGCGACACCACCTGACTGTGCCACGAGCGCTGCGGGGACATCATGAAGGCCAGGGCTCCATCGATCAGTTCGGTGTGCCGCGGCGCCTGCGGCAGGTGGTCGAGGTCGTCGGCGAACCAACCCTCGTCTCTGGGGGCGTACATCCAGTCCGGCAGCTCACTCATGACCCCAAGATAGCGAGTTCAAGGACACGAGGAACCGCCGCTTAGGGTGTGTGCTATGGAGCCGATCATGGTGAGTGCGTGTCTGGCCGGCGTGCCGTGCCGGTACGACGGGCGGGCGAAGACCTCCGAGGGTGCGCTGCGCCTGGTGGAGGAGGGGCGGGCCGTGGTGGTGTGCCCGGAGGGGGCGGGCGGGTTGCCGACGCCGCGGCCGCCGGCGGAGATCGTGGGCGGGGACGGCGCGGACGTGCTGGACGGGCGGGCGCGGGTGGTGGACGCGACCGGGGCGGACTGCACCGGGGAGTTCCTGGCCGGCGCCCGGGCGGCGCTCGCCGCCGCGGAGGCGGCGGGGGCGCGGCGGGCGGTGCTGATGGCGCGCAGCCCGTCGTGCGGCTGCGGGCAGGTGTACGACGGGACGTTCACCGGGGAGCTGCGCCCCGGAGACGGGGTGACGGCGGCGCTGCTGCGGCGCGCGGGGATCGAGGTCACCGCCGGGTAGCGGGCCCCCGGGATCCGGAGGCCCGCCACCGTGGAGGGGTCAGCGCGCGCTGGCCTCGTGGACGAAGGCAACGAGCCGGCTGAGCGCGTCCGGGTCCATGGACGGCATGACGCCGTGGCCGAGGTTGAAGATGTGGCCGCTGGTGCCGAGCGCCTCGGCGGCCTGCAGCACCTCGCGGGCCTTGGCCTCCACGACCTCGGTGGGCGCGAACAGCACCGCCGGGTCAAGGTTGCCCTGCAGGCCCTTGCCGGGGCCGACCCGCTCGGCGGCGACGTTCAGCGGCACCCGCCAGTCGACGCCGACGATGTCCGCGCCGGCCTGGCCCATCAGACCGAGCAGTTCGCCGGTGCCGACGCCGAAGTGGATGCGCGGCACGCCGTACCCGGCGACGGCGTCGAAGACCTTGGTGCTGGCCGGCATCACCGAGCGGCGGTAGTCCTCCGGCGCGAGCGAGCCGACCCAGGAGTCGAACAGCTGGACCGCCGAGGCGCCGGCCTCGATCTGCACCTTGAGGAAGGCCGAGGTGATGTCGGCGAGCCGGTCCACGAGGGCGGCCCACAGCTCGGGCTGCCCGTACATCATGGCCTTGGTGTTCTCGTGGTTCTTGGACGGGCCGCCCTCGACCAGGTAGCTGGCCAGCGTGTAGGGCGCGCCGGCGAAGCCGATCAGCGGGGTCTCGCCGAGTTCGTCCACCAGCAGGCCGATGGCCTCGGTGATGTAGGGGACGTCGTCCGGCTCGAGCGGGCGCAGCCGCTGGAGGTCGTCGAAGGTGCGGATCGGGTCGGCGATGACGGGGCCGATGCCGGGCTTGATGTCGACGTCGATGCCGACCGCCTTGAGCGGCACCACGATGTCGCTGAAGAAGATCGCGGCGTCCACCTTGTGCCGGCGCACCGGCTGCAGGGTGATCTCCTTGACCAGCTCGGGCCGCATGCAGGACTCCAGCATGGGGATGCCCTCGCGGACCTTCAGGTACTCGGGCAGCGAGCGGCCGGCCTGGCGCATGAACCAGACGGGCGTGTGCGGCACCGGCTCCTGCCGGCAGGCGCGCAGGAACGCGGAGTCGTACGCGGCGCCGCGGCGCGCGGGGGTGGTCCGGCCGTTGTTCGAGGCCGCCGTCGGGTCTGCCGTAGTCTCGCTCACGCGTCAAATCTTCGCACGCGTCCCGGGGACCCCTTCCCGGCCGGTCTCGTCGGTTCCTCCAAGATCTGCCCGGGTTTGCCGTTCCGGCACGCCGCTGGGAGAGAAGTTGCGGCGATAACCCGGGTTTTCGACCTAGTCTTCGGGTCATGGCAGCGGTCGGAGGGCACCCCGCACAGGGTGGCGGAGCAGGTGGCGGAACGGGTCGCGAGGGGGCGCCGAGCGAGTTCCGGGCTGCCGTGGCGGCCCTTGACGGGGCCCGGTTGCGGCCCGAGGTGCAGCTCTCCCCCGCGCCGGCGCCGCGTCGGCTGGCCCCGCACGCCTTCGCGGTGACCGCCGCGGTCGAGGTGGATGGCGAGGAGTTGGCGGACGGCCGTCTGGTGCTGCTGTACGACCCGGCCGGACAGGAGGCCTGGAACGGTGAGTTCCGGGTGGTCACGATGACCCGGGCCGAGCTGGAGCCGGAGATGGCCGGCGACCCGATGCTCTGCGAGGTCGGCTGGGCCTGGCTGCTGGACTCACTGCAGGCGCACGGCGCCGGGTACGCGGAGCCGTCCGGCACGGTGACCAGGTGCGCGTCCCAGTACTTCGGCGGTCTGGCGGACCGCCCGTCGTCGACCGAGATCGAGATCCGGGCGTCCTGGACCCCGGCCGACGGCCGTTTCGAGCGGCACCTGGCGGCCTGGGCGGACCTGCTCTGCATCAGCGCCGGCCTGCCGCCGGTCGCACCGGCGCCGCAGGGGCCCGCCGAGGTGCCGTCACTCGGTGGAGTGGTCCCGATGCCCGCCAGGCGACGCCCGCGGCCGCACTGACGGGTGGCGTCGGGGCTCGTCGACCGCGGGCGGCCGGACGCCACTCCCAGGACTGACGGAGTGTGACTTCGGACCCGCTCTGTGTCAATTAACCGGTCGATACCGACCGATCAGCATCGAATCTGATCGATTTTGTGCGAATACCAAGCATGTCGCATCAATCATTTGCGCGATTTGTCCGTATTGTTACTCACTAGATCGTGATCTTTTGCTAAAGCCGGGCACGGTTGCTGCCGAAGCAGACTGTGACCCTTTCCGAACGCGGAACACTCCGACCGCCCCCATCGGGGTTCCGTCCGCCACTCCCCGCAGGAGGCCTGGTGTCGGTCCTTCTTGAGCACCCCGCAAACGTGGTCGCCTACCGCCCGACCAAGCCCACCGCCATGGTGGTCATCGCCGATCCCCGCGTCCGAAACACCGTCACCCGTCACCTGTGGGCGCTCGGCGTCCGGGACGTGATCGAGGTGTCCTCGATCGCCGAGGCCCGCCCCCGGGTCTCCACCCCACGCGACATCTGCGTCGCCGACGTACACCTGCCCGACGGCTCCGGGCTGACCATCCTCGCCGAGACCCGCGCCGCGGGCTGGCCCAACGGCCTGGCACTGTCCGCCGCCGACGACATCGGCGCGGTCCGCAGCGCGCTGGCCGGCGGCGTCAAGGGCTACGTGGTCACCGGCACCCGGACGAACGTCGCGATGCCGGGCCGCCCGGGCATGCCGCTCGGCGCCGCCGGGCTGGCCGGCCGGATGCGCCGCCCCGGGATGCCGGGCATGCCGGGAGCCACCGGTGCACCGGGAGCCCCCGGAGCCCCCGGTGCGCCCGGTGCCCCGGGCCCCCAGCAGGCCGCCTACCGCGAACTGTCCGGCCGCGAGGTCGAGGTGCTGCGGCTGGTCGCCGAGGGGCAGTCGAACAAGGCGATCGGCGTGGCAATGGGCCTGTCGGCGCTCACGGTGAAGAGCCACCTCGCCCGGATCGCCCGCAAGCTGGGCACCGGCGACCGCGCCGGCATGGTCGCCGTCGCGCTGCGCACCGGGATCATCCACTGAGCCGAGCGCTCCGGACCGCCGCGGCGGCCGAGGAGGAACGTTTCCTCCTCGGCCGCCGCGCCGTTGCCTGGGCCCCCTCAGCAAGCGGGCGAGCACCCGACGCGAGCGGGTGAGTCCCCGCCCCGAGACACCCTTGAGGCGAGCGGGTGAGTCCCCGCCCCGAGACACCCTTGAGGCGAGCGGGTGAGTCACTGGGCGCCCCGGAGGCGAGCGGGCGACTAAGGGGTGAGTATCCGTCTGACCAGTCCGACAACACTCCCGGTCGCGAGGTCCGTCGTACCCTTGGGGGGTGACCGACGCCGTAGCAGCCATCCCAGAAGAAGCAGCCCCGGTCCCGCTCCTCGAGCCGAAGGAGGGGATCCCGCCCGTCGTGGCGGACGAGCAGGCGCTGGCCGCCACGATCGCGGCCTTCGCCGCGGGCACCGGGCCTGTCGCCGTCGACGCCGAGCGCGCCTCCGGCTACCGCTACGGGCAGCGCGCGTACCTCATCCAGCTGCGCCGCGCGGGCTCCGGCTCCGCCCTGATCGACCCGATCGCCTGCCCCGACCTCAGCGCGCTCAACGCCGCCCTCGAGGACGCCGAATGGGTGGTGCACGCCGCCACCCAGGACCTGCCCTGCCTGGCCGAGGTCGGCATGAGACCCCGGCGTCTCTTCGACACCGAGCTGGCCGGGCGGATCGCCGGCTTCGCCCGGGTCGGCCTCGGACCGATGACCGAGAACGTGCTCGGCCTGAGCCTGGCCAAGGAGCACTCGGCGGTCGACTGGTCCACCCGCCCGCTGCCCGAGCCGTGGCTTCGCTACGCCGCTCTGGACGTCGAGGTGCTGGTCGAGCTGCGCGACGCACTCGAACAGGAGCTGGACGCCCAGGGCAAGCTCGACTGGGCCCTGGAGGAGTTCGCGGCGATCGCCGCCGCGCCCCGCCCGGCCCCGCGCACCGACCCGTGGCGGCGCACCTCGCAGTTGCACAAGGTCCGGCGGCGCCGCCAGCTGGCCGTGGTGCGCGAGCTGTGGCTGGCGCGCGACCGGATGGCGCAGGAGCGCGACGTCTCCCCTGGCCGGGTGCTCTCGGACGCCGCGATCGTCAACGCCGCGCTGGCCATGCCGCTGAACATCGCCTCGCTGCAGGCTGTCCAGGGTTTCGGGCCGCGGGTGCACCGGCGCCAGCTGGAGCAGTGGCTGGCCGCCGTGCAGCGCGGCCGGGAGATCCCGGAGGGCCAGCTGCCGCCGGCCGCCGCGCCGCACGACGGACCGCCGCCGCCGCGCGCCTGGGCGGAGAAGGACCCGGTGGCCGCCGCCCGGCTCTCCGGTGCGCGCAGCGCGGTCAGCGAGCTGGCCGAGCGGCACCACCTGCCGGCCGAGAACCTGATCACCCCGGACCTGGTCCGGCGGGTCTCCTGGGAGCCGCCGGCCGACCGCGGCCCCGAGGGTGTGGCCGCCGCGCTGCGCCGGCTCGGTGCCCGGCAGTGGCAGGTGGACCTGGTGGCGCCCGCGATGGCCGCTGCGTTCGCCTCGGCCGCGACCCCGGCCGCGACCCCGGCGGCGACCTCGGCGGCCGAGGCCTGACCCCGGCAGGACCCCGGAGGGGATGCCGTCCGTACGGGCGGCATCCCCTTCGTCGTCCCCGCTCGCGCGCCCGCTCGTTGTACCCGGGGCAGCGTTCCTGGTCGGACGTGTCGCGGGACACACGGTCAGAACCGTCCGAGGGGCCTGGGCAGGTTGGTTACCGACGGGTAGCATGACCGTGAAGCGGCGCCGCTCGGGTCTTTCGCCGGCGGCAGCCTGCCCACCTCAAATGTTGGTCCCTGGGAGGAGAGCCCCCGTGCCTCGTACCGCGAGGGACGTCGTCTTCGTCGATGGCGTCCGCACCCCGTTCGGCAAGGCCGGCCCGAAGGGCATCTACCACGAGACGCGCGCCGACGACCTCGTCGTCAAGTGCATCCGGGAGCTCGTGCGCCGTAACCCGAACCTGCCCGTCGAGCGCATCGACGAGGTCGCCGTGGCGGCCACCACGCAGATCGGCGACCAGGGTCTGACCATCGGGCGCACCGCCGCCCTGCTGGCCGGCCTGCCGAAGTCCGTCCCGGGCTACTCGATCGACCGCATGTGCGCCGGCGCGCTGACCGCGGTGACCGCCACGGCCGGCGGCATCGCCTTCGGCGCCTACGACGTGGTCGTGGCCGGCGGCGTCGAGCACATGGGCCGCCACCCGATGGGCGAGGGCGTCGACCCGAACCCGCGCTTCGTCTCCGAGAAGCTGGTCGACGAGTCCGCCCTGTTCATGGGCATGACCGCGGAGAACCTGCACGACCGCTTCCCGCACATCACCAAGGAGCGCTGCGACGCCTACGCCGTGCGCTCCCAGGAGAAGGCCGCCAAGGCGTACGCCAACGGCGACATCCAGCCGGACCTGGTGCCGATCTCGATCCGCAACACCAACCCCGAGGTCGGCGAGACCGGCTGGGGCCTGGCCACCGTGGACGAGCCGATGCGCCCGGGCACCACGATGGAGTCGCTGGCGAACCTCAAGACCCCGTTCCGCCCGCACGGCAACATCACCGCGGGCAACTCGGCCGGTCTGAACGACGGCGCCACCGCCTCGCTGCTGGCCGCCGAGGACGTCGCCGAGGAGCTCGGCCTCCCGGTCAAGATGCGCATGGTCTCCTACGCCTTCGCCGGCGTCGAGCCCGAGGTCATGGGCATCGGCCCGGTCCCGGCCACCGAGAAGGCCCTGGCCAAGGCCGGTCTGACCATCGACGACATCCAGGCCTTCGAGGTCAACGAGGCCTTCGCCGTCCAGGTGCTGTCCTTCCTCGACCACTACGGCATCGCGGACGACGACGAGCGGGTCAACCCGTTCGGCGGCGCGATCGCCTTCGGCCACCCCCTGGCCTCCTCCGGCGTGCGCCTGATGAACCAGCTGGCCCGCCGCTTCGAGCAGCGCCCGGACGTCCGCTACGGCCTCACCACGATGTGCATCGGGTTCGGCATGGGCGGCACCATCATCTGGGAGAACCCCCACTTCGAGGGTGGTAAGTGAGCATGAGCAACACCACTGAGCTGCTCCAGCACGGCGCCGAGCTGTTCCCGGGCGAGGTCGTCACGACCGCCCACGTGCGCCACCTGGACCTGCCGCTGCAGGCCGGCAAGCTGGCCCTGATCACCCTGGACAACGGCTTCGACCACACCAAGCCGACCACCTTCGGCCCGGGCTCGCTGCTCAAGCTGTCCGCCGCGCTGGACCAGGTCGAGGCCGAGGCCGCCGAGGGCAAGATCGTCGGCGCCGCGATCACCGGCAAGCCGTTCATCTTCGCGGTCGGCGCCGACCTCAAGGGCGTCGAGCTGCTCAAGGAGCACGCGGACGCGCTGGCCATCGGCAAGGGCGGCCACGAGGTCTTCAAGCGGATCGCCGCGCTGCCCGTCCCCACCTTCGCCTTCTACAACGGCGCGGCGATGGGCGGCGGCGTCGAGGTCGGCCTGCACGCCACCTACCGCACGGTCAGCGCGGGCGTCCCGGCGTTCTCGCTGCCGGAGGTCTTCCTGGGCCTCGTCCCGGGCTGGGGCGGCTGCAGCATCCTGCCGAACCTGATCGGCCCCTCGAAGGCGATCAAGGTCATCATCGAGAACTCGATGAACCAGAACAAGCAGCTCAAGGGCAAGGACGTGTTCGAGCTGGGGATCGCCGACGCGATCTTCGAGCCGGCCGACTTCCTGGAGCAGTCGCTGCTGTGGGCCGCCAAGGTCCTCAAGGGCGAGGTCGTCGTCGCCCGCGAGGAGATCGACCGCGGCAAGGCCTGGGACGACGCCGTCGCCTGGGGCCGTCTGGTCGCCGACGCCAAGGTGCACGGCGCCGCGCCGGCCGCCTACAAGGCGCTGGACATCATCGCCCAGGTCAAGGACGCCGACCTGCAGGCGGGCTTCGACGCCGAGGACGCGGCCCTGGCCGACCTCATCATGAGCGGCGAGCTGCGCAGCGGCATCTACGCCTTCAACCTGGTGCAGCGCCGGGCCAAGCGCCCGGTCGGCGCGCCGGACAAGTCGCTGGCCCGCCCGGTCTCCAAGGTGGGCGTCGTCGGCGCCGGCCTGATGGCCTCGCAGCTGGCGCTGCTGTTCGCCCGTCGTCTGGAGGTGCCGGTGGTCCTCACCGACATCGACCAGGAGCGCGTCGACAAGGGCGTCGGCTACGTCCACGCCGAGATCGACAAGCTGCTCTCCAAGGGCCGCATCGGCCAGGACAAGGCCAACCGTCTCAAGGGCCTGGTCTCCGGCTCGCTCGACAAGGCCGCCGCCTTCGGCGACGCGGACTTCGTCATCGAGGCCGTGTTCGAGGAGATGGGCGTCAAGCAGACCGTCTTCGCGGACCTGGAGAACGTGGTCTCGCCGACCTGCGTGCTGGCGACCAACACCTCCTCGCTGTCGGTCACCGAGATGGCCTCGAAGCTGAAGCACCCCGAGCGGGTCGTCGGCTTCCACTTCTTCAACCCGGTCGCGATCCTGCCGCTGCTGGAGATCGTCCGCGGCGACAACACCGACGACGCGTCGCTGGCCACCGCCTTCGCCGTGTCGAAGAAGCTGAAGAAGACCTCGGTGCTGTGCAAGGACGCCCCGGCGTTCGTGGTGAACCGGATCCTCACCCGCTTCATGGGCGAGATCCAGAGCATCATCGACGAGGGCACCCCGATCGCCGACGTCGAGAAGGCCGTCGAGCCGCTCGGCCTGCCGATGTCCCCGATCGTGCTGCTGGAGCTGGTCGGCCCGGCCATCGCCCTGCACGTCTCGGAGACCCTGCGCGGGGCCTTCCCGGAGCGGTTCACCGTCTCCGAGAACCTCGCCAAGGTCGTCAAGGCCGGCAAGCGCGGCTTCTACACCTGGACGGACGGCCAGCAGGTCCTCGACCCCGAGGTGCTGGAGCTGCTGACCTTCGGCGACTCGGTGCTCACCGAGGAGCAGGTCCGCGCCCGCGCCCTGGAGGCCGTGGCCCAGGAGATCGGCCTGATGCTGGAGGAGGGTGTCGTCGCCGAGGCGCAGGACATCGACCTCTGCATGATCACCGGTGCCGGCTGGCCCTTCCACCTGGGCGGGATCACCCCGTACCTGGACCGTGAGGGCATCTCGGAGCGCGTGAACGGCAAGCCGTTCCTGGCCCCCGGCGTGGCCTCGGTGCCCGCGTAAGGCCCGGCGATACGACGGAGCCCCGGTGACCTGGTGGTCACCGGGGCTCCGTCGTCGTGTGCGACTCCGTCGTCGCGTGCGGGCTCAGCCGTTGTGTGCGGGGGCTGCGGGCTCAGTGCTTGAGGCGGTAGACCACGGTGTCGGCGAAGACGCCGACCATCTCGTAGTGGGTGTCCAGCAGGTTCTCGATCCGCGGGACCATGACCGGCTGGTACGGGGCGATGCCGGAGTCGTCGACCACGACCTCGGGCAGGCCGTTGGCCAGCTCCTTGTCGAAGGTCTGCCAGGCGTTGGAGACGCTGAACTGCTCGCCGACGTTGGCGCTGCCGTCCTTGCCGCCGCTGTAGTTGGTGAGGAAGCCGGCCGTCAGGTAGCGGCTGGCGGGCTTGCGGTCGGCCAGCCAGTACAGCTCGGGGTGCATGCCCCAGACCAGCACGGTGTCCTTGGGGGTGGTCTGGGCGGCGACGGCGGTGGCGACCTCGGTGGTGCGGTTGAGCCGCTCCCCGGGCCAGGCCAGCGCGAGGCCCCAGAACACCGTGGCGGCGACCGTGGTGTACAGCAGGACGGGCTTCCAGCGGATCGCCGAGGTGGCGACCGCCCCGGTGCCCAGCAGCACCAGCGGCGGGATCAGCTGCAGGTAGTAGTGGCCGAAGAAGTGGAAGCCCACGCTGACCGCGACGACCGAGGAGACCAGCCAGACCCACAGGTCGGTGGTCGAGCCGTGCTCCTCGCCGGCCACCGGCAGCGGGCGGTGGCGGTACTTGAGCCAGAGCCGGCGCCCGACCGGGAGCAGGAAGCCCAGGCCGGCCACGGCCAGGATGGCCGAGTTGCCGAGCGCGCGGCCGGCCATCTGCAGCCAGGCGCCCCCGAAGGAGGCGTAGTCGCCGCTGCCGGTGACCACCCAGAAGAGGAAGCCCTTGGGCTTGGTGAGGATCACCGCGACCAGCGCTATCGGCAGGATGAAACCGAACCCGATCTTGAACAGCGCGGGCGGCCAGCGCACCCCGCGCCGGCGGGTGTCCTGGAAGAGCATCCAGAGCACCGGCAGCAGCACCGCGCCGCCGGTCTGCTTGGTCAGCGAGCAGAGCGCCACCGCGATGCCCGCGGCCAGCCAGCGGCGCCGCTCGGCGTACCGGAAGGCGGCCACCATGGCCGGCAGCATGAAGACCTCGAAGGTCGCCGCCTGGGTGTCCTCCGGGGAGAGCCCGATGGAGACCAGCAGGTAGAGCAGGCCCGCGCCGGCGCCGGCCCGGTTGCCCCAGCGGCCGCGGGCGATCGAGGCCAGCAGGATCGCGGTGACCAGGTGGGCCACCACGGCCAGGGTGCGCTGCGGCCAGAGCGAGGCGGAGCCGAAGACCGCGAAGCAGGCCTGGTAGAGCCAGGGCAGCAGCGGGGGCTTGCGGTCCACCACGGTGTCGTACAGCACTCCGCCGTCCGCCAGCATCCGGGCCTGGGTGGCCAGGAAGCCCTCGTCCGGGCTCCAGACGGGCCGGGCGAAGGAGGGGATGTGGGTGACCAGCGCGACCAGCGCGAGAACCGGCACCAGCCTGGTCCAGTACCCGGTTCGGACGTGGGTACGGACGCGCTCGGGCAGGCGCTCGGCCAGTCCGGCGGGGCGGAGGCGGGTGGGGGTCGGCACGGTTGACAACCTACCGGGCGGGATCGGCGCGGGCGGCGCCGGTCCCGCCTTTCAGTACGATTGTCAG
This sequence comes from Kitasatospora sp. NPDC034035, assembly GCF_055575755.1. Taxonomy (NCBI): domain Bacteria; kingdom Bacillati; phylum Actinomycetota; class Actinomycetes; order Kitasatosporales; family Streptomycetaceae; genus Kitasatospora; species Kitasatospora sp. NPDC034035. The sequence goes on along the minus strand of NZ_JBVISA010000024.1, from coordinate 142,236 downwards.
CTTGTTCCGTGACGAACTGTTACAGAGTTAGGACGAACGGTCGTCGCCGGAACGGCCCATCACCTGTCGGAATCAGGCGGTCGTTCCTTGTGACGACCTCCGGTCAGGCGTCGACCGGCGCCGCGTCCAGGCTGGCGACCAGGGCCGTCACCTTGCGGGCGATGTCCGGGGCGTTCAGGCCGATCTCGGCCAGGATCTCGTTCCGGCTCGCGTGGTCCAGGAACTCCTGCGGAATGCCGAAGTCGCGCACCGGCAGATCCACGTCCGCGTCCCGCAGCGCCTGCGACACGGCGGCGCCGACGCCGCCGACCCGGCCGTTGTCCTCGATCGTGACGACCACCCGGTGCTCGGCGGCCAGGCCCGGCAGGGCCCGGTCCACCGGCTTGACCCAGCGCGGGTCCACCACGGTGGCGGTGACGCCCTGGGCGGCCAGCAGGTCGGCGACCTCCAGGCTGGTGGGGGCCATCGCGCCGACCGAGACGATCAGCACGTCGGCGCGGTGGGTGCCCGAGGGCTCCTCGGCGGCGCGCAGCACGTCCATGCCGCCGATCCGGCCGACCGCGGCGACGGGCGCACCGACCGTGCCCTTGGAGTACCGGACGACCGTCGGGGCGTCCTTGACCTCGACGGCCTCGCGCAGCTGGGCGCGCAGCTGGTCGGCGTCGCGCGGGGCTGCCATCCGCAGGGTCGGGATGACCTGCAGGATCGACATGTCCCACATGCCGTTGTGCGAGGCGCCGTCGGTACCGGTGACCCCGGCCCGGTCCAGTACGAAGGTGACGCCCAGCTTGTGCAGGGCGACGTCCATCAGGACCTGGTCGAAGGCCCGGTTCAGGAAGGTCGCGTAGACCGCGAAGACCGGGTGCAGCCCGTTGGTGGCCAGGCCGGCCGCGCTCGTCACGGCGTGCTGCTCGGCGATGCCGACGTCGAAGGTCCGGTCCGGGAAGGCCTCCGCGAACGGGGCCAGGCCCACCGGGTGCAGCATGGCGGCGGTGATGCCGACGATGTCCTCGCGCTCGTGGCCGAGCGCGACCATCTCCTCGCCGAAGACCGAGGTCCAGTCCTTGCCCGAGTTCTTGACCGGCAGGCCGGTGTCCGGGTGGATCACGCCGACGGCGTGGAAGCGGTCCTCGTCGTTGTTCTCGGCGGCGTGGTAGCCGCGGCCCTTCTCGGTGAGGCAGTGCACGATGACCGGGCCGCCGAAGCCGCGCGCCTTGGTCAGCGCGGACTCCAGGGCGGTCAGGTCGTGGCCGTCGATCGGGCCGATGTACTTGAGGCCGAGGTCCTCGAACATGCCCTGCGGGGCGATGAAGTCCTTGAGGCCCTTCTTGGCGCCGTGCAGCGTCTCGAAGAGCTGCTGGCCGACCACCGGGGTGCGCTGCAGGGCGTCCTTGCCCCAGGAGAGGAAGCGCTCGTAGCCCTGGGTGGTGCGCAGCGTGGCGAGGTGGTTGGCGAGGCCGCCGATGGTCGGCGAGTACGAGCGCTCGTTGTCGTTGACGACGATGACGACCGGCAGGTCCTTGGCGTCGGCGATGTTGTTGAGCGCCTCCCAGGCCATGCCGCCGGTGAGCGCGCCGTCACCGATGACGGCGACGACCGGGTCCGCCTTGCCCTGGATCTTGTTGGCCTTGGCCAGGCCGTCGGCGTACGAGAGGACCGTGGAGGCGTGCGAGTTCTCGATCACGTCGTGCTCGGACTCGGCGCGCGAGGGGTAGCCGGACAGGCCGCCGCTCATCTTCAGCCGGGAGAAGTCCTGGCGGCCGGTGAGCAGCTTGTGCACGTAGCTCTGGTGGCCGGTGTCGAAGAGGATGCGGTCGCGCGGCGAGTCGAAGACCCGGTGCAGCGCGATGGTGAGCTCCACCACGCCGAGGTTGGGCCCGAGGTGTCCGCCCGTCTTGGAGACCTCGGTCACCAGGAAGGTCCGGATCTCCTGGGCCAGTGCGGCCAGCTGTCCGGGCGTGAGCCGGTCGAGATCGCGCGGTCCCCGAATGCGGGTCAGCAGGGCCACCCGTTCCTCCTCGTTCAGTGTTCGCGGACCGCGGGCGGTCCGACGGGCGTCGCTGCCCGGTCCGGCGGCAGGCCGGCGGTCGCGGCCGGTACCGACCGGTCGAGTCTAATGTCCGCTTGCCGGACACCGAGCGGCGCGCCCGGTGCCACCGTTCGGTTATCGCCATTCCGGGAGGTCGGCCGGGGGGTGCGGGTCACGCCGCATTGACGGACAGGCGTTCGATCGCCTTTATGTCGGTCGCCTTCGGGTCGGTTTCGGGGCGGTCGCCTTCGGGTCCGCCTTCAGGTCGGTTTCGGGGCGGTGACCGGCAGCGCTAGGCGCGGCCCAGGGCTCCGGACTCGCCCATCTCGCTCATCACCAGCGCCAGCGCGCCGAGCACCTCGGCCCGGCCGCCGAGGGTGCCGGGGACCACCGACAGCTGCCGGGCGGCGCTGGGGATGGCGTAGCGGGCCACCGAGTCCCGGATCGGGGCGAGCACCAGCTCACCGGCCTCGGCGAGGTCGCCGCCGAGGATCACCCGGCGCGGGTTGAGCAGGTTGCACAGGGTCGCGACGCCGGTACCGATCTGCCGGCCGGCGTCGGCGATCACCCGGCGGCAGCCGAGGTCGCCCTGGTGGGCCAGCTCGACCACCCGGGGGAGCGAGAGGTCCGGGCCGAGGGTGGAGGCGAGCAGGGAGAGCAGGTAGCGGGAGCCGACGAAGGTCTCCAGGCAGCCCCGGTTGCCGCAGCGGCAGACCGGCCCGGCCTCGTCCAGGGTGATGTGCCCGATCTCACCCGCCGTACCGCCCGGGCCGCGGTAGATCTGGCCGTTCACCACCAGGCCGGCGCCGACACCGCTCGCGATCTTGATGTAGGCGAGGTCGCTCAGCCCGCGGCCGGCCCCCCAGACCAGCTCGCCGAGCGCACCGAGGTTGGCGTCGTTGTCCACGTGCACCGGCATGCCGAGCCGCTCGCCCAGCTCCCGGCCGGGGGCGATGCCCGTCCAGCCGGGCAGGATCGCGGTGGAGCCGAGCGCGCCGGTCTCCACGTCGATCGGGCCGGGCACGCCGAGGCCGACACCGATCACCTTGTCCGGACGGAACCCGGCCTGCGCCAGCAGCCGCTCGACCATCGCCTCGGCCCGGTCGAAGCCCTGCTGGGCGGAGACGTCCACGTCGATCGGGGCGCTCTCCTCGGCCAGCACCCGGTGCGCCAGGTTGCCGACCGCGACCCGCAGGTGGGTGTGGCCGAAGTCGATGCCGACCACGATGCCGGCGTCGCCGCTGAGCGAGACACTGCGGGCCCGGCGGCCGCCGGAGGAGGTGTCGGCGACCACGACGGTGCCGCTCGCCTTCAGTTCCCGCACGATGTTGGACACGGTGGCCGCGGAGAGGCCGGTGCTGCGGGCGATCTCGGCCTGGGTCAGCGAGCCGGCCATCCTCACCGCGCGCAGCACCCGCTCCAGGTTCGCCCGGTGCAGGGATGACTGCGAGCCCGGTGTGTCCGTCGACATGATCCACCCTCCCAGGGCGGGGAACCCTCCGCCGGGTGTCCCCTTCAACTCCTGAAGGGTACGGCCCAGGGGCGGGGGTGGGGGTGTCGACGGGGACGGTCGGGTGCGGGAAGTGACAGCCCGGGGAGCCGGGTGGGGGCGGGGTGGGGACGGACGTTCGGCCGGGTGGGGGCGGGGAGTGGGGCGCCGGGCGTTCGGCCGGGTGGTGCCAGGGTGTGGGGGGGCCGGGCCGCGGGGGGGGAGGGGCCCGGGGTCACGCCGCGGTGTCGGGGGTGGGGGCCGGGTGATCGGGGGGTGAAGGTGTTGCACGGCCGGGACCTGCGAGGACGGGGTTCGGCGGTCCTGGCGGCGGCCGAAAACCACACACCACTAGCATGGTGCCCAATTCTCACCCGTCCCACCGGAACCGGGAACGGTACCGGCGCGGGGACGCTTCCAGACATGACGGGGAATCAGATGGCAGGGGATCACCCTACGCCGGGGGCAGGCGAAACGCCCGGCAACGGTCCGCAGGACAACCGGGGCGTCTCGTTCGGACGCCCGCCAGGCGGTGGCGTCGATCCGGCCGCCGTCGCGGACCAGATGACTCAGCTCGACGGCTCGGCCATCCCGGGCCCGGCCGCGCCCGCCGGGCCGCCGCCCGCACAGCCGCCGGCACCGCCCGCGCAGCCGCCCGTCGGTGGCGCCGACTACGCGGCGTACGCGCCGACCGCGGCCGGCGGCTTCCCCGCGCAGGCCCCGCCGCCGGCCGGTGCGCCGGTCGGTCCGTACGACCCGCCGGTCGGTCCGTACGACCCGGTGGCCGGTGCCCCGTACGGCCAGGACGGCGGGCAGGGCTACACCACCGGCGGCTACGCCTTCCCGCAGCAGCAGCCCGGGTACACCTACCCCGGCGCTCCCGCCGCTCCCACCGCTCCCAAGCAGCGCAACCCCGTGATGCTGTGGGGCGGGATCATCGGCGGTGTGCTGGCGATCGCGATCGTGGCCGCCCTGGTCGTCCTGCTCAAGGACGACCCCACCCCCACGCCGGGCCCGAACCCGGGCCCCGTCGCCGACGGCGGCACCACCGACGGCGGCTCCGGTGGCACCAGCCCCGGTCCCGTCGTCAAGGGCGCCACCTTCAACGTCGCCTGGAGCGCCCCCAAGGGCGCCAACACGGACAGCTCGAACCAGATGCTCGGCGTCTGGGGCACCGACAAGCTCGCCATCCGCGTCGACAGCAGCGGCGTCAAGGCCTACAACCTGACGGACGGCAAGGAGGCCTGGACCATCCCCGTCCCGGCCGGCAGCAAGGAGATCTGCACCGCCTCGTACGGGGCCAACTCCAAGGGCATCGCCGCCATCGCCTTCAACACCGGTGACAGCGACTGCTCCACCATCGGCGCCGTCGACCTCAACCAGGGCAAGCTGCTCTGGAGCGTCAAGGCCTCGGCCGACCGGATGTCCTCGCCGACCCTGAGCGTCACCGACAACGTCGTCGCCATCGGCGGCAGCACGGTCGGCGCCCTGAACATCGCCAACGGCCTGGCGGCCTGGCAGTTCCAGCCGCGCGACAAGGACTGCAGCCTGCACGGCCGGGCGGCCGGCGCCCAGATCGCGGTCAGCGACCGCTGCTACGGCGGCAGCGGCCCGAAGTCCCAGCTCGTCATCGTGAACGCCGAGACGGGCAAGGCGGCCAGCACGCCGATCACCCTGACCGGCAGCATCGAAGAGGTCGACCAGGTCGTCCAGGACAAGCCGCTCGTCCTGCTGATGTCCAGCGGCCCGCAGGGCGACTACATCCTGCCGTTCGACAAGGACAACAAGCCGGGCAACCAGATGTCCGTCAAGGAGCCCGGCTCGGACAGCCTGCGCCTGTCCGGCCAGGGCGAGGCCCTCACCCGGAACGTGGTCAGCGGTTCCACGCTGTACGTCCAGGTCAGCGGCACCAAGCCGGGCATCAACGCCTACGACCTGAACACCGGCAAGCGCCTGTGGGCGGCCGCCGCCACCTCGGCCAGCAACGACATGCGCCTGGTCTCCGGCACCGACAAGGACGGCAAGGTCCGCGCCGTCGTCGAGCAGGGCTACGACAAGCCGGCCCGCCTGGTGACGCTCTCCCCGACCGACGGCTCGATGACCGACATCGGCACCATCGCGATGCCGAACGGCCTGGACATCGGCACCAGCACCTCCGAGTACCTCATCTCGGACGACGGCAGCGCGGTGTACGCCTTCCGTCGCTACAGCGCCACCGACGGTCCGCTGACCAAGTGGAAGAAGTGACGCCGGGGGCATGACCCCTCGTCGCGGCCCACGCGGGCGCGACGGACGCGGACGTGGCCGACGCGGGCGCGGCCGATGACGTAGTGACCGATGAGGCCGCGACCGCACACGGGCGGGGCGGGCACGGGCGAACAGCCCGGGCCCGTCCCGCCCGTGAATTTTCGGCGGTCCGATGCGTTGGACATGCGAGGATTCGGACCATCAGCCTGACAAAGGAGTGCAGCGAGTGCCCGGCACAAACCTGACCCGCGACGAGGCCCGCACCCGGGCCGATCTGCTCCGCGTGGACGCGTACGACATCGAGCTCGACCTGGGCTCGGCCCGCGACGGTGGCACCTTCCGGTCCACCACCGTGGTCCGGTTCACCGCCACCACGCCCGGCGCGGACACCTTCATCGACCTCGTCGCCCCGAGCGTCGAGGAGATCACCCTCAACGGCGTCTCGCTCGACCCGGCGAGCTTCGCCGACAGCCGCATCCCGCTGCCGAACCTGGCCGCCGAGAACGAGCTGCGGATCGTCGCCGACTGCGCGTACACCAACACCGGTGAGGGCCTGCACCGGTTCGTCGACCCGGTCGACGGCGAGACCTACCTGTACACCCAGTTCGAGGTGCCGGACGCCCGCCGGGTCTTCGCCACCTTCGAACAGCCCGACCTGAAGGCCACGTTCGCGTTCACCGTGACCGCTCCCAAGGGCTGGGTCGTGGTCTCCAACTCGCCGACCCCGACCCCGGTCGGCGACGGCGACACCCAGGTCTGGACGTTCGAGCCCACCGGCCGGATCTCCAGCTACATCACCGCACTGGTCGCCGGCCCGTACGTCGGCGTCTTCGACAGCTACGAGAACGGTGAGCAGAAGGTGCCGCTGGGCATCTACTGCCGGCCCTCGCTGCGCGAGTTCCTCGACCCGGAGGCCATCTTCGAGGTCACCAAGCAGGGCTTCGACTACTTCCAGGAGAAGTTCGACTTCCCGTACCCGTTCGCGAAGTACGACCAGCTGTTCGTCCCGGAGTTCAACGCCGGCGCGATGGAGAACGCGGGCGCCGTCACCCTCCGCGACCAGTACGTGTTCCGCTCCAAGGTCACCGACGCCGCGTACGAGTCCCGCGCCGCGACGATCCTGCACGAGCTCGCCCACATGTGGTTCGGCAACCTCGTCACCATGGAGTGGTGGAACGACCTCTGGCTGAACGAGTCCTTCGCCACCTTCGCCGAGGCCGTCTGCCAGGCCGAGGCCCCCGGCTCCAAGTGGCCGAACTCCTGGACCACCTTCGCCAACCAGATGAAGACCTGGGCCTACCGGCAGGACCAGCTGCCGTCCACCCACCCGATCATGGCCGACATCAACGACCTGGAGGACGTCCAGGTCAACTTCGACGGCATCACCTACGCCAAGGGCGCCTCGGTGCTCAAGCAGCTGGTGGCCTACGTCGGCCAGGACGCCTTCTTCCAGGGCGTGCAGGCCTACTTCAAGCGCCACGCCTGGGGCAACACCCGGCTCAGCGACCTGCTCGGCGCCCTCGAGGAGGCCAGCGGCCGCGACCTCAAGGCCTGGTCCAACTCCTGGCTGGAGACCGCCGGCATCAACGTGCTGCGCCCCGCCATCACGCTGAACACCGACGGCGAGATCGAGTCCTTCGCCGTGCTGCAGGAAGCCCCCGCGCTGCCCGCCGGCGCCAAGGGCGAGGCCGTGCTGCGGCCGCACCGCATCGCGGTCGGCCTGTACGAGCTGAACGGCGACGCGCTGGTGCGCACCGACCGGATCGAGCTGGACGTCGACGGCCCGCGCACCGAGGTGCCCGAGCTGGTCGGGCGTCACCGCCCGGCCGTCGTCCTGCTGAACGACGACGACCTCTCGTACGCCAAGATCCGGCTCGACGAGGACTCGCTGGCCGTCGTCACCGAGCACCTCGGCGGCTTCACCGACTCGCTCCCCCGCGCGCTGTGCTGGGCCTCCGCCTGGGACATGACCCGCGACGGCGAACTCGCCGCCCGCGACTACCTGGCGCTCGCGCTGTCCGGCATCGGCCGCGAGTCCGACATCGGCGTCGTGCAGTCCGTGCACCGCCAGGTCAAGCTCGCCCTCGACGGGTACACCGACCCGGACTGGCGCGAGGAAGGCCTCTCCCGCTGGGCCGCCGCCGCCGAGGAACACCTGCGCGCCGCCGAGCCCGGCAGCGACCACCAGCTGGCCTGGGCCCGCGCCCTCGCCTCGGTCGCCCGCACGGACGGTCAGCTCGAGCTGCTCGCCGGGCTGCTGGACGGCTCCGTCGAGATCAAGGGCCTCGCGGTCGACACCGAGCTGCGCTGGACGCTGCTCACCCGCCTCGCGGCCACCGGCCGCGCGGACGAGGCCCTCATCGCCGCCGAGCTGGAGCGCGACAACACCGCGGCCGGCCAGGAGCACGCGGCCACCTGCCGCGCCGCCCGGCCGACCGCCGAGGCCAAGGCGCAGGCCTGGGCGTCGGTGGTGGAGTCCGACACGCTGACCAACTACGTGCAGGAGGCCGTCATCGCCGGCTTCCAGCAGTCCGACCAGCGCGAACTGCTCGCGCCGTACGCGGAGAAGTACTTCGCGGCGGTGAAGGGCATCTGGGAGACCCGCAGCCACGAGATCTCGCAGCAGATCATCGTCGGGCTGTACCCGGCGCTGCAGGTCACGACCGCGACGCTGGAGACCACCGACGCCTGGCTGGCCTCGGCCGAGCCGGCGCCGGCGCTGCGACGCCAGGTCGTCGAGTCGCGGGCCGGGGTCGAGCGCGCGCTCAAGGCCCAGGCGGCCGACCGTGCGGCGGGCGGGCGCTGACGAAGCGCCGGGTAGGCCGCTGGGTAAGCCGCCGGTAGGCCGCTGAGACCGCGAAGGGGCGCCGGATCGTCCGGCGCCCCTTCGAGGGTTGTGCGGGTCGTGCGGGTCGTGCAGGTCCCTTGGATGGACGCCGTGCGGGTCCTGATGCACGCCGTGCGGGTCCTGGCGGACGCCCGTCGTGCGAGGCGTCCGGGTGGGACTTTGTGCGCGCGGTGGTTACTTCTCCTTGCCCTTGCCGTACGGCAGACCGGCCAGCGCCGCGATGACCACGAAGGCGACGATCGGGAGAAACACGTACAGGCCGAGGGTCTGGCCGACGCTCAGGCCGGAACCGGGGTCGTCACCGTCATCCCTGGTGAAGGCCATGGCGGGCGACGACAGCAGCATCATCAGCGTGACCGTTGCGGAGACCGCGCCGGCTCGCAAAGCGTTCCTCTTGTCCACGTTTCCAACTTACCCGCCGCTTATGGGAGGGCGCGCGTCGGGGTCGGCCTGGTGGGGTGGGGGCCGACCGGCGTCGGGCTCCGGCGGTCAACGGGACGGGTCGTGGGGCCTGGGCGGGGCGAGGAGGTGGGCGAGGAGGCGGGCCGTGGGGGTGGTGGCGAGGCGGTCGAGGGTGACCGGGTCGCCCGCGTCGTCCGCGACCGGGAGGCGCCAGTTCGGGTACTGGTCCCAGGTGCCCGGCAGGTTCTGCGGGCGCGGGTCCCCGACCAGGTCCGGCAGCCAGACGCCGACCAGCTCCGCCGGAGTCGCCCGCAGGAAGCGGTACAGCACGGGCATCGACAGCGGCTCGCCCGGGGTGATCAGCCCCAGCTCGGCCAGCTCCGCCCGCCAGTCCGCCAGCTCCCCGGCCGCCTCCTCCTGCTCCTCCCCCAGCGGGCGGGCCAGCAGGCCCAGCCGGTGACGCAGCTCGACGTGCTCACCGGAGAGCCGGGCCGCGGTACTCGGCAGGTCATGGGTGGTGAGAGTGGCCAGACAGCCCGGCCGCCAGCGCTCCGGGGCCAGGATGCCGCCGCCGGCCTGCCAGTCCCGCTCGAACCAGAGGACCGAGGTGCCGAGCACACCGCGCGCCGCCAGCTCCTCCCGGACGCCCGGCTCGACCGTCCCCAGGTCCTCGCCGATCACCGCCGTCCCGGCCCGGTGCGCCTCCAGGGCCAGCACGCCGAGCATCGCCTCCGCGTCGTAGCGGACGTAGGCGCCCTCGGTGGGCGGGTGCCCGGCCGGTACCCACCAGAGGCGGAAGAGGCCCATGACGTGGTCGATGCGCAGCGCCCCGGCGTGCCGTGTCGTCGCCCGCAGCAGCTCCGCGTACGGGGCGTAGCCGGCCTCGGCGAGCGCGTCCGGGCGCCAGGGCGGCAGGCCCCAGTCCTGGCCGTGCGCATTGAAGGCGTCCGGCGGGGCGCCCACCGAGATGCCCGCGGCGAGGACGTCCTGCAGCGCCCAGGCGTCCGCGCCGTCCGGATGCACGCCGACCGCGAGGTCGTGGATCAGGCCGACCGGCATCCCGGCCTCGCGCGCGGCGCGCTGGGCGTCGGCGAGCTGCTGGTCGACCTGCCAGGCGAGCCATCGGTGGAACTCCACCCGCTCCTGGAGTTCCTTCTCCGCCTGCTCGACCTGCGGGCCGTCCGGGTGACGCAGGCCCTTCGGCCAGTGGTGCCAGTCCGCGCCGTGCACCTCGGCCAGAGCGCTCCACAGCGCGTGCCGGCGCAGCCACTCGCCCTCGCGGCGCCGGAACGCCTCGTACGCGGCCTGCCGGCCGGGCCCACGCGGCACCTCGTGCAGCAGCTCCAGGGCCTCGCGCTTGAGCGCCCAGACGGCGTCGCGGTCGATCAGGCCGTCGTGCCCGAGGACCTCCTCGCGCAGGCGGACGGCCCGGCGGGTCAGCTCCTCGGCCCTTTGTCGTTGCTCCGCAGTCAGGTACGCGTACTCGGGGACGGCCTCGATCCGCAGGTGCACCGGGTCGGCGAAGCGGCGGGAGGACGGGCGGTAAGGGGACGGATCGGACGGGGCGCCGGGAAGTCCCTGATGCAGCGGGTTGATCTGCACGAAGCCCGCACCGAGGTCCGCACCCGCCCACTGCGCCAACTCGGCGAGATCGCCGAGGTCACCCATGCCCCAGGAACGGTCGGACAGGACGGAGTACAGCTGGGCGAGGAAACCCCAGCTACGGCCCGGGAGTTGGGGGACCTGCTGCGGGGCGACGATCAGCCGTGCCTGGGCCTTTCCTTCACCGGTCTCCACCTTGAGCGTGTGCCGCCCGAGGGGCAGATCGGCGGGCAGCCAGTGCGAGTGCCCGCGCGGCAGCTCCCAACTCCCCCCGCCCTCCAGCTCCACCCGCAGCCGGGCATCCGCCGGCACGTCCAGGGCGGTACGCCGCCCCTGCCGGACCACCACACACGGCGGCAGCAACCGCGCCTGCTGCTCCGCCCGGTGACGCTCCAGCGCCTCCCGCACCTCCCCCGGCGTCCCGGCCGCCACCCCCAGCGCCGCGAGCACCGCCACCAGCGTCCGCGCCCCCACCCCCTGCCCACCCGGCCCCGGATACCGGGCATCCACCCCGTACGCCTGCGCCAACGCCACCAGTTCGGCAGGCGGCGGCGGAGCATCCTGCGCCGGCACCTGCTCGGCTCCGTCACTGTCGTGGTAAGCGGCCACTCGCGGCTCCTGCGATGTCTCGGCAACACCCGGGTAGGACCCCCAAGTCCTACCCGGGTGACACCTCGATCACCCAGCGCGACACGAGGGCCAAGACCCCTGCGTCGAGCTGCGACCCTGTCGGCCGGGGATCGATCGAGAACTCCGGCCTCTCACCTCCGGAATTCGTCCGGAACAACGAACAGCAACAGCCTCATCCGCTGGGACGTGGGGTCCGGTACGCAGGGCTGAACTGGACCCCGCAGGCCTACGTCCGAGGGCCATCGAAACCGTAGAGTTGCACCGCGACACCCTGCTGACGGGCGAAATCCGCGATGCCCTCCACTGCCGCCGCCAGCGCAGTCACGAGCTTCTGGAGCTCCGAATTGCGCTGCTCCCTGCTGGACGCGGCCTCCACCGCCCGCCAGGTGGTCCGGTAGGCGTCTTCCAGTGGACCGATCATCTCGTCGTACTCGATGAGGCTGTCCAGCTCGCAACCAGGCCGACGGCCTTGTGCGGCCATGTCCAGCTGAGCGGTGACTGAAATGAGATCACCCACTAGCTTCACGTGCCTCGGACCGATCCTCCGACTCACCAGAATTCCAGCCAGCACGGCGTTCCAGTTCTCTTCCTCGTCCAGCATCAGTTCCCCATTTCCCTCAGCATCCGAGCGAGTCTCGCAGCTCCGGCCCTACCGGCAGGTATGTCGACCCCACCCGCTCTCAGAATGGCCACGCAGTAGGTAGCGCAACTGTTGGTTCCGTAGCTGTACGCGCCCAGGTCCGCGCCAACCGACTTGAGCTGCTTCCGGACCGCAGCCCCGACGTTGGGAACCCGGAACGTCAACTGCTGAGTGTTCGGTCCCAGCGGCTCGGTGGCTACCTGGGCCGACGTGGGGTAGCCGGTGAAATCCTCCGTACCCGGCGGGGCGTCGACCACCTGCTCCGTCTCAAGCGGGCGGCGGGCGCCATCCGGTTTCACCGAGATGGTCGCATGTCCTCGCGCCCCGATGTCAGGATCCCAGTTGACCGTCGCCGTTCCGTCCCCGTCGCCGCAGTTGTGAACGAGAACCGGGGAGGCTCCTGCCAGCACATAGTACGTGTGGAGCAGGTTGACGGTGAGGTTGTGGGTGGTGACGGCGTAGGGGTAATTGCGGACGGACTGGATGGTGAGGGTGGTGCCGTCGGGCTGGCGGAGGTGTTCGCCAGGGGTGAGTTCGCCGGCGTCTACCCACTGCTGGCGGGTCTCGCTCCAGTAGGGGTGGTGGTGGGTGGAGGTGATCTCCGCCTGGTCGGCGGTCGGCGGGCCGCGGGGGCTGGCGTCGTCGGTGAGGGTGAGGTCGGTGAAGTCCTTGTCGTCGGGGGTGGTGATGGTCGCGGTGACGGGTTCGGGGTGGGTCTCGCCGGTCTGGGGGTCGGTCGCCATGACGACATCGCCCTCGTGGATGTCCTCAATGGACTTGAGAGTGCCGTCCCCCATCAGCACCTTGGTACCGGTCGGGAAGCTGTTGCGGACGAGTGAGCAGCTGGAGCCGGCCGCGTCGTCGGCTTCCTGAGCCGCCGCCTTACTCTCTGTCCCTGCCGCGTCGGTTGCTGTTTCTTTTGCTGCCTTTTCTTCCGCTGCCTTGGCTGCTGCTGCTTCAGCTGCACGAGCCTCTGATGCGGCTGTCTTGGCGGTGATGTAGGCGGCGTCGGCTTCCTTGGCTACGCGTTCGCCGGCCCGGATTGCGTCGTAGGCCTTGTTGATCTCCTTGTAGATCTTGAGGGCCTGGATGCCGACCTTGATGGCCTTGAAGATCTTGCCCCAGGGGACCACGTTGAGGGCGGTGTTGATGCAGCCCATCACGTCGCCCTTGGTGAAGCAGTCGCGGGCGTCGTTGAAGCCAATCAGATCGCCGACGACGTCGATCACCTTGTGCACGAGCTCGTCGCGCTTGTGCTTAGCCTCGTTTACGACCTTGTCGGCAGCATCCTTACGGTTCCCTGCATCCTGCTCCTCCGGCGTCTTCTTCGGCACCGAAGCCAGGGTCGGGGAGTTCCCGCCCGCCGGGGTGATGTAGGAGTAGCCGTGACCGTTGTCCCTTTCAGTCGCGAGGCCATCGCACTCGGCCGTGGTGTCGCAGGTGGGCCTCAGGCCGTTGGCGTCGGACTTGTTGATCGGGCTGTTGTTGGCGTACGCATACGCGTTCCACTGCTGGGGGTCGCCGGGATCGGTGATGGGGTCGGGGCTGATGAAGCGGCCCGTTGTGGAGTCGTACTCGCGGGCGCCGAGGAGGGTGAAGCCGGTTGACTTCTCCTTGGTGCCGCCGACGAAGCCCTTGTCACCGGCCCAGACACCCGCCTCGGGCTGGGTGCCGCGCTCGTTGCCGAAGGGGTCGGTGGGGCGACGGACGTGAGTGAGCGTCGCGGCGTCGAACTGGACGCCGTTGGTGCCGTGCGGGTCCCCGCCCTGGTAGGCGAGCGTGGAGGTGCCGTTGGTGGTGGTGCGGGTGATGGAGAGGCCGGTGGACGCCGCGTAGGAGCGGACGTCGGTGACGGCCTTGGTGTTGGTGTCCAAGGTGATCTGGTCGGCACCCAGGTTGAGGGTGACCTTGCCGGGGTCACGGCGGATCAGCTGGTTGCCGGACAGGTCGTACAGGTAGCTGGTGGCGCCGCTCTGGCCGGTACCGGTGATCTGGTCGAGCTTGCCCTGGGCGTTCCAGGTCAGTGTCCTGGTGCCCGGGGTGTCGGTGATCGAGGTGGTGTTGCCCGTGGCGTCGTAGGTGTAGGAGGTCACCGCGGTGCCGGCCGGGCCGGTCTGGGTGGACTTCATCAGCGCGTGCGGACCGCCGGTGCCGCCGCCCGTCTTCGGGTCGGTGGACGGGGTGTTGGGGCCGGTGCCGAAGGTCTGGGTGGTGGTGACGTCCTTGGTGGTGTCGCCGTTGACGTCCTTCTGGACCAGCTTGGTGCGGTTGCCGACGAGGTCGTACTCGTACTGCTGCCAGTACGGGGCCGGTCCGCCGACGCTCGGCTTGTCGGCGTCCATCGACGGTCCGTCGGTGTTGGCGCAGGCACCGACGCCGGGGACGCTGGGCTGGGGCCTGGTGGTCTGGGTCCCGGTGTCGGTCCAGGCCTGCGTAAGGCGCCCGAGGTAGTCGTGGGTGAAGCACTGCAGGTCGGCGATCTCGCCGTCCTGCGCGTTGCGGGCCGACGTGACCTGGCCGAGGGGATTGTAGGTGTAGTCGACCGAGTCGACGTGGGCGGTCTCGGCGGTCTGCTTGTCCAGGATCGAGCGCGCGACCCGGCCGGTGGCGTTGTCGATGTCCAGCGTGGCGACCACCTGAGCGCCTGCGCCGCCCACGGTGGTGCGGTACGGCCGACCGTACGGGTCGTAGCGGACATCGGCCACGTAGGTCGTAGACGGGTCGTACCCGAAGACGCTGCCCAGGCCAACGAATTGGCCGCCTGAGTCGGTGGTGAAGCTGAGCCTCTCCCGACCCATGCCGGCCACGTCCGGCAGGGTCGAGGTCTCCAGACGGCCGCCCGCGTCATAGGTGTTGTCGGTCTGGTAGACGCCGGCGAGTCCGCCCTCGACGGCCGGGATGGTCGTCCTCGCGCCGGTCTCGCGGTACCCGATGTCGTAACCCGTGACCTCCGACTTGTACGCGTCCCCGCTCGCCCCGCCCACGTAGCGGGTCGAGGCGGTCGGCTTGCCCTTGGCGAGGGTGTCGAAGGTCCAGGCGGCGACCTGCTTGGCCGGGTCGACCGTCGTGCCCTCGTAGGCCGCGACGGTACGGCCGAGGAGGTCGGTGACGCTGGTCGCGCTCTTGCCGCGCGAATCCGTGGCTGTGACGAGGTTCTTGCTGTCGTCGTACGACGTCGTTCCGATGCCCGAATCCGGGTCGGTGGTCTTCACCGGGCGGCCGAGCAGGTCGTATTCGTACGTCCACTGGTTGCCCGCCGCGTCCTTGCGCCAGACCTCCTTGCCGTCCGGCGTGTAGCCGTAGGTGGTCTCGTCGTACGCACCGGTCGGGGTGTTGTCCTTGTACTGGCGCAGGGCGATGGTGTTTCCGCGGGCATCGGTGATGGTCGCGGAGGCGTAGCCACCGGCCGGCGGAGTGGTGCGGACCTCATCGGCACCGACGAAGTCGGTGTGGGTGCGCCACTGTTCGATGCCATAGGACTGGAAGATCGAGTCGACGACCCGGCCCATCCCGTCGAGCTTCTGAACGGTCTGGGAGGGGATCTTGCTGTCCGGCTCCACGCCGCCGTTGGGCAGGAAGAGCTGGCCGCTGGGCTGCGCCTCGTCGTTGTAGTAGGCGGCGCTGGTCTTGGTCTGCCAGCCGTGCGAGTCGAACAGCGCGTCGGTGACCATACGGCCGATGGCGCCCGAGGGCGTGCTGGCCTGGGTCTGCCGGACGCGGCCGAGGCCGTCGTAGATGGTGAAGCTGGAGGTGTACCTCAGGCCCCCCATCAACGCCTGGCTGAGCACCTGCGAGGGCGCGTTGGTGCCGTTGACCGAGTAGGAGATCTTGCGGTTCGGCCGGTTCGGGTTCTTGGCCCGGTCGTTGCCCGGACTCCAGCTGGCCAGCGCGCGCCCGAGGGCGTCGAAGTCCTGCTCGCTGATCCGGCCGTTCTCGTCCTTGATCTTGAGCGGTGAGCCGCGGCCGACGTCCAGGGTGCTGACGGTCTGCCAACCCACCGGGTTGGTGTGGGTGACCTCCGTAGGCAGCTGGCCGGCGGCCGGGGAGTACGCGGTCTTGGTCTCGGCGCCGGTCGGGTGGGTGGCGTCGGTGCGGGTCGGGTCGATGGTGCTGACGACTCGACCGTAAGCGTCGAAGCTCGCCCTGGCGGTGGCCCGGTAGACCGGCTTGCCGTTGGTGTCGTAGCGCTCCAGGACCTCGGTCGAGGTCTGCTCGGCCTTGGCGCCGGACTGGCCGAGAGGCAGGCCGTCGAAGTACGCCCGGGTGTCGGCGACCGTGTTGTCCTTGGTCGCGGTCTGGCCGCAGGCGCCCTTGAGGACCAGCGTGCGCGAGGCCAACTGCGTGGGTGCGCCACCGGGGCCGGCGGCGTACTCGAACGAGGTGCAGAGCAGTTGCTCCGGGTGGGTCGGGTCGCCGTTGTCGTAGACAGTCAGCGGACGGGCGAACGGCGTCGAGTCGTACGAGGTGGAACGCTCGCGGGTGCGCCAGCCGTTGGCCAGCTTGTCGTGGTTGGTCACCTTGAGGACGTTGACGGCTCGGGCCGTGATCGCCGGCATGCCGCCGGACTGGCCGCGAGTCGCCGTGACCGGGCCGATCCACGGGTCGGAGACCACGGTGGAGAGGAGCTCGCCGTTCTCGCCGTTGTAGTTGGCGGAGTCCCGGATGAAACCGACCAGGGCGTTCTCGTCCTTGATGGCGCCGCCGTGGACGTCGGTCACGGTCACCTGGCGGGTGGTTCCGTTGGCGAGGACGTCGCCGTCCATGCCGCGCAGGAACGTGGCGACCGACTTGGTGCGCGGCGCCTCGACATCGTTGCCGCTGCCGGTGAGGGTCGTGACCGTCGCGTAGCCGCGGAACTGGTCCCAGGTCCGGCTCTTGGAGTCGGCCATCTCGGAGTCGTTGCGGTGCCAGGCCGCGCCGCCGCCGTACACGTAGTTGGTGACGACCGCGGGCTGGCCACCGGCGACCGAGTCCTCCTGGGTGACGGACTGCACGATGATCTTGTTGAACCAGTCGTTCACCGGATCCGGCGCGCTCTGCCCGGGCAGGTACCACTTGACCGGCATGCAGGCCATCGTGTTGCTGTCCTCGGACGCCGGCATCGTCCCGCCGGCCTCGCGCGAGCACTCTGCCGGCCGGTAGACGACGTTGATCAGGCCGCCGGTCTCGGTGGTGATCTTCTGGATGCGCGGGCGATTGTACGGCTCGATCGAGGCCGAGGTGCCGTCCGGCGCGACGATCTGGCCCTGGACGCGGTTGGCGATCTGAAGCGGCTGGAAGGACACCGCCGGCAGGGTGATCGGCGTGCGGTTGTTGCTGCCGGTGTGCTGGACCGAGTCCAGCCACAGTGACGGCGAGGTGCCGTCACCCGGGTCCTGGAACGACTGGTTGAGGGCTAAGGAGTCGACCGGGCGGTACGTGGCGCCGTCCCACACCTCGGTGTCGATCTTCGTGAGGCGCTTGGTGGTCCAGAAGGTCGGCGAGTAGACGGTGCAGTCGCCGGTCGCGTCGCAGTTCTGGTCGACCGGGGTGTCCGGCCAGCGCTTGGCGTTGGCCTTGGTCCGCTGGGACGGGTCACAGGTGAAAGCACTGTCCGGCAGGCACCGTTCGGCGGTACGGAACCACACCTGGGCGGCCGGGTTGGCCTTGCCCTTGGCGGCGATCTGGTCGGGCAGGCGCTGGCCGTAGCCCACCCAGGTCGGGTAGCTGGCGCGCTGGTACTGGGTCCGGGGGCCGTTGCCGTTGTTCTGGCCGCCGCCCTGGACGTAGCGGTTCTGCTCCTGCTCGTACCGGTAGGTGATCAGGTTCTGGTGCGGGTCGACGACGTAGTCCAGCGACCACTGCCAGCCCATCTGGTTCCAGGTGTTGGTGGCCGGGGAGCCGCTCTTCAGGCACGGGTCCTGGCCGCCGGGCCAGTAGACCGGGAGTGCGGAGACCGAGTTGGCGGCCTGGTCGGTGCCGTCGCCTCCGGGCAGGTGGTTGGCACCGAAGTAGAACTGCGTGCCGTCGACGGTGGTGATCCGCCAGGCCTCGCCGTTCCAGGCACCGTTGTTCTGGCCGGTCAGCCGCTCGACCTTGGTGCCGTCCTCGCCCTGCAGGTGCCACTCGCAGGACTTGTCGTCCTTGACGAGCTGGCCCGCGTGGCCGGCGAGCGAGAGCTGGAGCAGGTCGCCGCCCCAGCACTGGTCGCCCGACTTGTCGATGCCGGCGTCCTTGCAGCCCTTGTAGCCGCGGACGATGGAGCCCGGCTGCCACTCCCAGCCCTCGCCGACCCAGGACGGCTGGGCGTTGGTGGAGGCGGTCTTGCCGTCCACGGCGGAGGAGTCGTAGCCGAGCGAGACGTCGGGGGCGGGTCCGGCCAGGGCGGAGGGCAGCTCCACGGTGTAGCCGTAGGTGAAGTTGCCTGCGTTGGCGCCGGCCTGCCAGGAGGCGGACGGGGTGATCGGCGAGGCGGTGAAGTCGCCGCTGCTGCCCTTGGCGTCGGCCTCGACGGCGAGCGCCACCGTGGGGGCGGCGGCCGCCGGGCTCACGAAGGCGCCCGAGGTGGAGGACTTGGCGGCGGTGGAGGTCGGCTGCGGAACGTCGACCTCGGCCACCAGCCGGCCGGTGGAAGCGTCCCGGTGGGACGGCACCGGGGTGCGCGCCGTGCAGCCTGCGGCGCCCGGCGTCGTCAGCGCGCAGCCGGGCAGCTGGACGATCCTGGCCCGCGAGGCCCAGTTGGCACCGGCGTTCTTCGCCCAGGGCTCGACGTCGATCCCGACCTGGACCCGACCGGCCTGGTTGCCCTCACCGGTGCCGGTGAGAGCGACCAGGGCACCGTTCACTCCGGCGGCCTTCGCTTGGCCCTGATCGGCCAGATCGACCTGCAAGGCCGAGGGGTCGTCCGTGGCCGACGGGGCCGCCGGTGCGGTTCGAGCGGCCGATTTCCCACCCGGGGCCGGGGCGATCCAGACCGGCAACGAGCCGGCCTGAACCGGCTGCGAGGGCGCGGCTGCCGGTGCCGCGTCGGATGCGGTCGGTGCCGGCGCCGCCTTGGCGCCGGCACCGCCGAGGACCGCGGTGGCTCTGCCGGACGGTGGACTGGAATCGGTCGGTGGCGACCACTTCTTTCCGGGATCGGGGTGGTAGCCGGCAGCCTTGCCGTTCGTGCCCTTCACCGGATGGGTTTCCGGCACCGGCGTGTTCGGCGGCACCCAGACCTTCGGCGGAGTGGCCGCGTGGGCGACCGCCTCGACCGAGGGGATCGTCACCACCGACATACAGACGGCCAGCGCGGCCGCGACAGCCACCTTCAGGCTGAGCGGACGTGTGAACACGCGGACACGACGAGACAACTGATCCCCCCACAGGTCACCAAGCTTGAATCGGGCCGACCCCACCAGCCCAGGCTTCCGGCACCTTAGGGGCACACGACCTATCCGGAACAGGAAGACTTCATGATCACGCAGTGTGAGGAATGTCACCCGGAGAGCAATGTGCCACCACCCGCGACAACTCGGACACCCCGTCGACAAAACGCTTTGACAGCGAAGCAATTGTGAAGGCAGCGTGCCGCTGACTTCTGCTCACATCACCTTTGACGACGGGGTCTTCATGTCGAGGGCAAAACCTCCATCTCTTCAAACTCCCGGACGGAGCACGAGAAGCCGGACATTCGGCGCGGCGCTCCTGCCACTCGCCTGCACGGCCGTCCTCTCCCTCGGCGCGGGCCTGTTGGCGGTGCCCGGCATCGCCGCGGCGGCTCCCGCCGACCGCAACCACGGCCCTGCCGACACCTCCTGGCCGACGCCACCACCGCCTCCGGCCAAGGGGCAGTCCGACGCCCGCTCGGCGCAGACCGAGGCGATACGCACCGCCCAGGCGAAGGCGAAGAGCACCGGAAAGCCCGTCGTCGTCGATGCCTTGACCACGGGGAACAGCCGGACCACGGCCAATCCGGACGGCACGGTGACCAACGACTCCACACCGGTGGCGGAGCGGGTCAAGAACGCCGACGGCACCTGGCGCGCCGTGGACGCGACCCTCCGGACCAACCCTGACGGCACGATCACGCCGACCGCCGTCCCGTCCGCGCTCACGTTCTCCGGCGGGGGCAGCGGGCCACTGGCCACCATGGCGACGGCGGACGGCAAGAAGCTGTCGATCAAGGCGCCGTTCGACCTGCCGAAGCCCGAACTCACCGGCAGCTGCGCGCTCTACCGGTCCGTCCTGCCCGGCGTCGACCTGGAGCTGAGCTCCACCACCGCGGGCGGCTGGCGCCAAGTCCTGATCGTCCGCACCGCACAGGCCGCCGCGGACCCGAAGATCAAGAATCTGCACCTCGACACCGTCGCCGATGGGCTGACCGTCAAAGCGGACGCCAACGGCAACCTGACGGCCGAGGACACGGCCGGCAAGGCCCGATTCACCGCTCCGGCCCCGGTCATGTGGGACTCCGCCCCGGCCGGATCCCAGCCCAAGTCGGTGGCCAACGCCGCCGCAGCCGCCCCGACGGACGGCACCCCGACCTCGGTCGGCTCCGACAGCAAAGCCCCCGGCCCTGGCGCCAGGACCGCTCCGATCACCACCACCGTCAGCGCCAGTGGCATCGACCTGGTGCCGGACCCCTCGTTGCTCGCGCAGGGCACCGGCCCCTGGTACATCGACCCGGGTTGGAACCCCAGCGTCGACAACGGCACCCAGGCCTGGGCGCAGGTCCAGTCGGCCTACCCCGTCACCCCGGAGTACAACGGCACCCAGTACGGCCAGGACAAGCCGGGTTCCGGCTACTGCGGCTACATCGACACCAACAGCCGCTGCCAGAAGGAAGGGAAGGAGCGCGCCTACTTCCAGGTCGGTCTGAACCCGACCTTCTGGGACTCGGCCGTGCTGAGCGCCAAGCTCTACGCCACCATCGCGGAGTCGTCCAGCCCCTCGACGTCCACGCCGATGGGCCTCTACTCGACCGGTGCGGGCAACAGCAACCCGATCAACCAGTGGACGCGCTGGGAAGCCCAGCCCTGCCCGGAGCTCTCGAGCTGCGCCAAGGTCGGCACGAACTGGATCATGGGAGCGGGCGGCAAGGAGTTCGACGTCCTCCCCCAGATGACCTGGGCGGCGCACGAGCACTGGGGCGGGTGGACCTTCCTGTTCGCCCCCGAGGACGAGACCAACAAGTACTACCACCAGCGGTTCGCGAACAACCCGCACATCGTCGTCACCTACGACTTCGCACCCGCCATCGGCAGCCCCGCCACCAGCCCGACGCCCGGCTTCGCCCGTGACGCCGCCTACAGCCCCTGCCAGACCCCCGGAACCGGCAACCCGTGGGACAACCCGGGCTGGGTCGGGATCAACACCGACGTCAACCTGAGCGTCGACACCTGGTCACCGACCGGTGAGCAGCTCTGGACCACGTTCAAGATCTGGGACGACGACGACAACGGCTCCTCGAAGGTCTCCGACACCAACTGGGCCGCCAGTTCGGGCCGCAAGAACGTCAGCGTCGGCCCGCTGATCGACGGACACCAGTACGGCTGGTACGCCGTCACCGACGACGGCACGCTCCACAGCGGGAACTCCCCGATGTGCTACCTGCGTATCGACCGCACCCCGCCGACCGCCCGCATCACCTCTCCGGACTTCCCTGAGTCGGGCACCCTGGGCGGACACCCGAAGCTCGTCGGCCAGGAGGGCGTCTTCACCCTGACCGGCACCGACCCGGCTCCGGCCACGGGCGGCCGCTCCTCGGGTCTGGCCTGCGCCCGATGGACCACGGACCCCGTCCAGGCCGCCGCCACCGGATGGAACTGCACCGACGGCGGCAACATCGTCAAGATGGACGGTGACGGCAGCTTCCAGCTGAAGTACACCCCCTGGCACTGGGGGACCAACTTCCTCTACCTGCAGACCCAGGACAACGCCGGCAACATGTCGCAGCCGGTCGCGTACACCTACTTCGTGCCGAGCAACCCCGCCGCCGGCGACCCGGTCATGGGCGACATCGACGGCGACCGGAGGAGCGACGTCCTCCTGCCGGACGGCACCGGCTCACTGCGCCTGGTGGGCGGCGGCGCCGACCCGTACGCGGCCCCGAACACCAGGCCGGCCTCGGCGCCCGGTGCGGCGAACAACCAGGACTGGAGCACGGCCCAGATCACCCACCGGGGTTCGTTCACCGAGCGGAACGTCGATGACCTGATCGCTCACGCTCCCGGCGCCGCCGAGTTGTTCCTCTACGCCAACGACGCGATCGCCGCCCACCTCGACGGTCAGACCTCCGTATCGCTGTCCAAGTCCGGTAGCTGTGGGCTGCCCGACGGCACACCGATCTCGTGCTCGGACCACGGAAACGGCAGCGATTGGGCGTCTGTGACCCAGATCGCAGCGTTCGGATCTCCCACGGGCGATACCCCCAGGAACCCGGGCACGACCACCACCGGCCTGCCGCGTTCCTCCCTGCTCTACGTCGAGAAGGGCCGACTCTGGCTCGCGCTGTCCTCGATCGTGGGGAAGCTCGACGGGCCGAACATTCTGCTCTCGCAGGACCAGGCCTGGGACTTCTACGACCTGATCACCCCCGGGCCGACCAAGGGCACCAACATCCCCACCGTCTGGGGCCGGTCCAAGGGTGACGGAACCATCCACGCCTACCAGTTGGCCAAGGGCAGCGCCCCCGGGACCTTCGACGCCTCCGGCTTCGCCGACCCCACCAAGGGCTGGCTGGCCAACGGCGTCGATGCCAAGCTCTACCCGAAGGTCGGCTCCAACGGCGACGTCACCGGTGACGGTGTCCCGGACCTCTGGGCGGTCGACACCGACAATCAGCTGGTCGCCTGGGCCGGCGTCGGCACCAAGGCGGCCGATGTCAACAGCGGCCCGGCGGTGACCGGCCTGGAGCAGAGCCCGGTCGCGCTCGGCAACCTCAACCGGCCGATCGACAACTGGCTGGCCGCGCCCGACGGCGGCAACGCCGTCGGCGACGGGCAGAAGCGCGCCAACGGTACGGCCTCGGGCGTGAGCTGGGTCGGGGACACCGTGGACGGCCGGGCGGTCACCGTGGGCGCCTTCAGTCCCGACGCGGGCTCGAACATCACCATGTCGGGTCCGGTGGTGGACACCCGCAAGAGCTTCACCCTCTCCACCTGGGCCAAGTCCGGACCGGGCGGCGGCGTGGTCGCCAGTCAGGAGACCGGGCACGGCAGCACCTTCATGCTGTACACCGACGGCCCCGGGCGGAACTGGAGCTTCGCCCTGGCGTACGCGGACGACGACAACTGGTCGTACGACTTCACCCGCGTGGTGAACGCCAGTGCCCAGACCCACCCCGGCGTCTGGACCCGGCTGACCGCCTCCTACGACGCGAACACCGGCATGATGGCACTGTACGTCGACGGTGTCCTCGCCGGTACCGCGATCCACAGGGCGAGCAGCGGCCCGCCGTCGTCGGGGCCGTTCGAACTCGGCCGCTACCGGTACCAGTCGAAGCCGAGCCCGAGCTTCGACGGCGGCATCAGCAGCACCGCCGTCTACCCCTTCGCGGTGGCACCCACCGCACCGAGCGTCACCGGGGTGGTCCGCTCGGCCGTCAACGGCGACATGTGCGTCGACGACACCGGCGCCGGTACCGCCGACGGCACCGCGGTCCAGCTCTACGAGTGCCACGGCGGGCCCTCGCAGCAGCTGTCGCTCGGCAACGACGGCACGCTGCGCGTCCTCGGCGGGTGCATCGCTCCGGTGAGCGCGGGTGCGGGCAACGGCACGCCGCTGGAGTACCGCACCTGCGACGGCACCGCGGCGCAGCAGTGGATGCCGTTCGCGAACAATGTGCTGTACCACCCGGCTTCGGGCCGGTGCCTCGACCTTCCGGAGTGGAAGGCGGTCGACGGCGCCCGGCTCGACTTGTGGGATTGCAACTACGCGGCGAACGAGCAGTGGAGCGTCCCGGTGCTGCGGACGGCCGTGCTGCCTGCGCCGCCGCGTTCCTGACGTCCATGTCCTGAGCTGGGCACACGGGCCCGCTTCGCCGGTCGGCGGGGCGGGCCCGGCGTGGTATCGGGGGCGGGGTCGGGGAGGGGATGAAAAGGGGCAAGACAGGCATAGCCGTCGGTGGCGTTGACACCGGGTTGGGTAGCTGGTGGGGTTGCGGGCGATGTGGTTCCGGCCTGGCGAGGAGGCTCCTGTGCAAGCCCGAGTGTCAGTTGTGGCCGGGCGGCGGCTGCGGTCGCAGCTGGAGCAGAGTCCGGCGTTGCGGGACGTGTTGCAGCATCCGGCGGCGTTGGTGGCGCGGCGTGCGACGGCGCGGACGTGCCGTCAGTTGGCGCCCCGGACGGCGGACCGGCTGATCGCCGACCTCAAGGGCACGGAGCCGCTGTTGGCGTCCGTGCGGGCGGAGCGTGCGGCGGGGCGGCCGGGGCGGCGGGCGATGCAGATCGCGGCCGGCGTGGCGGCCGCGGCGGTGGTCGGCGGGCTGTTGGCCGGGCCGTTGCCGTCGGCGTACGCCGCGACGCCGGGGCCGGACGTGGTGAGCACCGCGCCGCAGACGCCGCTGGGGAGCGTGACCGATCCTCAGGTGTTCCCGCGGCCGCAGGAGCAGGCGGTGGCGGGCAGGGCGGTCGTGGTGCCGGGTGCCGTGACGCTGGTGACCACGCCGAAGGCGGACCCCGGTGCGGTGCTGGCCGTCCGTGAGGTGCTGGACATCGCCGGGGCGACCGACGTGACGTCGCGGTCGGACGGCGGGACGCCGGTGGCCGGGTCGCTGGTGGTGTACGTCGGCGGACCCGCGGAGGGTGCCGGCGGCGAGGTGGACCGGGTGCTGCGGCAGCTGACCGCCGCGGCGGGTGGCAAGGAGGGCACCGCGCCCTCGACCGCGAACCTGCCGGCCGGCGGGTACGTGCTGTCGGCCGGTCAGTTGCCCGCCCAGGGCGGCGGGACGTACGGCGCGGTGGTGCTGGCGGGCGTGGACGCCACCGGGACGTTCTACGCCGCGCAGAGCCTGCGCCAGCTGCTGGCCGCCGTGCCGGCCGGGCAGGGGCAGGCGGCGGGCGCGAACGGGCTCGGCCTGCCGGGGATCACGCTGCGGGACTGGCCGAGCGGCGCGCCGGTGCGCGGCACCGCGGAGGCGTTCTACGGCACCCCGTGGACCGCGCAGCAACGGCTGGACCAGATCGACTTCCTGGGCCGCTCCAAGCAGAACTTCTACCTCTTCGCCCCCGGTGACGACCCGTACCGGCTGTCCCGCTGGCGCAACGCCTATCCGGCCGCGCAGGCGGACGAGCTGCGCGAGCTGGCCGCCCGGGCGCGGCGCAACCACGTCACGCTCGGCTACGCGATCGACCCGGGGCAGTCCCTCTGCTTCAGCTCCGGCAAGGACGTGGACGCGCTGGTGGCCAAGCTGGACGGGCTGCGGGCGCTCGGCTTCACCGCCTTCCAGCTGCAGTTCCTGGACGTCAGCTACGACGAGTGGCACTGCGGAGCCGACCGCGACGAGTACGGCACCGGGCCCGCCGCGGCCGCCAAGGCGCAGGCCGAGCTGGTGAAGAAGGTCAACGACCGGCTGATCGCCAAGAACCCGGGCC
Organism: Kitasatospora sp. NPDC034035; assembly: GCF_055575755.1. NCBI lineage: Bacteria > Bacillati > Actinomycetota > Actinomycetes > Kitasatosporales > Streptomycetaceae > Kitasatospora > Kitasatospora sp. NPDC034035. The sequence goes on along the minus strand of NZ_JBVISA010000024.1, from coordinate 116,793 downwards.
TGGCGCCACTGTCCGTCGTCCCGACCGAGTACCACCAGCAGGGCGCCACGCCGTACCGCAAGGCGCTGGCCGCGGCGCTGCCGACGGGCGTGCAGGTGGCGTGGAGCGGGGTCGGGGTGATCCCGGAGAAGATCACCACCGCGCAGGCCTCCGACACCACCGACCTGTACGGGCACCCGCTGGTCACCATGGACAACTACCCGGTCAACGACGCCAGCCCGGACCGGCTCTTCCTCGGCGCCTACACCGGGCGCGACCCGGGCGTGGCCACCCGCTCAGCAGTGATGCTGACCGGCGCCATGCAGCAGCCGGTGGCCTCCCGGATAGCCCTCGCCACGGCCGGCGACTACGCCTGGAACCCGGTCGGCTACAAGCCGGACGAGTCCTGGCAGGCCGCCCTGCGCTCGCTGGCCGGGCCGACCGGCGCCGCCGCGACGCCCGCCGGGACGGCGCTGCCCGCGGTCACCGCCCTGGCCGGCAACAGCACCTCCTCGCCGCTGTCCAAGCAGGAGTCCGGCTACCTGACGCCGCTGCTCGACCGCTTCTGGGCCGCCGCCGAGCCGACCTCGGGCACGGCGCCCGACCTCGCCAAGCTGATAGAGGCCGCCGGCCCGCTGCGGGAGGCCTTCGCCGCGATGGCCACCGCCCAGCAGACCCTGGCGGGCACCCCGGCCACCGCCCAGCTGGCCGGCGAGGCCGCGCCCTGGCTGGGCCCGCTGCGCGACTACGGGCTGGCCGGGCAGGCCGCGCTGAACATGCTGCTGGCCCAGCACGGCGGCGACGGCGCGGCGGCCTGGAAGGCCCGGGTGGAGCTCAACCGGCTCCGCGAGCAGCTCGACCGGGCCCCGGCCACCATCGGCGCCGGGGTGCTCGGCCCGTTCCTGGACCGCGCCGTCCGGGCCGCCGACAACTGGGCGGGCGTGGTCGGCGGCGGGGTCACCGCGACCACCACCCTGGGCACCGCGCAGGACCACCTGCCCGGGCTGATGACCGACGGCGTGGCGAACACCTTCTACTGGAGCTCCGCTCCCCCGCAGCCGGGCGACGCGGTCGGCCTCGACCTCGGCGCGGGACGCCCGGTCAGCGGCGTGACCGTGCTGATGGGCAGCTGGGGCAACGGCGCGGACGCCGCGACCGCCGTGGACGACTACATCCGCGACGGCGTACTGGAGTACTCCACCGGCGAGGGCGGCTGGAAGCAGCTCGCCGTCGTCAGGAACCAGAAGACGGTCAGCGCCCAGCTCCCGCCGGGCACCGTCGTCCGGGCGGTGCGGCTGCGGGCCACCGCGGCGCAGAAGACCGCCGTCGCGGTGCGCGAGTTCACCGTCACCGCCCCGGACGAGTCCCCGGCGAGCGTCACCGGCGGGCCCGACGCGCTGCCCGGCTCCTCCGCCGCCGCCGTGCTGGACGGCAACCCGGACACCGCGTACCGGGCCGCCAAGGCGCCGACCGCGCAGGACGACCCGCTCATCGTCGAGCTCGGCGCCGCCCGTCCGCTGGACCGGCTCACCGTGCTGACCGACCCGGGCGTGCGCGCCACCGCCACCGTCGCGGTGCGCCGGGCCGACGGCACCTGGGCGGACATCGGCACCGTGCAGCCCGGCTACAACGAGCTGCCGGCCGGCGGGCAGGTGGCGGACGCGTTCCGGCTGACCTGGAAGCCCGGCGGCGACCCGCCGGTCGTCAACCAGGTCATCCCCTGGTACGCGGACGCCCCGGCGGCCCGGCTCACCCTGTCCGACCCGGCCCTGGACGTGGTCACCGGCGCGGCCTCGGCCGCCCAGACCCGGGCCACCGTGGAGGCCGGGCGCCCCGAGGGCACCACCGGCGAGCTGCGCGCCGAGGTGCCGGCCGCCGCCAAGGGCCTGACCGTGACCCCGGCCGGCCCGGTGACCGTGCCGCGCGGCGGCCGGGTGGGCGTGCCGCTGCTGGTCGCCGCCGCGCCGGGCACGCCGTCCGGGACGTACCAGGTGCCGGTGCGGTTCGTGGCCGGGGCGACCACCGTCCAGCAGGTCCTCCAGGTGCACGTGGTCCCGCCGACCGGCGGGCCGGACCTCGCGCTCGGCGCGAAGGCCACCTCCTCGGGCGACGAGACGGCGAACTTCCCGGCCTCGGCGGTCGCCGACGGCGATCCGAAGAGCCGCTGGTCCTCGCCGGCCAAGGACGACGCCTGGGTGCGGCTGGAGCTGCCGCAGGCGACCCGGCTGGGCTCGGCGGTACTGCACTGGCAGGCCGCGTACGCGAGCTCGTACAAGATCCAGGTCTCGGCGGACGGGAACTCCTGGACGGACGCGGCCACGGTGGACAACGGCAAGGGCGGCGACGAGACGGTGCGCTTCGACGCGCCCGGGGTCCGGTTCGTCCGGGTCCAGGGCGTGGCGCGGGCGACCAAGTACGGCTACTCGCTGTACGGGGTCGAGCTGTACGCGGTGACCCCGCCGGCCGCGCCGCAGCCGCCGGCCGGCCAGCCGGGCCAGCCCGGGCAACCGGGCGGTGCGCCGAGCGCCCCCGCGACTCCTCCGGCGGCGCCGCCGAAGCCGTAGCCATAGCCCGGCGCGCCCCGTCGGCTCGCCGGGCCCCGAAAAAAGGGACCAACGCGGCGGGCCGCCGTGCTCCCCGGTGCGGGGGCGCGGCGGCCCATGAGGCGCGTACCGACGGTGTGACGGGCGAGCCCTTGTGTCGCTTCGGTCAGGCGGAGAGCGGTTCGGGCTGCTCGCCGCGGCGGATGGGGGTGGGGTGGGCGCCGTGCACCCGGCCGATCGGGACCGAGTGGTTCGGCTCGGTATGGTCGAGGTGCTCGTACTCGCCCCACTGCGGGGCGCGCAGTTGGTCCGCGCCGCCGTAGGGCTCCAGGTAGGGGCGCCAGCGCGGGTCCTTGATGCCGGTGCCGATGATCCGCCAGGCGAGTCCGCTGGGCGGTGCGGGTGGGCGCTTCATCCGCCACCCGAGTTCGGTGAGGTGGCGGTCGGCCTTGGTGTGGTTGCAGCGGCGGCAGGCTGCCACCACGTTGTCCCACCGGTGCTGGCCGCCCCGGCTTCGCGGGATGACGTGGTCGACGCTGGTGGCGGCGGCCCCGCAGTAGACGCAGCGACCGTGGTCGCGGGCGAACAGCGCCCGGCGGGTGAGCGGGACGGGCCCGCAGAACGGGACCCTGACGAAGCGGGTCAGACGGACGACGGACGGCGCCGGAAGGGCGCTGGTGGCGCTGTGCAGAGTGACTTCCGAGTCCTCCAGGCTGACCGCCTTGTGGTTGAGGACCAGGATGAGTGCGCGGCGCATCGATACGACGCCGAGTGGCTCGTAGGACGCGTTGAGGACCAGGACATGCGGCACGGATGCCTCCTTGGACGCCTGCGGCGCGTGGCTCGCGCCGGGACGAGCGGTTGGATCGCGCAACGAGTACGCGATCTCCCCCAGTGTCGCCTTACGCCTTTGTACGGCGCCACCACTCCTGTGTAACGGAGCTGACGTGAACTCCGGGTGTGGTCTCTGTCATAGCCGGTATGCCCGGGGAAGGTCGGGTTGCACCCGGGTGCCGGCCGAGCACCGCGCGGGGGCCGCCCGGTGGCCCTCCCGGGGGACGACTCGGCCGGTCGGAGCAGTGTCCGGCCGGGTCGGGGCGGCGTCCGGGGCGGGGTGCGGGGGGAGCGCACCGGGGCGTTGACGGGGCGTCCGGGCCGTTCCGTACGCCCTTCGGCGGCTTCCCGCGAGGCGGCGGACGATCTTCGGCGTGTCCGGGCGGGCGTTCGGCGCCGGATAGGGTGAGGCGCACGGTCCGCGGGCCGCTTGCCGGCGGTGCGGACCCGACACGCCACCCAGCAAGGAAGGTCCGCACGTGTTCAGCTCCGGTGCCACCGGTCTGTCCGACGCGTCCTCGACGCCCTCCGCTCCGACGCCGGCCCCCAGCCCCACCGCGCAGCTGCCGAACCTGGACCTGCGGATCCCGACCAGCGCGCAGGAGGTCTCGGACACCACCAAGCAGGCCGCCAGCTGGTTCGACACCCACTGGCAGAGCTGGCTGGCCTCGGGCCTGCGGATCGTCTTCATCGTGCTGCTGGCGCTGGTGCTGCGGGCCATGCTGCGCAAGCTGATCACCCAGCTCATAGGGCGGATGGCGCGCACCCCGGAGCACCAGGAGGAGAGCCGGCTGGGCGGACTGCTGGCCAACACCGGGGTCGTGAACCCGGAGCGGCGCCAGCAGCGATCGGAGGCGATCGGCTCGGTGCTGCGCAGCGTGGCCTCCTTCACCATCCTGGGCACGGCGGCACTGATGGTGCTCTCCGCACTGGGCGTGAACCTGGCGCCACTGCTGGCGAGCGCCGGTGTGGCCGGTGTGGCGATCGGTTTCGGCGCCCGCAACCTGGTCACGGACTTCCTCTCCGGGGTCTTCATGATCATGGAGGACCAGTACGGCGTCGGCGACGAGATCGACACCGGGGTGGCCAGCGGCACAGTGCTGGAGGTCGGCCTGCGGGTGACCAAGCTGCGCGGCGCGAACGGCGAGATCTGGTACATCCGCAACGGCGAGGTGAAGCGGATCGCCAACATGAGCCAGGGCTGGGCGACCGCCTCGGTGGACGTCCAGATCGGCTACAAGGAGGACCTGCTGCGGGTCGAGGACCTCATCCTGCGGACCGCCGAGGAGCTGGCCAAGGAGGCACCGTACGACGAGCTGGTCTGGGCGCCGGTGTCGATCCTGGGCCTCGAATCGGTCGCGGCGGACTCGGTGATGGTGCGGGTCGAGGCGCGGACCGCGCCCGGCAAGGCCCCGGCGGTCTCCCGGGCGCTGCGGCAGCGGCTGAAGGTGGCCTTCGACAGGGCCGGTATCAAGGTCAAGGAGGAGACCCCGACGGCGGCCGGCGCGGCGGCGGCGAGCGCGGCTGGGGCGGCGACCGGAGTGGTGATCGCGCCGGCGCCGGCGCCGGCGGCCGAGCAGACGGCGCCGTCCGCGCTCAGCGACCCCAACTCGGCTCGCTTCAAGGCCAGCGAGCCGATCCCGGCCCCGAAGCCGGAGCCGTAGGGACACCCTCCCCTCGTAGAACCGACTGCTCCCGCCTTCCCTAACGAGGGACCGGCGGGAGGTTCGTAAGCGTGCGCAGAGCCTGATCACGCGCGCGGAAGCCGAAGCTGACGAGGGTGACGCTCTCTCCGGCACTGAGGGGCGTCCGGCCGTGCGGCGTGAGCGCGCCGTCGAAGACGACGCAGTCACCCGGGGCCAGGTCGCATTCGAGGTGGCCGTCGGCGTTGATGAAGACGGTGGTACTGGCCCGGGGCGCCCTGGCAGGGCGCTCGTGCTTGAGGCAGAGGATCAGGTTGGCCTCGCCGAAGCCGGACTCGTCCACGTGGAAGTCGAGGAACTGCCCTTCCTCCAGGTACGCGATGTAGACGGCGGTGTGCGGCTGCTCGACGTCCAGGCCGGTGGACCGCGCTACGACTGCGGCCAGATCGACTTGTGCGGCGAAGCGGTTCGCGGTCTCGCCGACTGCCGCGTTCCACTTGCCGTTGTGGAGGTATCCGTCAGCGGCTACGGCCTTCTCGGCCTCCTCCGCCATGGCGGCGACCAGCTCGGCGGGGAACGGCTGACCAGGCAGGTGGCGCGGGTGAACACGCTGGTGTGCAGTGAGGCCGCGCACGGCGTCCCGGAGAGCGGGGAAGTCCTCTGCCCACCGGGCCGGCGTCCGGGCCGTGGTGCGGGATTGGAGCCATGAGGTCCACTGACCGCTCCACCGGCGCGGCACCGCGTCGTCGGCCGCCGATGCTTCGGCCTGGCCGATCAGCAGCTCCACCCGGGCGAGCGCGGCCTGGGTGGACTCGATCAGCTCGGCGTCCCCCTTGGCGATCCGTAGCCGCAGCGCTTGTTGCAGATGGTCCCGGGCACCCGCGAGGTCGCCGCGCTCCATGAGGTGCTTGCCGGTGTGCTGGAGCGCGAAGTCGACGAGTTCCGGGTGCCGGCTTCGCGCAGTGTTCAGCGCGCTGCGGTAGAGCGCGTCCGCGGTCTGCACGTCACCGGCATAGCGGTGCGCGTCGGCGAGATTGAGCCCGGTGGCTACGACGGCTCGGGTGTTGCCGATCGCTGCGGCCAAGTCGAGCGACTGCCGGAGGAACACACGGGCCTCCTCGTGGTCGCCCAGGCACATCTGGCCGATGCCGATCCATCTCGTCAGGACCCGAGTACGCGCGGGATCGGTGCCCTCGTACAAGCCCTGCAGTTCCTGGTGGAGTCGGCCGACCGCAGTGGTCAGCTCGTTCCGGTCGGTGGGGACCATCCGCAGGTTGTCGTCGTGGGTGATGAGGTGCTCAAGCACTCGACCCCTCCGTCGTTCGATTCCATTCAGCGTGGCGCACTACAGCTGGTCGGTCTGATGGCGCAGGTCGGCCAACAGCTCCACCCCGTGGGGGGAGAAGTGCTCACGCAGGAGTTCGAGTTCGCGCATGAGGTAGCGGACGGCCGGCAGCGCCTCGCCGTAGGCGCTCTGGAAGCTGGCGCGCTCGTTGGGCGACAGGTCGTCGCGGCGCAGTTCGGTCTGGCGGAAGCGCAGCAGCTCGTTGTACACGCAGGTCGCGTGGAAGGCCCTGTCGATCTCCCAGTACTGGTTGCGGTCCTCTCCCTGCCCGGCCCGCCACCTGATCTCGATCCTGGGGGATGTCCTGGAGGAGTACCCGTCGGCGAAGACCTGGTTCTGGAGGACGTGGAAGCTGATCGACTGATGGGTGCCCTCGTGCAGGATGTTCTCCGCCAGGAAGAGGTGGGACGGCTCCTCGCTGACGGTGTTCGGCGGGATGTGGCGCCGGGCCTTCTCGGAGAACACGATGACGTACGGGAGTGCCGGGTCGCTGGAGCTGGTCAGCGAGGACGAGTGGACGCCCGGCTTGAGGCCCACCCACAGCAGCCCCCGAACGAATTCGCGCACGCGGGCGAACCCCTCAGGGTGGATCAGCGACAGGCGGTCCAGGGCCTGCGTCAGCGCCACGCGGCGCTCTTCGGTGTGCTGGACGATCTCGTAGTCCGTCAGGTTGATCTCGTCGGCGATCTCACCGGGAAGCTCGGCGTCGAACCAGCCGAAGGCGGCCCCGGCTACGGTCACGGGTTCACTGCGAAGAGAACGGGCGTGCTCCGCGTAGGGGGTGCCCGACTTCACCAGGCGCTGTGCAGTGCCATGATGGGCCTCCTGAGCGGGTCGGAGTCGATCGCCTTGAACGATCTTGCGGCACAGGTCGCCACTCGCACCATGAACTTGCTCGAACTTGCTCTGGCATTCCGCTACGACGACCGCTTGCTCGTCAACCCGCTGCCCTGCCACAGGCGAGTGGACACCAGCAGCTGGTTCTACAACTACGCTCACAGCTTCGAATCCATGGCGGTCTTGCGGTCCAGAGCTCCTTCGAGGGGCCCGCACAGCCTGCGACGCCTTGAGTGTGCGCCCAGAGCGGCGGGGCAGCGGCCCGGCATGCTCGTTCTCCGCCAGCGCTCTGGCCCGACAGGTCGGCTGGTCGCTTGTACGTCGATGCTTCCCCCGTCGACTCTCCTTACATTGTCAGATGGTCGAACTCTCCCGCCTTGACGCCGCGCAGGAACGCACGGAGTCCGTCAGGCGATGTGGTGATGACGACGTCGGGGTCATCGCTCTCGCGGATTTTGATGCTGCGGTCAGGGGCTGTGGCGAGATAGATGCAGTTGGCGGTGTCGCCGCTGAATGACGACTTCTGCCAGCCCTGAACGGCCATGATTACTCCCCTCTCAAATGCTCTGGGCGATACGGCGGATGAGGTCGCGGGACGTGTCGGGCTTGAGCGCGCTCGCCTCCAGCCGGTCCAACACGGCCCGATACTTGATCAGTTGCGGCTCGGTGTCAATGAAGTCGTACCGGTCCCCATCGACCTGCACGCTGTCCAACCGGGCGACCTCGGCGGCGAAGTACACGATCCCGGCGCCGGAGCTGGGGTAGCTACCGGTGCCGAACGGGATCACCCGCAGGTCGATGTGCGGGTACTCGCTCATGTTCAGCAGGTATTCCAGCTGATCGCGGGCAACTTCTGGACCACCAAAGCCCATACGCAAGGCGGCCTCGTGGACGACGGCCGACAGCGGGGTCTGTTGCTCGCCGTACAGCACCGCCTGTCGCTTGATGCGATGAGAAACAAGGTGTTCCACTTCGGGTGGAGACAAGGGCGGCACCACATCCCGGAAGAGCGCGCGAGCGTGCTCGGGGGTCTGGAGAAGGCCGGGGATATGGATCACCGTGGCGATCCGCATCGATTGCGCATGGTGCTCGATCTCCGCCAGGTCGAGCGCTCCGGCCGGCAGGATCTCGCGGTACTCCTCCCACCAGCCCCGGGTGCGACCACCGGTCATGTGGGTGAGCGCCTCGATCAACGCGTCATCCACGCAGCCGTAGAGGCGGGCCAGGGTCCGTACCCGGTCCGCGCTCACCGGATATCCGCCGGATTCGATGTTGCTGATCCGGGACTGCGGGATGCCATGCAGTTCCCCGGCTCGCGTGACCGACAATCCTGCCTGCTCGCGCAACCGGCGCAACTCCGTGCCGAGCCGCCGCTGCCGGATGGTCGGCGGATTCTTGCTGGGCGGCATCCACTGCCTCCTTACTCTCAACCGCCGTCGTCGATGCCGTCACCCTCCAGGGTGACGGTGATATGAATTTCTCGAAGGCGGTGGACTACATACTACCGAGTGGCTACTTTTGACTCTGCGTCAGGGATTGTCGCTGCCCGTGGTGGTGGCAGCGCGGCGCCCAACTCCCGTTTACGTAGGAGACTTCCATGACCGCTACGCCCTCGCCAAACCCCCACCCAGCCACACCCAGGCTGGCGGCCGAGCCGACCTTCGCCCAGGAGCTGTGCGAACTTGTGCTCGACACCGCACCCCAGCTCTTCGCCGTCGTCCAGGTGTGCGGCGAGGGCCCTGCGGACGCCGACGGATGGGTCGTCGCCTGGGGGCTCGTCGACAATGACGGGCCGACACACGTGATCGACATCAACGGGCGGGCGCGGATGACCCTCGCATCTCCCGAACGGGCCTTGCGCCACTTCGCCGGGCGACCGGGGATCACCTCGCGGCTGGTCTGGCTCGCGCAACCGGGAGCTGCCGGGCTGGACCGACCCGAAGCTGCCTGACCCCCAGCCTGATGACGCGCCTGTCGGCGGAGGAACCGACATGTCGGAATCGCAAGGGATGCGGCGGCTTCGCGTCTTGGGCGCAGGCTCGCCCGGTTTGCGTTGGTCACTCGCTTTCCCCTGGTTTCGGGCGCCCCGGCCGCTTCCGGCCGGGCCGCCGACCGATCACTGTGATTGCAGGTCGAACCAGACGGGAACGCCCTTGGCAGCGGGGCGGGTAGGCGGGGCGCCCATTGTTCTGGGCGGGCCCGCGTCCGAGGACGCGGGCCCGCCTTTCTCATCCGTTCCCTGCTCGCCCGCATTGCGCCCCGTTCCGCCGCGATCACGATCGCGGCGGAACGGGGAAGGAGCTGTGATTGACCACAACTTTCCCGCCCTCTGTGCAGGAAGTCGGTCTGGCCGACTTCCTGCACAGAGGGCCGGGCACTGCCGTCGCCGCTTCGGCCGTGCCGAAGCGTCCTCGGTGTGCCAGGACTTGTGTTGCCTGCCTCGCCACCCGGGCGAGGCAGGCAACACAAGTAGAGCCATATTTCATTCAGTCCGCACTTGAGCGTTTTCTGAGGCGTGGCCCCCTCGGCGCACCGAGGAGGCCACGCCAGAATTCTTACCTGCTTTAATTGTTTCACCCATCGGCACGCCACACACACTCAGGGGGATGGCAGAATTTATTCTTTCTTTATATTTATTTTCTTTTTTGAAGACCGAGAGAGCATTGGCCCCGCCCCCACCACAGCGGAGGTAACGCTTCGGCATCCTCCGGTCACCCGGCCATTGACACCCCGCTGACGCGGCCCTTACGGTCCTACCCAAGCGACTGGAAAGTTTCCTAACAGTTCTCTCGGGCGAGCCGAAGGAGGAGGATTCCGGGCATGACCAGGAGCACCGCCAGAGTCCCCCTCGCCGGCACGCCGAGCCTGCTGCGGGCCATCAACGACCGCGCCGCCCTCGAACTGCTGCTGGAGAACGGCCCGCTCTCCCGCACCCAGATCGGCACGCTGACCGGGCTGTCCAAGCCCACCGCCTCCCAGCTGCTGGCCCGGCTGGAGGCGGCCGGGCTGGTCCTGCCGGTCGGCACCACGGCGGGTGGTCCGGGGCCCAACGCGCAGCTGTACCAGGTGAATCCGGCCGCCGGGTACGTCGCCGGGCTGGACGTCACCAACAGCGGGATCCGGGTCGCGGTCGCCGACATCACCGGCACCACGCTGGCCGAACACACCGTCACCACCAAGGGCGTGCCGGCCGCCGAGACCGTTCCCCGGGTCGCGGCGGCGGTGGCCGAGGCGGTCCGGGCCGCCGGGCTCGCCGAGGGCAGCCTGCGCACCGTGGCGATCGGCGTCGGCGGCGCCCCCGACCCGGTCACCGGCAAGCTGCGCTACGCCTCCCACCTGCCCGGGTGGCACTCGCCGCGACTGGTCGAGGAGTTGTCCGAGGCGATCGGCGCGCCGGTGTCGATCGAGAACGACGTGAACCTGGCCGCCGTCGCCGAGCAGGCCTCCGGCGCGGCGGCGGGCTTCGAGGACTTCGTGCTGCTCTGGGCCGAGGCGGGCGTCGGCGCCGCGATCGTGATCGCCGGTCGGCTGCACCGCGGCTTCACCGGCGGCGCCGGGGAGGTCGGCTACATGCCGGTGCCCGACTCACCCGTCGAGTGGGACTCCCGCCGCCGCAAGTTCGGCGGGTTCCAGGCCCTGGTCGGCGCACCCGCCGTCCGGGCGCTGGCCCGCGAGCACGGGCTCGGCGCGCCCACCGCCGAGGAGTCGATCGCCAAGGCGCTGGCCACCCCGGGCGCCGGCGACGTCTTCCTCGCCGAACTGGCCGGGCGGCTCGCCGTCGGGCTGACCGTGATCGTCGCCGTGGTCGACCCCCAGCTGGTGGTCCTCTCCGGCGCGGTGCCGACCGCGGGCGGCGAACGCCTGCGCGCCCTGGTCGAGGACGAACTGGCCAAGCTCTCCATCGCCCGGCCGGAGGTGCGGAGCAGCGCCCTGCCCGGCTCCCCGGTGCTGCTCGGCGCCCTGCAACGCGCCCTGTCGGACGCCCGCGAGGCGGTCTTCTCCACCCACTGACGCCGCCGCCCACCGACACCGCCACCCACCGAGGCTCCCACCCACCGACGCTCCCCGCACCCACCTCTCCCCACCCCCCGAACGCGGGACCCGAGGCGACGCCGCCTGCCCGCGCACTCCCAGGAGGACCTCGTAGTGCACGCCACCACCTCCCGCCGAGGCCGCCGCACGATCGTCGCCGTCGCCGGCAGCGCCGTCCTGGCCCTGCTCGCCACCGCCTGCACCGGTTCCAGCGACTCGGGCGGCAGCGACGACTCGGCCAGCGGCAAGGACGTCACCATCACCTTCTGGCACGGCTGGAGCCAGGACAACGAGACCAAGGCGATCAACGACAACATCGCCGCCTTCGAGAAGACCCACCCCAACATCCACGTCAAGGCCGTGGGCAACATCCCGGACGACAAGGTCAACCAGGCCCTGCGGGCCGGCGGCGACGACGCGCCCGACGTGGTCTCCTCCTTCACCACCAACAACGTCGGCATGTTCTGCTCGACCAAGGCCTTCATCGACCTCAAGCCGCTGCTCCAGAAGAGCGGCATCGACGCGGCCAAGACCTTCCCGGCCGCGATGCTCAACTACACCCAGTTCCAGGGCGACCAGTGCTCGCTGCCGCTGCTCGGCGACGCGTACGGCCTGTTCTACAACAAGAAGGCCTTCGCCGACGCGGGCATCGCCAACCCGCCGAAGACCTTCAGCGAGTTCGCCGCGGACGCCGCCAGGCTGACCGTCCCCGACGGCGACTCGTACAAGCAGCTCGGCTTCATGCCGCTGTACCACGGCTACGAGTCCACCACCGAGCACTTCCTCGGCCAGTACGGCCCGACCTACTTCGGCGCCGACGGCAAGTCGAACATCGCCACCGACCCGAAGGTCGCCGCGATGCTCAAGTGGCAGAAGGGCCTGGTCGACCAGCTCGGCGGCTACGCCAAACTGGAGAAGTTCCGCTCGACCTTCGGCGAGGAGTTCAGCGCCAAGAACCCCTTCCTCACCGGCCAGGTCGCGATGGCCATGGACGGCGAGTGGCGCACCGCCGCGCTCGCCGACAACAAGCCCGACTTCGAGTGGGGCACCGCCGCTTTCCCCGTCCCGGACGACCAGGCCGACACCTACGGCCGCGGCTACCAGACCGGCACCATCGTCGGCATCGCCGGCACCAGCAAGAAGCAGGCCGCCGCCTGGGAGTTCGTCAAGTACCTGACCACCGACACCGACGCGGTCGTCGGCTTCGCCAACGCGATCCACAACGTGCCCAGCACCTTCGAGGCGCTCGACTCGCCGAAGCTGGTGAGCGACGACAACGTCAGGACCTTCCTGGACATCGCCAAGAACGCGCACTCCGGCACCACCCCGCCGGCCGTCAACGGCAGCGCCTACATCGTGTCCCTGCAGAACCTGGGCTACGACTACGAGTCCGGCAAGCAGACCGACCTCCAGGTCGGCCTGAGCGCCACCGCCAAGCAGATCGACACCGACATCGCCCAGGCCAAGTAAGCGCCGCGAACGGCCCACGGAGCTCCCATGTCACTCGCGTTCGGCACCCGCAAGGGAAGCGGCGGCAAGGCCGGCGCCGGACCGACCGACCCGGCGGCGCCCTCCACGCAGCACCTGCTGCGCCGGAAGCGCCGCCGGGAGGCGGCCCGCACCCTCGCCTTCCTCTCCCCCTGGCTGATCGGGTTCAGCGTCTTCTTCGTCTACCCGCTGGTCTCCACCGCCTACTTCTCCTTCACCCAGTACAACGGCTTCGGCCAGCCGACCTTCAACGGCCTCAAGAACTGGGACTACGTCTTCAACCAGCTGCCGACCTTCTGGCAGGGCCTGCGCAACACCCTGTGGCTGGTCGCCGTCATGGTGAGCCTGCGGGTCGCCTTCGGCCTCGGTGTCGGGATGCTCATCACCAAGGTCAAGACCGGCACCGGCTTCTTCCGCACCGTCTTCTACCTGCCGTACCTGGCCCCGCCGGTGGCCGCGACCGTCGCCTTCGCCTTCCTGTTCAACCCCGGCACCGGCCCGGTCAACCACCTGCTCGGCGAGCTCGGCCTGCCGCAGCCCGGCTGGTTCGCCGACCCGGACTGGTCCAAGCCCGCGCTCACCCTGCTCGCCATGTGGGGCGTCGGCGACCTGATGGTCATCTTCATGGCCTCACTGCTGGACGTCCCCAAGGAGCAGTACGAGGCGGCCGCGCTGGACGGCGCCGGACCGTTCCAGCGGTTCCGGTACGTCACCCTGCCGAACATCTCGCCGATCATCATGTTCGCGGTGGTCACCGGGGTGATCCAGACCATGCAGTACTACACCCAGGCGATCGTCGCCGGGAAGGTCGCCAGCGGCATCGCGGGCAACTCCGGCCAGCAGTTCGAGCCCGGCTACCCGGGCGGCTCCACCTGGACCCTGCCGCAGATGGTCTACAACCTCGGCTTCCAGCACTTCAACTACGGCGCGGCCTGCGTCGTCGCCCTGGTGCTGTTCGCCATCTCGATGGCCGTCACCTCGATCCTGCTCCGCCGCGAGTCCGGCTTCATGGCGAGCGACGACTAGCGGGCCAGTGAGGACCTGATCATGACTCTTGGCAACACACTCACCGAGGCGCCGGCCACGGCCGGCTCCACCCGCCCCCGCGGCCCCGGCAGTCCCGCCGCCCGGGCCGCCCGGCGCCGCGCGCTGCTCAACTGGGTGGCCGTCCACTCGTTGGCCATCGCCGCCGCGCTGTTCTTCCTGCTGCCCTTCGTCTTCGTCTTCCTCACCTCGGTGATGGACGACCGGCAGGCACTCACCACCGACTACTGGCCCACCCACTGGGAGTGGGGCAACTACAGCAAGGTGTGGGACACCCCCGGCTTCCTCACCTGGTGGCGCAACACCCTGCTGTACGCCGGCGCGGGCACGCTGCTGACCATCGTCTCCAGCCTGCCGGTCGCCTACGCGCTCGCCAAGTTCCGCTTCCGCGGCCGCAACCTGGCGCTGATGGCGGTCATCGCGATGATGATGCTGCCGCCACAGGTCACGGTCATCCCGATGTACCTGTTCTGGGCCAAGCAGATGGGCCTGAGCGGCTCGCTCTGGCCGCTGATCATCCCGATGGCCTTCGGCGACGCGTTCTCCATCTTCCTGCTGCGCCAGTTCCTGATGACCATCCCCAACGAGTACATCGAGGCGGCCCGGATCGACGGCTGCGGCGACCTGCGCACCCTGCTGCGGGTGGTCCTGCCGATGGCCAGGCCCGCCATCGCGGCGGTCGCGCTGTTCCAGTTCTTCTACTGCTGGAACGACTACTTCGGCCCGCAGATCTACGCCAGCAACGAGCGCGAGGCCTGGACCCTCAGTTACGGACTGGAGTCCTTCAAGGCCGCCCACCACACCAACTGGAACCTCACCATGGCCGCCACGCTGCTGGTGATGGCGCCGGTGATCATCCTCTTCTTCTTCGCTCAGAAGGCCTTCATCGAAGGCGTGACACTGACAGGGGTCAAGGGCTGATGTCCGCACCGAAGACGTCCGGAGCTTCCTCGCTCAAGCTGGCCATCGTCGGCGGTGGTTCCACGTACACCCCGGAACTGATCGACGGCTTCGCCCGGCTGCGCGACACCCTGCCGGTCGGCGAGCTGGTGCTGATCGACCCGGCCGCCGAGCGGCTGGAGCTGATCGGCGGGCTCGCCCGGCGGATCTTCGCCAAGCAGGGGCACGCCGCGGTCGTCACGGTGACCACGGACCTGGCGGCGGGCGTCGCGGACGCCGACGCCGTCCTACTGCAGCTGCGCGTCGGCGGGCAGGCGGCGCGCAACCAGGACGAGACCTGGCCGCTGGAGTGCGGCTGCGTCGGGCAGGAGACCACCGGCGCCGGCGGGCTCGCCAAGGCGCTGCGCACCGTCCCGGTGGTGCTGGACATCGCCGAGCAGGTGCGCCGGACCAACCCGGACGCCTGGATCGTCGACTTCACCAACCCGGTCGGCATCGTCACCCGGGCGCTGCAGACCGCCGGTCACAAGGCCGTCGGGCTGTGCAACGTCGCCATCGGCTTCCAGCGCAAGTTCGCCGGGCACCTCGGGGTGGACCCGGGGCTGATCCGGCTCGACCACGTCGGGCTCAACCACCTCACCTGGGAGCGCGGGGTGACCCTGCTGGACGCGCCGGGCGCCTCCGGCGGGCGGGAGGTGCTGCCCACGCTGCTCGGCGACTTCGGCAAGGAGATCGCCGAGGACCTGCACCTGCCGCAGGCCGTCATCGCGCGGCTCGGCGTCGTACCGTCCTACTACCTGCGGTACTTCTACCAGCACGACGCGGTGGTCGCCGAGCTGAAGGAACAGGGCTCGCGGGCCGCGCAGGTCGCCGAGATCGAGCGGCAGTTGCTGGAGATGTACGCCGACCCCACCCTGGACACCAAGCCCGAACTGCTCGGCAAGCGCGGCGGCGCCTTCTACTCGGAGGCCGCCGTCCAGCTGATCGCCGCGCTGCTCGGCACCGGCGGCGGGACCTCCGTCCAGGTGGTCAACACCCGCAACGACGGCGTCCTGCCCTTCCTGCCGGACGACGCCGTCATCGAGGTGCCCGCCGAGGTCGACGCGGCGGGCGTGCGCCCGCTGCCGCAGCGCCCGCTGGAGCCGCTGTACGCCGGCCTCGTCGCCGCCGTCACCGCGTACGAGCACCTCGCCCTCGACGCCGCCCTGCGCGGCGGGCGCGACCGGGTCTTCGACGCGCTGCTCGCCCACCCGCTGGTCGGCCAGATCGAACAGGCCGACCGGCTCACGGACCGGCTGCTCGCCCACAACCGCGAGCACCTCGCCTGGGCCTGACCCGGCGAAACCGTCCACCCCCGGCCGACGACACCCCCGGCCGGGCACCCCCGGCCGACGACTTCCCGGCCGGGCCACGTACGAGCCGCGGGGACTTGATGACCCACCAGCCCGAACCACTCCTGCCCGGCGTCCTCGCCATCGACGCGGGGAACTCCAAGACCGACGTCGCCCTGATCGGCGCCGACGGCAGCATCCTCGGCACCGCCCGCGGCGGCGGCTTCGAACCCCAGAAGATCGGCGGCGCCGCAGCCGTCGCCGGCCTCACCCCGCTCGTCGAACAGGCCGCGGCCCAGGCCGGCCACCCGGGCTGGCGCGGCGTGCTCACCAGCCACGTCAGTGCCTGCCTCGCCAACGCCGACCTGCCGGTCGAGGAGCAGGGCCTGCGCGACGCCCTCGAATCCCACCCGTGGGGCGTCAGCAACACCGTCGTCAACGACACCTTCGGCCTGCTCCGGGCCGGCACCGACGGCCCGCGTGGCGTCGCCGTCGTCTGCGGTGCCGGGATCAACTGCGTCGGCCTGCTGCCGGACGGCCGCACCGCCCGCTTCCCCGCCCTCGGCGAACTCACCGGCGACTGGGGCGGCGGCTCCGGCCTCGCCATCACCAGCATGTGGCACGCCGTACGGTCCGAGGACGGCCGCGGCGGGCCCACCGCGCTCGCCCGCGCCATCGCCGAGCACTTCGGCCTGCCCAGCGCCGGCGCCGTCGCCGAGGCCGTCCACCTCGGGCACCTGCCGAGCGCGCGGCTGCACGAGATCGCGCGGGTGCTGTTCGCAGTCGCGGGCGACGGGGACGCCATCGCCCTGGAGCTGATCGACCGCCAGGCCGACGAGATCGTCCGGCTCGCGGTGGTCGCGCTCGGACGCCTCGAACTGCTGGACACCCCCACGCCGGTCGTGCTGGGCGGTGGCGTGCTCGCCTCCGAACACCCGCTGCTGCTCGACAACCTGAAGGCGCGCCTCGCGCAGGCCGCGCCGCTGGCCGAGCCCCGGGTGGTCGTCGCGCCGCCGGTGCTGGGCGCGGCACTGCTCGGGCTCGACCACCTGGAGGCCGGCGCGCAGGCGCAGACCCGGCTGCGCGAGGCCTACGAGGGGCCGCGGCGGGCCGCGGCCTGACGCCCGCTCGACGACTTCCCTCCCCCGCCGGATCCGCACGTCCGGCGGGGGAGGGAACCGCGCTCCCGGACGGGGGTGAGCTGCCCGGCCCATACGGTGTAGAGGCTCCCCTCAACTGTTGATAGTCCGCTGCGCTACGCGCATCAACGCCCTGCCACCTGCGGGCTTTTGATGTTCGAGGCGGTACGTGTGGGTTTTCTTTGCGCTCGCCGTCGTTGACCCGGTTTCAGCGGCTCTGCTTTGCTTCGGGCCGTCGACGGCGGAACGGTCCCCCATCCCCACTTCGCCGACTGCTCGTGACGAGCGGTCCGCCGTTCCGTGCTGCCGTCGTCGTACTCCCCTTCGTCCCCCCACGGTGCCGCCGCGCCCTACCGGCGTGCGGTCGGCACATGAGAGAGGAACCCTCACGATGGGCATGTCCCCCACCTCCCGCCGGACGCGGACCCGGGCCCTGACCGGGCTCAGCGCGCTGGCGCTCGCCGCCGCCGGCTTCGCCGCCGCCCCGGCCGCCCAGGCCGACCAGCCGACCAGTGAGTTCGCCGGGAACAGCCACCCGTACCGGCACGGCGCCGTCCCCACCAAGGAGGGTGCCGAGCACGCCAACGCCTCCTCCGCGGCCGCGGCCCGCACCTCCAACCTGAAGTTCGGCGGCAGTGTCAGCGGCGTCGGTGTCACCACCGGCGCGCCGCAGGTGTACCTGATCTTCTGGGGCTCCCAGTGGGGCACCCAGGGCACCGACTCCAACGGGTACACCACCCTCTCCGGTGACCCGTCGGGCGAGGCCGTCCGCGCGCAGCAGCTGTTCAAGGGTCTGGGCACCAACAACGAGACCTGGTCCGGCGTCATGACCCAGTACTGCGAGGGCGTCGCCAAGGGCGCCACCAGCTGCCCGTCGACCGCCGCGCACGTCGGCTACCCGACCGGCGGCGCGCTGGCCGGCGTCTGGGTGGACTCGTCGGCCGCCGCCCCCGGCCAGGCCACCGGCAACCAGATCGCCAAGGAGGCCATCGCGGGCGCCGCGCACTTCGGCAACACCACGGCGGCCTCCAACCGCAACGTGCAGTACGTGGTGCTCTCCCCCACCGGCACCCACCCGGACGGCTTCAACACCTCCACGGGCCAGTTCTGCGCCTGGCACGACTGGAACGGCGACACCACGCTGAGCGGCGGCGCCGCCTCCTCCCCGTACGGCAACCTGGCGTTCACCAACGACCCGTACGTGACCGACATGGGCAGCTCCTGCGGCCAGAACTACGTCAACAGCGGCAGCGCGGGCCTGCTGGACGGCGTGACCATGGTGTACGGCCACGAGTACTCGGAGACCGTCACCGACCAGTTCCCGGCCGGCGGCTGGACGGACTCGTCCGGCGCCGAGAACGCCGACAAGTGCGCCTGGAAGGGCGTCGGCGGCACCGGCGGCTCGCAGAACGTGAACTTCGCGACGGGCTCGTTCGCCATGCAGGGCACCTGGTCGAACGCGGTCAGCGGCTGCCAGATCTCGCACGCGATCGTCCCGTGACGATCGGACGCCCCGTGACGGTCTGACGCGGGGAACGGCGCCGGGGTGGGCTGTGCGGGCCCACCCCGGCGCTCTCGCGTTCCCGGCCGGCTCGGCGCTCTCGCGTTCCCGGGCCGGCTCGGCGCTCCCTACGGGCTGACCAGTCCGAACTCGTAGGCCTGGATGACCAGGTGGACCCGGTCGCGGGCGTCGAGCTTGGTGAAGAGCCGGGCGACGTGGGCCTTGGCGGTGGCCACGCTGATGGTGAGCTCCTGCGCTATCTCGGTGTTGGACAGACCGCGCCCGACCAGGGTGAGCACCTCGCGTTCGCGCTCGGTGACGCCCCCGGTGACGGCCCGCCTGGGCTGCCGTCCGGCGGCGGCGTCCGGGCGGGCGGCGAACTCGCCGATCAGCCGGCGGGTGATGCCGGGGGCGATCAGCGCGTCCCCGGCGGCGACCACCCGGACGCCGTCCAGGATGGTCTCCAGGGCGAGGTCCTTGACCAGGAAGCCGCTCGCGCCGGCCCGCAGCGCGCCGTACACGTAGTCGTCGTCGTCGAAGGTGGTGAGGACGAGGACGTGGGTGGGCAGGTCCGGGTCGGCGGTGATCCGGCGGGTGGCCTCGATGCCGTCCGTGCCGGGCATCCGGATGTCCATCACCGCGACGTCGGGGCGCAGCCGGGCCACCAGGTCGACGGCCTCGGCGCCGTCACCGGCCTCGCCGACCACCTCCAGGTCCGGGGCGTCGGCGATGAGCACGCGCAGGCCGGTGCGGATGAGCGGCTGGTCGTCCACCAGAACGACACGGATCACGGTCCCACCTCCAGGGGGATCGGCAGTCGGGCGGCGACCCGGAAGCCGCCTTCGGGGCGCGGGCCGGCACTGAACTCGCCGTGCAGCAGGGCGACCCGCTCGCGCATGCCGGCGATGCCGTAGCCGGCGCCGGGGATGGCCGTCGCCGCTCCGGCACCCAGGTCGACGACGGCGACGGTCAGTTCGTCCGGCCGGTAGTCGACGGTGACGTGGCAGTCGCGGGTGCCGGAGTGCTTGACCACGTTGGTCACCGCTTCCTGGACGATCCGGAACGCGGCGAGGTCGACGTCGGCGGGCAGTGCGCGCGGCTCGCCGCCGCGGGTCACCGCGACCCGGACGCCGGCGCCCGCGCCCTTCTCCACCAGCCGGTCCAACTCGGCCAGCCCCGGGGCGACTTCGAGCGGCGCGGACTCGTTCTCGCCGGCCCGGAGCGCGCCGAGCATCCGGCGCAGCCCGGCCAGGGTCTCCCGACTGGTGACCTCGATCGCGTTCAGCGCGTTGCGGGTCTCGGCGGGCTGGGTGTCCATGACCCGGCTGCCCATGCCGGCCTGGATCGCGATGATGCCGATGTTGTGCGCGACCATGTCGTGCAACTCGCGGGCGATCCGCAGCCGCTCGGCGGTGACGGCCTGCTCGGTGGCGCGGCCGCGCAGGGCCTCGGTGTGGGTACGGCCCTGGTGGACGGTGTTCCCGACCAGCCAGGCGATCAGCGCGGTCGCGGCGAGGCCGCCGAAGGCGAACGGGTTGACGGGGAAGCCGGCGGCCAGACCCCGGACGAACAACCCGGCGAGCGTGGCGAGCGGCAGTCCCAGGGAGCTCAGCGAGACGCGGCGGGAGCGGGTGGCCGCGCAGTAGCCGACCACCGCGTCGGCGATCAGGAACTGGAGCACGGGGGTCTCCGGGACCTTCCACATCCCGAGCGAGTAGACGCTGCCCGCCAGTGCCCCCGCGACGGCGGCCAACGGCATCCTGACGAGCAGCGTCGCGACCAGGGTGGTGACGACCGCGGTGACCACCAGCGGCATGTCCTCCGGGTTGCCCTGATAGTCGAAGAGGTGGTGCAGCTCGCCCTCGCGGGTGAAGAAGCGGAACACGACCAGGGCAGCCCAGAACGCCCCCACCCACACCCCGGCGGGCAGGCGCCTGAGCAGCGGCGGACGGGCTTCGATGATCATGACGCGATGGTAGCCGCGGCCCGTCCGGCGGCACATCGGCCCGGGGGCGTAATCCCCGGGGCCAGTGCGGCGGCGGCCGGTTGTGGCCCGCCGCCCGATGCCGCACCCGGGCGCCGACCGGCAGCGTTGTCCCCGTGATCGAGATCGAGCGACTGACCAAGCGGTACGGCGCCACCACGGCCGTCGACCAGTTGACCTTCACCGTCCGGCCGGGCACCGTCACCGGCTTCCTCGGCCCCAACGGCGCCGGCAAGTCCACCACGCTGCGGATGATCCTGGGCCTCAACACCCCCACCGAGGGCACCGTCACCGTGGCGGGCGTGCCCTTCGCGAGCCGGCCGCGCGGGCTGCGGCACATCGGCGCGCTGCTGGACGCGGGCGACGTGCACGGCGGGCGCACCGCCCGGGCGCACCTGTCGGCCCTGGCCCGCAGCAACCGCGTCCCGCTCGGGCGGGTGGACGAGGTGCTGGCGGAGGTCGGGCTCGGCAAGGCCGCCGGGCGGCGGATCGGCGGCTACTCGCTGGGCATGAAGCAGCGGCTCGGCATCGCGGGCGCGCTGCTCGGCGACCCGCCGGTGCTGCTCTTCGACGAGCCGCTGAACGGGCTGGACCCGGAGGGCGTGCTGTGGGTGCGCGGGCTGTTCCGGCGGCTCGCGGACGAGGGGCGGACGGTGTTCGTCTCCAGCCACATGATGGCGGAGATGGAGCACACCGCCGACCGCCTGGTGGTGATCGGACGCGGACGGCTGATCGCCGACGAGAGCCTGGCGGAGTTCTCGGCCCGCAACGCGGCGACCTCGGTGGCCGTGCGCACGCCCGAACTCTCGCTGCTGGCGCCGTCCTTGCGCGCGGAGGGGGCCGAAGTACAGGAGATCGAGCCGCAGTTCGGAATCGTCACCGGGATGCCCGCCGAGCGGATCGGCGAACTCGCCCTGCGGGACGGCGTGGTGCTGGCCGAGCTCGCCACCCGCACGTCCTCCCTAGAATCCGCGTTCATGTCCCTGACCGCCGACAGCGTCGAATACCTGGCTGGAGAGGCCCGATGAGTACCGTCCTTGCCCTGGGCCTCGCCGAACCGGCGCCCCGGTTCGGCGACCTGCTCGCCGCCGAGTGGATCAAACTGCGCTCGCTGCGGTCGACGTACTGGGTGCTGGCGCTCGCCTCGCTGGTGGCGATCGTGATCAACATCAACGCCGTGCACAGCGACCTGACGTACATCGACCACCCGCCGGCGCCGATACCCGGCCTGCCACCGTACAAGTACGACCCGCTGTACCACGGCCTGAGCAACATCGCCGGCTACGTGATGGCGATCGCCGCCGGCAGCCTCGGGGCGATCACCGTGTTCGGCGAGTACACCACCGGCATGATCCGCACGACCTTCGCCGCCGTGCCCGAGCGGCGTGGGGTGATCGCCGCCAAGGTGCTGCTGATCGGCGGGATCACCGCGCTGGCGGGAGCCGTGGTGTCGACGGTGTCCTTCTTCACCACCAACGCCATGCTGGCCTCCCGGCACGTCGGGCTCTCCATCACCGAAGGCGTCAGCCTGCAGGCCGTCCTCGCCTACGCGGCGATCGTGCCGGTCTGCGCGCTGATCGGGATGGCGCTGGGCGCGGTGCTGCGGCACGCCACCGCCTCGATCGTGTCGCTGGTGCTGCTGATGTTCATCCTGCCGCTGATGTTCGCCGGGGACCGCTACCGGTGGTTGCACGAGATCGGCAGCCACCTGCCGCTATCCACCGTCAACCGGCTCACCTACAACCCCGACTCCTTGACCACGATCAGCAAGTGGGCGCCGAGCGTGCTGGACTCCTGGATCACCATGGGCGTGTGGGCCGCCGTCGCGGTGGCGGTGACGATGGTCGTGGTGCGGCGGCGGGACGTGTGAAGTCCCGCACGATCACCGGATGTCGAGACGCCGCGCGGTCGCGGCGGGCAGCGGGTACGGGCGCTCCGGCGGCAGCAGCCGCTGCGCCTTCGCCGCCTGCCCGCCCCGCACCAGCGCGGCGATCCGCTGTACCTGCGGGGTGAGGTCGGTGAGCCCGGCGACCCACTCCTCGGCGAAGGTCCGGACCAGTGACCGGCCGACGCCCACCTGGATGCTGTAGTGGTTCAGCGCCGCCCCGCGCAGCGTCCGCTCGGGATCCCACTGCACATGGACCTCCGCCCGGGCCACCTCGTCCGGGTGCGCCGTGGTCAGCACGGCGCGACCGAGCGCCTCCTCCCAGCCGGCCCGGGTGATCCGCACCGCCAGCACCCGGGTCTGCCCCGGCTTCTGCGCCCAGTTGCTGCGGTGCATCAGCCAGCGGAACGAGGGCTTGATCCAGGTCATCCGGCCGAAGCTGAACGGCGGCACGAACCGGCCCGCCGCCAGCGCGGCGTCCGCGACGGCGGGCGGGTAGGCCTGGTAGAGCACGACCGTCCGGTCGTCGTGGTCGGCGCGGATCTCGCGCAGCGCGGTCATCGCACACCCCCTGGTCTCCGTACCCCCGGCCGCCGGAAACCGTGGTCTCCGTACCCCCTGGCCCGGCACGCTGCCAGGCCGGGCGGGCCGGCGCAACGGGATTCCGCCGCGACCGCGGAACGGGGCCGGGCGCCGGCCGCCGGGCGGGTCAGGCCGTCGCCGCGCCGGCCTTGCCGCGGAAGGCGGCGAGGGTGGCGGCCGGGACGCCGCAGGTGGGGAGGAAGGAGGCGGCGCCGCCGTGGTGGGTGCGGACGCGGTCGAGGAAGACGGACATGGCCTCGGCCGGGGCTTCCAGGAGGGGCGCGGGGATGGTGAGGTGGCGGCCCTGGGAGTCGGTGACGCGGGAGGTGGAGCGGTCGTTGAGGGCCGTGCGGTGGCGTTCGGCGAGGCCGGCGAAGATCTGCGGGAGGGCGTCGGTGGTGCGGGCGTAGTCGGCGACGATGCGGTCGGCGGGGACGCCGAGGAGGTCGAGGAGGAGCGCGGTCAGCAGGCCGGTGCGGTCCTTGCCAGCCGCGCAGTGCAGCAGCACGGCGCCGGGACGGACGGTGGCCTCGACGGCGGCGGCGACCGCCCCGGGGGCGGACTCGGCCAGCAGCACGTAGAAGTCGCCGAGGTCGGCGGGCGTGACCATGGTGCTCATCCGCGCGGTGAGCGCGTCGGTGGCGGGGTTCACCGGGGCCGCGACGACGGCTATCCCGGCGGCCTCGGCGGCGGCCCAGTCGGCGGGGTCGGTCTCGCGCGGGTCGCGCAGGTCCACGATGGTGCGGATGTCGCAGGCGCGCAGCTGGGCGACGGTGGCCTCGTCGGCGGCCGGGAACGGCTGGGCGGAGCGGTACAGCACGCCGGGGCGGACCCGACGGCCCTCGGGGTCGCCGAGGACGGCGGCGTCGCGGAAGTTGACCAGGGACATGCGGGAGGCCTTTCGGTGGAGCCGCGCTCGGGAGGGGTGGGACGTCCAGGCGAACATCCAGACGTCTAGATGTCTAATTAGCCCCTCCGGGGGTCGCCGGGCAAGCGGCGGCCGACGGGCGCTCCCTCCATCCCACTCCCGTCCGAGGGCCGGGGCGAGCCGAGCGGGGCGAGCCGAGCGGGGCGGCGGGCTCGGGGCGGCGGGCTCGGGGCGGCGGGCTCGGGGCGGCGGGCTTCGTAGGATCGAGCATGTGGCGACGAACCCTCCTGGCACCCCGAGCACCCCGAGCACCCCGCTGTACCGCCGCCTGGCGCGCCGGCTCCAGGAGCGCATCGACGCCGGCGCGTACCCGGCGGGCGCCCGGCTGCCGAGCGAGCCGGAGCTGAGCGCCGAGTTCGGTGTGAACCGGCTGACCGTGCGGCAGGCGGTGGCGGAGCTGGAGCGGGCGGCCGTGGTGGAGATCCGCAGGGGCGTGGGCACCTTCGTCCGCCCGCCCGCCGTCCGCGTGTCGATCGCCGTCGACCCGCGCAGCCAGCGCTTCGACCTCGGCAGCGTGCACGCCGCACTGCCCTACGGCGGCCCGGACGGTTCGGACGGTTCGGGCGGCGGTCGGGGCGACGGCGGTCGGGGCGACGGCGAGTTCGTCGTCGCCGCACCGCCCGTGACCGGCTCGGCGGACGACGCGGAAGCGGCCCGCCAGCTGGGCCGTGAGCTCCGGGAGCTGTCCCGGGTGGACTCGGTGATCCGGCTGGGCGGGCGGGCCCGGGCGGCCTGCAGCTACTGGGTGCCGTTCGGCCCGCTGCCCGCCGAGCTCGTCCGGCCGGGCCGTCCCGGGAACCTGGTGCTGGATCTGGCGCGGGCCGCCGGGGTGGAGCTGGAGTACGACTGGCGGGCGTTCGGCGCGGTCGGCGCGGATCTCGCGGACGCCGAGCTGCTGGGCGTCCCGCCGGGCACCGCGCTGCTGGTCCGCGAGGGGGTCAGCTGCACGCCGGACGGCGCACCGACGCTGTACGTGCGGCGGCGGATCGACGGCAGCAGCGCGCGGTTCGTCCTGCACTTCCGCGACCGGTAGCGCCCGGGCTCCGCGACCGGTGGCGCCGGGTGTCCGGGACCGGTCGCGCCGGCCCCGGGCCGTATCGATCCTGCTAATGTTCAGCGCCGAAATACCAGGTCGTACGGGGGATGGCAGGACACGGTGACCGAGGGGATCGAGCACGACATACCCACCGAGCTGGCCGAGGCGTACCTCGACCTGCTCGCCGACGTCTCCCGCACCGGCCGGCTGCTGCGCCGCGACGAGCTGGAGGGTCTGCGCAAGCTCGGCGAGCACTGCGCGGAGGCCGGGTACGGGCTGCGCGAGGTGGTGGCGCACTGTCTGGCGGCGGCCCGCCGGGCCTGGCAGACGCTGCCCGGGACGACCGCCGCGAGCAGCGTCAACGAGCTGCGCCGGATGGGCGACGCCGTCCTCGCCGCCACCGACACCGCACTGGCGGCACTCGGCGAGGGGCACGAGCGCGCTCAGCGCCTGGCGGTCCGTCAGGAGGAGGCGGCCAGACGGGAGTTCATCGACGACCTGCTGTTCGGCCGCAGCGACCTCGGTCTGCTCGCCGAGCGCGCGGAGCGGTTCGGGCTGCGGCTGGCGGGCGCGTACACGGTGGCGGTCGCGGTGGGCGACGAGGCGTTCGCGGACGTGCATCCGCTGGTGCACCGGGTGGAGCGGGAGCTGGCCGGGCGGTTCGGCGAGCGGGACGTGCTGCTGGCCAGCAAGGACGGCCGGCTGGTCTGCATCGCCCCGGACTCCGAGCGGGCGGTGCTGGAGGCCTTCGCCGACCTGACGCTGCGCCCCGGCTCGGGGTACCGCCCGGTGCTGCGGGTGGCCACCGGCCGCCGGCACTCGGGGCCGAGCGGGGTGCTGCGCAGTTACGAGGAGGCACTGGACGCGCTGGACTACGCGCAGCGCCTGCGGCTGCCGGCCCAGCAACTGAAGGCGGAGGAGTTGCTGGTCTTCCCCGTGCTGATGCGCGACCGGGCGGCCATGGCGGACCTGGTGCGCAGCGTGCTCGGCCCGCTGAGCGAGGCGCGCGGCGGCGCCCGTCCACTGCTGGACACCATCGCGGTGCAGGCGGAGGCCGCGTACGTGAACGCGGAGGCGGCGCGCCGGCTGGGGCTGAGCGTGCGCACGCTGGGCTACCGGCTGGAGCGGATCAGGGCGCTCACGGGGTACGACCCGTCGGACGCGCTGCAGCGCTTCACGCTGGAGACGGCGGCGATGGGCGCGCGGCTGCTGAACTGGCCGGAGCAGCCCCTCTAGCCCCGTCGCCGCAAACCGGCGGGAGCCCGTTACGACAGCCCGGCAACCATCCTGTTGCCGGGCTGTTGCAGTGTCACGTGGGTCGCGCGTACCAGGGTGTCAAAGAGCCGTAAAGATTGCCGGATCCTGGCAATGTGCGGCGGGCGCCCCCACTGCCATGATCTCCCCGGCGCCGAAGCGCGGTGCCGTGGGGAGGGCGGGGGAGCGTGGCCGGGATGGGGGGATTCTTCGCGGCCGCGCTGGCCTTTCCGACCGCGCTGTTCAGCTTCGCGCTGGTGGTGGTCGTCGGGTACTGGCTGCTGATGCTGCTCGGCGGACTGGGGTTCGGCGCCGTGCACGGGGGGCACGGCGGCGGGCACCACCTGGACGCCGGGCACGCCGGGCATGTCGGGCACGTCGGGCACGGCGGTCATGTGGGTCACGTCGGGCACGGTGCCGGGGGGCACGGTGCCGGGGGGAACGTGGCACACGGGACGCCCGGCGGGCACGGCACCGGCGGCCACGACGTGGCCGACGGGGGGAACGGGGGCAAGGGCGCCCGCACGGGGGCCGACCACCACGGGGGCGTGCTGGACGCGCTGGGGCTGGGCGGGGTGCCCGTGACGGTGGCGGTGTCGCTGCTGGTCGCGCTCGCCTGGTTCGTCAGCCTGGCCGGCACCGTGCTCACCTCGGGGGCGCCGGCGCGCGGCGGAGTGTTCGCCGTCGCGCTGGTCGCCTCCTGGGCGGGCACCCGGGTGCTCGTCAAGCCGCTGAGGCGGCTCTTCCCGCAGGACCGGCCGACCACCCGGGGGGACTTCGTCGGCCGGGTCTGCGTGATCCGGACCGGCCGGGTGACGGCCGACTTCGGGCAGGCCGAGGTCACCGCCGAGGACGGCTCCACCGCGACCGTCCAGGTCCGCACGGCCACCCCGGAGCCCGGGCTGACGGTCGGGCGGACCGCCCTGATCTTCGACTACGACGCCGAGGGCGAGCACTTCCTGGTGGCGCCCTTCGACCCGTCGCCGCCGGGCCTCACCTGAGACCCCGCACCCGGGGCCTCACAGCTGACGCCCCGCCACTCCACTTCCATCGCTTTCCTCTTCGCACCAACTCGCCATCTCGTCAAAGGACTCCGTGATGGACACCATCGCCGTGGGTTTCGGCGTGCTCGTCGCCGTCGTGCTGCTCATCGTGCTCGCCATGCTGCTGTTCGTGGGCCGCCTGTTCCAGAAGGTCGAGCAGGGCAAGGCCCTGATCGTCTCCCGGACGAAGAAGGTGGACGTCACCTTCACCGGCGCGATCGTCCTGCCGGTCCTGCACAAGGCCGAGCTGATGGACATCACCGCGAAGACGGTGGAGATCCACCGGGCCGGCCGGGACGGACTGATCTGCCGCGACAACATCCGCGCGGACATCCGGATCTCCTTCTTCGTCCGGGTGAACAAGACCGTCGAGGACGTCGTCAAGGTGGCGCAGTCGATCGGCACCGTCCGGGCCAGCGACCCGCAGGCGATCCAGGACTTCTTCGCCGCGAAGTTCGCCGAGGCGCTCAAGACCGTCGGCAAGCAGCTGGACTTCACCGACCTGTACACCCACCGGCACGAGTTCCGGGACCAGATCATCGCGGTCATCGGCACCGACCTCAACGGCTACACGCTCGAGGACGCGGCCATCGACCACCTCGAACAGACTCCGATGAGCCAGCTGGACGGCGACAACATCCTGGACGCCCAGGGCATCCGCAAGATCACCGAGCTGACCGCGATCGAGCACGTGCGCACCAACGAGTACCAGCGCACCGAGGAGAAGGAGATCACCCGGCAGAACGTGGACGCCCGGGAGACCGTCCTGGAGCTCGAGCGCCGCCAGGCCGACGCCGAGATCCGCCAGCGCCGCGAGATCGAGACCCTGCGGGCCAAGGAGGACGCGGTGATCGCCCGGGTGCAGGAGGAGGAGCGGCTCAACGCGCAGACCGCCTTCCTGCGCACCGAGGAGGTGCTCGGGGTGCAGCGGGAGAACCAGGCCCGTGAGGTCGCGGTGGCGCAGAAGAACCGCGAGCGGGTGATCGCGGTGGAGAACGAGCGGATCGAGAAGGACCGCCTGCTGGAGGTCGTCGGCCGCGAGCGGGAGACCGAACTCGCCACGATCGCCAAGGTGAAGGAGGTCGAGTCGGCCAAGCGGGACGTCGCCGACGTGGTCCGCGAGCGGGTCGCGGTGGACCGGACCGTCGCCGAGCAGGAGGAGGCCGTCAAGACGCTGCGCGCCGTCGAGGAGGCCGAGCGCGTCCGCAAGGCCGTCGTCATCCAGGCCGAGGCGGAGGCGCAGGAGAAGCTCGTCAAGGACATCAAGGCCGCCGAGGCCGCCGAGCAGGCCGCCGCACACAAGGCCCGCGAGGCGCTGGTGCTGGCCGAGGCCCGGCAGCGGGCCGCCGAGCTGGACGCGGCCGCCAAGATCCGGATGGCCGAGGGCGTCCGGGCGGAGGCCGCCGCCGAGGGCCTGGCCCGCGTCCAGGTGCGGGAGCAGGAGGCCGCGGCGGTGGAGAAGGTGGGTCGCGCCGAGGCCGTCGTCCAGACGGAGAAGGCCAAGGCCGCCGCGCTGGAGGTCGGTGCCAAGCTGAAGGCCGAGGCCGAGGGCCTGACCGAGAAGGCCGCGGCGATGGCCAAGCTGGACGAGGCCTCGCGCGGGCACGAGGAGTACCGGCTGCGGCTGGCCGCCGAGAAGGACGTCCGGCTGGCCGGGCTGGACACGCAGCGGCAGATCGCCGAGGCGCAGGCCGCGCTGGTCGCCGCCGGGCTGGAGAAGGCCAAGATCGACATCGTCGGCGGGGACTCGGTCTTCTTCGACAAGCTGGTGCAGTCGGTGACGGCCGGCAAGAGCGTGGACGCCTTCGTCGGCCACTCGCAGACCGCCCAGGCCCTGGCCGGCCCCTGGCTGGACGGACGGGCCAGCTTCACCGAGGACCTCACCCGGGTGCTGTCCTCCGTCTCCACGGCCGACGTGCAGAACCTGACGGTGTCCGCGCTGCTGATGAACCTGATCGGCTCGGGGGCCGGCGAGCAGTCCGGACAGCTGCGCCAACTGCTGGAGTCGGCGCGGAAGCTGGGCGTCGCCGAGACCCCGATCGGGGCGCTGGCCTCGATGAACGGCTCCAGGTAGCCACCCGGCAGTCCGTCGTCACCCGGCGGTCGGACCCACCAAGCAGTCGGACCCACCCAGCAGTCAGCAGTCACCCACTGAGCACCCGAGGAACTGACCGTGGACGTCCTCGACGCCCGGCTCGACGCCGGCACCTACGAGGTCCTGCGCGACCGGCTCGCCCGGTCCGCCGCCGAACTCGCCGACCGAGCCCGGGCGTTGAACGCCCGCCGGGTCGAGGAGTTCGGCGGCGGGGAGCTGCGGCTGGCCGGCACCGGGCGGCTCACCACCGCCCGGGCCTGCCTCCCGCAGGACCTCACCGCCGTCGGCGGGCTGCTGCTGCTCGGCACCCGCCCGACCGACGCCGAGGACGGCGCCGAGGACTTCGCCGACGTCCTCGGCCTCCACGGCCCCGACCTCTCCGCCGCCCCCGCCGGGGGCAGCCTGCTGGACGACCCCCGGCTGCGCCAGGACCTCACCGACCTGCGGCGCTACTTCCGCGACGCCCGCCTGGAGCGGCTGCGCCCGGTGGAGGGCCGGCTGCTCGCCGTCTTCCGCACCGGCCCGGCCGCCACCGACGTCCGGGTGCTGCGCTGGCGCCTCGACGACAGCGCCGACGACGCCCTGCCCGCCTACCTGGACGGGCGCGGCGAGCGCGACCACACCCCCGCCGACGGGCAGCAGCTCGCCTGGACCGCGCTGACCCGCGACGACCAGCTGCCGGCCGGCCCCGGCCGCCCGCCCCGCGCCGACCTGGCCGGCGAACTCCACCTCGGCGTCGACGGCGGCCGGCTGACCATCGCCACCCCGGACGGCCGCGAGCTGCACCGCGAACCGCTGGCCGAGGCCCTGCAGACCCTCGCCGACGCCCAGATCGGCCACGCCCGGCTCGGCACCCTGCTGCTGGTGCGCGTGCGCCCGTACCAGGAGGAGACCGTCCGGCACCTGGTGGTGCACCTGCCCACCGGCAAGGTCACCCGGATCGACGCGCTCGGCCAGGCCTGCCTGCGGCTGCCCGCCGACCAGGGCGTGGCCTTCCCCGGCGGCTGCCACCTGGTGGACGGCACCGTGCGCACCTTCGACCAGCCGGTGGCCGGCCTGGCGTACGAGCGCACCGTCGTCTCGCCCAACGGCGAGGACGTGCTGTACGAGTTCCGCTCCCCCGCCGACGGCCGCGCCCTGCTGCAGCCCTACAACAGCGTCCGCCAGGAGGCCGCCGCCCCGCTACCCTGCCAGGGCTACGCGCTGCTCGCCGACGGCACCCTGATCGCCCTGCGCCCGGCCGAGGACGGACCCACCCGGCTGCACCCCGTCCAGCTCTGGCAGACCCCGTTCACCAGCGAGCGTTTCGCCGCGCAACAACCCCCCGGCAGCGGGCCGCTGGCCCGGATCGGCAACGCCGACCTGGTCCGCGGCCTGGCCGACTGCCTCGCGCTCGCCCGGCTCGCCGCGGCCGGCGCCGACACCCCGGCCGGCCACCGGGCCGTCCTCGCCGCCTGCACCCGCACCGCCGACCGGCACCACTGGCTCGGCCAGAGCGGCCTCGGCGACCTCGCCGCGCCGCTCGCCGAGATCCGCGACACCGCCCGGCAGGTCATCGCCGAGTACGACGCGATCGCCCAGCTCACCGCGCACGCCGCCCGGCAGACCGACGAGGCGGCCGAGCACGTCGAGGGCCTGCTGCGCACCGCCCGCGGCGAGACCCTCGCCGACGCCGCCGAATGGGTCGACCGGCTCGCCGGGTTGCGCCGCGCCCAGGGCCGGGTCGAGGCGCTGCGCGACCTGCCGCGGGCGGACCCGGAGCGGATCGACACGCTCGCCGCGCACCTCGCCGAGGGCCTGGCCGAGGCCGCCGACCGCGCCGTCGTCCAGCTCGCCGAACCCTCGGCCTTCGAACCGCACCGGCAGCGGGCCGCCGAACTGGCCGAGCAGTGCGCCGCCATCGCCACCGCCGCCGAGGCCGAGCCGCTGGGCCTCGAACTGAGCACCCAGAGCGAGGCGCTGCAGACCGTCTCCGAGCTGGTCGGCACCCTCGACCTGGCCGACGCCACCACCCGCACCGCGATCCTGGACCGGCTCGCCGACGTCCTCGGACTGCTCAACCGGGCCCGGACCGCGCTCACCGTGCGCCGCCGGGAGCTGCGCACCCACGAGGCCGCCGCCGAGTTCGCCGCCGAGACCGCCCTGCTCGCCCAGGCCACCACCGCCGCGCTCGCCGCCGCCGACACCCCCGAGGCCTGCGACGACCGGCTCGGCCGGCTCCTGCTGCGGATCGAGCAGCTCGAGACCCGCTTCGCCGACGCCGACCCGGCCCTCGGCGAGCAGCTCACCGACCGGCGCACCGAGATCCACGACGCGCTCACCGCCCGCCGCCAGCACCTGCTGGAGGAGCGGGCCCGCCGCGCCGACCGGCTCGCCGCCTCCGCCGAACGCATCCTCGACACCCTGCACCGGCGCCTGGCCGCTCTGGACACCGCCGCCGAGATCGACGCCGCGCTCGCCGCCGACCCGACGGCCGTCAAACTCCGCGACCTGGCCGGCCAGTTGACCACTCTCGGCGACCGGGTCCGGGCCGAGGAACTGACCGGACGGCTGCGCGCCGCCCGGGGCCGCGCCCAGCGCGCCCTGCGCGACCGCGCCGAACTCGCCGGGGACGGCCCCGGCACCCTGCGGCTGGGCCGGCACCTGTTCGCCGTCACCACCCAGCGGCCCGAACTCGCCCTCGTGCCCTGGCGCGGCCGCCCCGCCTTCACCCTCACCGGCACCGACTACCGCTCCCCCGTCACCGACCCGGCCTTCGCCGCCACCGAACGCTACTGGGACCGCCCGCTGCCCTCGGAGACCCCGCAGCTGTACCGCGCCGAGTACCTCGCCGCGAGCCTGCTGCCGGCCGCCGAATCGGGCTCGCTCGCCGACTCGCTCGCTGCGGACGCGGACCTGCTGGAGTACGTCCGGCGGGCCGCCGAGCAGCGGCCGGACGAGGGCTACCAGCGCGGCGTGCACGACCACGACGCGGCGCTGCTGCTCCGCGCCCTGCTCGAACTCGGCGCCGACGCCGGACTGTTGCGGCACCCGGCGGGCGCCCGGGCCGCCGCGCAGCTGTACTGGGCGTACGGCGCGGACGAGCGGCAGCGGCTGCTCTGGCACACCCGGGCCCGCTCGCTCGGCCTCGCCCGGCAGGCCTTCGGCGGCGTGCCCGCGCTGGACGCGCTGGCCGCCGAACTCTCCGCCGCCGTCGCCAGGTTCACCCACGGAGCGGACACCCCCGGCGCGGACGCCGCCGGACCGTACCTGGTGGCCGAACTCGCCGCCGACTCACCCACGTTCGTCTACTCGGCGGGCGCGGCCGCGCTGCTCGACAAGTTCCGCGCCGCCCCCGAGTCGGCCGGCCTCACCGAGGCGCTGGTCGCACTGCCCGACGAGCCCGGGCTGCTGCCCGTACGGCGCCAGCTCGCCGCGGCCTGGCTGGAGGCGGGCGCCGCCGACGCCGACCCGACCGACCTCGCCGAGGCGGCGGCCGTGCTGCTCTGCCCGTCGCTGCCGCGCCGGCCGGTCGAGGGCGCGGTCGGCACCCGGCTGACCGGTCTGCTCGGCGACCACCCGCGGCTCGCGGGCGGCGCGCTCGACCTGCGGCTGGACGAACTGCTCGCCCGGGTCCGCGCGTTCGAGGAGGTCGAGGTGCCCGGCTACCGGGCCTACCAGAAGCTGCGCGGCGAGCTGCTGGCCGCCGAGCACGCCCGGCTGCGGCTCGACCAGTACCGGCCCGCCCCGCTCAACGGCTTCGTCCGCAACCGGCTGATCGACCAGGTGTACCTGCCGCTGATCGGCGACAACCTCGCCAAGCAGCTCGGCACGGCGCAGTCCGGCGGACCGGTCGACCGCAGCGGCCTGCTGCTGCTGGTCTCCCCGCCCGGCTACGGCAAGACCACCCTGGTCGAGTACCTCGCCGAGCGGCTCGGCCTGCTGCTGGTCTCCGTCAGCGGCCCCGCACTCGGCCACCGGGTCACCTCGCTGGACCCGGCCGAGGCCCCCGACGCCACCTCCCGGCGCGAGGTCGAGAAGCTCAACTTCGCCCTGCACGCGGGCGACAACGTGCTGCTCTACCTGGACGACGTCCAGCACACCTCGCCCGAGTTCCTGCAGCGCTTCATCCCGCTGTGCGACGCGCAGCGCCGGATCGACGGCGTCTGGGACGGCGAGGCCCGCGAGTGGGACCTGCGCGGCAAGCGCTTCGCCGTCGTGATGGCCGCCAACCCGTACACCGAGTCGGGCCGGCTCTTCCGGCTGCCCGACATGCTCGCCAACCGCGCCGACGTGTGGAACCTCGGCGACGCCGTCGCCGGGCGCGACGACCTCTTCGCGCTCAGCTTCGTCGAGAACGCCCTGCCCGCCAACCCCCACCTGGCCCCGCTCGCCACCGCCGAGCGCGCCGACCTGGACACCCTGCTCGCCCGCGCGGCCGGCGTCCCCGGCGGCACCCTGACCGGCGCCTGGCCCGCCGCCGAGGTCGAGCGGATGACCGCCGTCCTCGCCGGCCTGCTCCACCTGCGTACCACCGTCCTGGCCGTCAACCGCGCCTACCTGCACTCCGCCGCCCAGGACGACCGCACCCGCACCGAGCCCCCGTTCCTGCTCCAGGGCTCGTACCGCAACATGGCCAAGCTCGCCCAGCGCCTCGACCCCGCCCTCACCCGGCCCGAACTCGACGCCCTCCTCGCCGACCACTACCGCGCCGAGGCCCAGCCGCTGGGCGCCGACGCGGAGGCGCAGTTGCTGAAGCTGGCGCAGCTGCGGGGGGTGCTGACGGAGGCGCAGGCGCAGCGCTGGGAGGAGCTGAAGCGCGTCTGGCGGGGCTGACGGGCGTCCCCGGGGGGGGTGTAGCCAGGTACACCCCCAGAACTGAACCCCTGACCATGGGAACCCACCGGTCGCGGGTGATGGAATGTGATCATGAACGTCACGGACTTTGCCGTCGAACTCCGATCGGTTCGCCGGACCTACCGGCGCGGGCCCGAGCCGGTCGTCGGCCTGGACGAGGTGAGTGTCGGGTTCCCCTTCGGCACCTTCACCGCCGTCATGGGCCCCTCCGGTTCCGGCAAGTCGACCCTGCTGCGCTCGGCCGCCGGGCTGGAGCCGGTCGACGGCGGCGAGGTGCGGGTCGACGGCACCGTCCTGGGCGGACTTCGGGACAAGCAGCTGACGGTGCTGCGCCGGGAGCGGATCGGCTTCGTCTTCCAGTCCTTCAACCTGATGCCCGCCCTGACCGCGGCGCAGAACGTGGCGCTCCCGGCCCGGCTGGCGGGCCGGCGCCCCGCGCCGTCCGAGGTGACCGCCGCGCTGGCCGAGGTCGGCCTCGCCGACCGGGCCGGGCACCGGCCGGGCGAGCTCTCCGGCGGCCAGCAGCAGCGCGTCGCCATCGCCCGGGCACTGCTCACCCGCCCGGCGGTGCTGCTGGCGGACGAGCCGACCGGCGCGCTGGACAGCCGCAGCGGCCGCGAGGTCCTCGCCCTGCTGCGCGGCGCGGCCGACGACCCCGGCCGGGCGGTGGTCATGGTCACCCACGACCCGGTCGCCGCCTCGTACGCGGACCGGGTGCTGTTCCTCCGGGACGGCCGGCTGGCCGGCACGCTGGAGCGGCCCACGGCCGAGCAGATCGCCGCCCGGATGACCACGCTGGAGACGGCGCTGGAGGCCGTGGCGTGCTGAGCCTCGCCCTCGCCACCGTCCGGCTCCGCTGGGCCTCGTTCGTCGGCAGCTTCGTCGCCCTGGCCTGCGGTGTCGCCCTGATGGCCACGTCGATCCTGGTCATCGCCGCCACCTCCGGCGTCCCCGACCAGGGCCGCCGGCGCTTCTCCGACGCCCCGGTGCTGGTGACCGCCGACCTGAGCGTCGACTACGCCGCCGCCGGCGGCGAGACCGTGCCGACCCCGGTCGCCGTCCAGCCGGGCCTGTCGGCCGGGCTGATCGCCGCCGTGGCCGGGACCGGGCGCACCGTCGAGGACCGCACCTTCTACGCCCAGCTCGCGGACGGGCCGCGCACCGCGACCGGCCCGAGCGACCAGGTCGGACGGGCCTGGTCCGGCGCGGAGCTGGGCGGCTACCGGCTGGCCGCCGGTTCGGCGCCGTCCGCCGACGACGAGGTCGTCATCGGCGGGGGCCGCCCGGACCAGGTCGGTCAGCGCGTCCGGTTCGTCACCGCCGACGGCCCGCACACCGCGACGGTCTCCGGCGTGACGGAGGCCGAGCCGTTCGAGCAGGCCGTCTTCTTCACCGACGCGCAGGCCGCCCGGTTCTGCCCCGCCGTCGGCGTCCTGGCCGCCTTCGGCGACGCCGACGCGGTGCGCCGGGCGGTGGCCGCCGCCGGCGGCGAGAGCGTCGCCCGGGTGCTCACCGGCGCCGAGCGCCGCCAGGCTGACCCGCACTACGCCGAGGTCAGCAGCCGCTTGGAGGGCGTGCAGACCCCGCTCGGCCTCTCCGCCGCGGTCTCCGGCGGCACCGCCGTGTTCGTGGTGGCCGGCACCTTCGCGCTGTCGATCGCCCAGCGGCGCCGCGAGCTCGCGCTGCTGCGGCTGATCGGCGCCACCCGCCGCCAGCTGCGCACCCTGGTCAACCGGGAGGCCCTGGTGGTCGGCGTGCTGGCCTCCGCGGCCGGGTGCGCGCTCGGCGCGGCCGCGGCGGCGCCGGCCGGCCGCTGGCTGGTCGAGCGCGACCTGGTGCCGGCCGGTTTCACCGTGCCGGTCTCCTGGTGGGGGCTGCTCGTCGCGGCCCTGATCGGCCTGCTGATCGCGATCGGCGGTGTGCTGATCTCCTCGCTGAAGGCCGGTCTGATCAGCCCGGGCGAGGCGCTGGCGGAGGCGGACGTCGACCGGCCCTCGCGCGCCGCGCTGGCGTTCCGCTGGGGCGGCGGCCTGCTGGTGCTCGGCGGCGCCGTCGCGGCCGTCGCGATCACGGCCCGGAGCTGGCCCGACGCCGCGGCGAACGTCGCGGACTCGCTCGGCCTGCTGCTGGCGGTCGTGGCCGGCTGCGTGCTGCTGGCGGGGGTGCTGGCCGGGCCGGTGATCCGGCTGCTGACGGTGCTGCCCGGCCTCCCGGCCCGGCTGCGCGGGCGCCCCGTCGAGGAGGCAGGCGGCATCGCCTGGTCCACCGCCCGGCTGGGCGCGCTGACCGCCTTCCGGCGCACCGCCGCGACCGTCACCCCGGTGGTGCTGATCATCGCCTTCGCGGGCTGCCTGCTCGGCAGCGTGCGGACCATCGACCGCTCGCTGGTCACCGAGGTCCGCAACCAGCTGTCCGCCACCGACTACGTCGTCACGCCGGCCGGCACGCCCGGGCTGAACCGGGCCGTGGTGGACCGCGTCCGCGCCGTCCCCGGCGTGCAGGCCCTGGCGATCACCCCGACCTCGGTGATGGCGGACCGGGACGGCGAGTCCCTGGTCGCGTTCCGGGCCGCCGAGGCGGACCCGGCCGCGCTGGCAGCGGTCGACCGGCTGCCGGTCGTCGCGGGCTCGGTCGCCGATCTGGGCCCCGACTCGATCGTGCTCAGCCGCACCTGGCCCGGCTCGCCCCGGGTCGGACAGCGGGTCCCGGTCCGGCTGGCCGACGGCACCCCCAGGACCCTGCGGGTCGCCGCCGTCCTCGGCACCGGCGCCGAGACCACCCAGGCCTGGGTGACCGGGGCCAACGCCGTCACCACCGGCGTCGGCGGCCCGACCCTGCCGAGCCAGTTGCACCTGCGGCTGCTGCCCGGCGCCGACCCGCAGCAGACCGTCGCCGCCCTGCGGACCGCCGTCGACGGGCTGGGCGCCCGGCTCGCCACCCCGGAGGAGATCGGGGCGGCGAACGCCGACGGCGACGAGAAGGCCACCTGGAACGCCCTGCTGATGATCCTCGGCCTGGCGATCTGCTACGCGGCCGTCGCGCTGGCCAACTCGCTGGTGATGACGGTCACCGACCGCAAGCGGGAGCTGTCCCTGCTGCGCCTGGCGGGCGCCACCAAGGCCCAGGTGCTGCGCGCCGTCGCCGTCGAGACGCTGATCTGCGTGGCGGCGGGCACCGTGCTCGGCGCGCTCGGCACGGCCGTCAGCGTCGGCGGCTCCTGGGCCGCCCTGACCAACCTGGTCGGCCCGACCCCTGCGGTCGTGCCCTGGGGGGCGCTGGGCACGCTCGCCGGCTGCTGCGCGGCCATCGCCCTCACGGCGGCGGTGCTCCCGGCCGCGCTGGCGCTGCGGGGGCAGGACGGCCGGGACATCCTGAGCGGGGCCGGCGGGGCGGGCTGAGGCCTCGGGTCGCATCAGGGGGCATCCGGGGGCACCGTGGGCGGCTTCGGGGGCATCGGGGGTGGCTTCGGGCGCCTGCGGGAGGTGCTGTTCAGCTGATCACTCATGTCATTCAGTCACTCAAGTCCGATGACCGTACAACCCCTCCCGGCGGGGCAACCGCCCGTGGCGCCGCCGGGAGGAGGCCGGGCCCGCGGTTAGCGTGTCCACATGGGCGCTGAGCAACTCGATCTGGCCGGGCTGCGCCGGGTGTACGGACGGGCCGGCAGCCGGTGGTTCTACACCCGGGTGGCACGCAACGCCCGGCA
This sequence comes from Kitasatospora sp. NPDC034035, assembly GCF_055575755.1. NCBI lineage: Bacteria > Bacillati > Actinomycetota > Actinomycetes > Kitasatosporales > Streptomycetaceae > Kitasatospora > Kitasatospora sp. NPDC034035. The sequence goes on along the minus strand of NZ_JBVISA010000024.1, from coordinate 78,828 downwards.
CTGGGGGTGGACGGAGCCGGGGCAGTCGAAGTGGCGGCTGTGGCGGGCACAACGGCAGCTCGAGGACGTGCTGGGACGCAAGCTGGCACTGCGGGCGGGGGCCCGGGTGCTGGACGCCGGGTGCGGGGCGGGCGTGGTGGCGCGGGCGATGGCGGCGCGGTTCGGGCTGACGGTGACCGGCGTCGACGTCCTGGACTTCCACCTCGCGCAGGCCCGCCGGCTCAGCACCCGCGCCGCGCTGGACGGACGGACCGCCTTCTCCTGGGGCGACTACCACCGACTCCCGTTCGGCGACGACGAGTTCGACGGCGCGTACTCGATGGAGACGCTCGTCCACTCCTACGATCCGCCCCGGGCCCTGGCCGAGTTCCACCGGGTGCTGCGCCCGGGCGGCCGGCTGGTCCTGCTCGGCCCGATGAGCACCGTCCCGCTGGACGAACTGGAGCCGCACGCACGGGCGTTGCTCGAACCGTACCTGGACGCGATGGCGATGACCGGCGCGAGGCTCTACCACGCCCGCAACCTGCCGCGGCTGCTCACCGAGGCCGGTTTCGAGGTCGAGGAGGCGCTGGACGCGACGCCGTACTACACGCCCACCTCGGAGGCGGTGTACGCGTACTTCCGGCTGCCGTGGGAGGTCCTGCGACGCTTCGGCGATCCGGCGAAGTGGCTCAACCTCCGTTCCACGGTGGAGATGTACGCCGTCCGCGAGTACGTCGCCTGGTACGTTCACACCGCCGTCAAGCCCTCGAGGTGACCTCCGTCATGGACGAACGCCGCGCGCCGCTGCCGTACCCGAGCGGCTGGTTCTGTGTCGGCCGGGTCCGGGACCTGCCGCCCGGGCGGGTGCGGACGGCCCGGCTGATGGGCGAGGACGTGGTGCTGTACCGGACCCGTCGGGGCGCGGTGCGTGCGGTGGGGCCGCACTGTCCGCACCTGGGCGCGCACTTCGGGGCGGGCGGGACGGTCCGGGGCGAGGAACTGGTCTGCCCGTTCCACGGTTTCGCCTTCGGCCCGGACGGCTCGTGCACCGGAGCGCCGGACGGCACCCGGTTCCGGGCGTCGCTGACGACGCGTCGGCTCTGCGAGCGGGACGGCGCGTTGTTCGTCTGGCGGGGGGCGGACGGCGAGGCTCCCGGGTGGGAGCTGCCGCCGGCGGTCGGGGTGCGGCCGCTCGCCTGGTGGAGCGGGGAGGTGCTGTCCCACCCGCAGGAGGTGATGGAGAACAGCGTCGACTTCCGGCACGTGAGCGTGCTGCACGGCCTGGACACCCGGGAGACCGCCCCGCCGGAGGTGGACGGCCCGCTGTTCACCGTCCACCAGCGCACCACGACCCGTTTCCCGGGGCTGGGCGCGGTCCGTCTGGAGCAGCCGGTGACGCTGGCCGGGCTCGGGATGATGCGCCTGGTGGCCGACCTGCCGGAACTGCGCAGCACGTTGCGGGTCTGGTTGCTGGCGACGCCGGTCGCGCCGTGGCGGACCAGGATCCGGTTCGCGGTGAGCAGCACGGTGCCGGTGCCGGGGGTCGGGTCGGCGAGGGCCCTCGACCGGGCGGCGTCCTGGCTGGCGCTGCAGGCTTCGGTGCGGATCATCAAGCAGGACCGGCCGGTGCTGGCCCACAAGCGCTACCTGGAGCAGCCGCGGCTCGTCCCCGGGGAGCGCTCGCTCGGGCTGTTCCGACGCTGGGCCCGGCAGTTCTACCCGGAGGCGTATCCCGTGGGCTGACCCCCGCCGCCGGGCGCGGCCAGGGTCTCCCACACCGGGTCGGGCAGTCCGGGCACGGACCGCCCCTCGGCCTGCCACCGCCGGGCCAGCTCGGCGTAGATGGGCGCCTCCGGATCGGGTTCCCCGGGTGGCTCCAGCCCATGCAGGATCGTTTCTTCGACCGGCCGCCGACGCGGTACCGGCATCACCCCGAATCCACTCACACCGGCCCAACGCACCCCACCCGCGCCGGGACACGGTCGCGTCAACCCGGAGGCCCGCACATCAACCCCTCGCGGGGCCCGGCCCGGGGTTGATGTGCAGGAAGTCGGCCCGGTCGACTTCCTGCACATGTCCCGCGCCTACCGCCGCCGGCCCGCCGCCAGCAGCTCGGGCACGGTGGCGAGCTTCACCCGGGGCCGCCCCTCGGCCTCGCCCCGCTCCCGCTCGGCCCGGTCCACCGCCCGCAGTTCCCTCAGCCCGACGGCGTCCGGCCGCCGACGCCGCACCAGCCGGTCGAAGTCCTTGCGCCCCGCCCCCGGTACGGGCAGCGCGCGGGCGGCCGCGTCGTCCAGCAGCGCGTCCACGGTCTCGCGCGCGCAGGCCCGGTTGGCGCCGATCCCGCCGGACGGCCCGCGCTTGGCCCACCCCACGACGTACGTCCCCGGCAGCGGCTGCCCGGTCGCCGGGTCGACGACCCGGCCGCCCCGGTGCGCGACCGTCCCCGTCTGCTCGTCGAACGGCAGCCCCGGCACCGGCACACCGCGGTGCCCGATGGAGCGCACGACCAGCCCGGCCCGCAGCACCTCGTTCTCCCCGGTGGCCTCGGCCCGCTCCCCGTCCACCAGCGTGGTCCGCTCGACGGTCAGGGCCTCGACCCGCCCGTCCCCGGACAGCTCGACCGGCGCCGACAGGAACCGCAGCACGATCCGCCGCCCCGCGGCCGGGCCCGGCTCGGCGGCCCCGTCGCACGGGACCAGCGGCAGCCCGGCGAGCAGCGCGGCCTGCGAGTCCGGCGCGGTCCGCGAGTCCGGTGCGGTCTGCGGATCCGCCACCGCCGCCTCGATCGCCGCCCGCACCTCCGGGTGGTCCTCGACCACCACCTCGACGCCCGGCAGCTGCCGCAGCGCCAGGAACTCCGCCCTCGTCCAGGCCGCCTGCTCGGGACCGCGCCGGGCGAGCAGCACGACCTCCCGCACCCGGCTGCGGCGCAGCGCGGCGAGGGCGTGGTCGGCGATGTCGGTGGCGGCGAGCCGGTCGGGGTCGGTGAGCAGGATGCGGGCGATGTCCACGGCCACGTTGCCGTTGCCGACCACGACCACCCGCTCCGCCGACAGTTCCACGGCGTCGGCCGGCACGGTCGGATCGGCGTTGTACCAGCCGACGAACGCGGTCGCGGGCAGGCTGCCGGGCAGGTCCTCGCCGGGGATGCCGAGCCGGCGGTCGGCGGCCGCGCCGACCGCGTACACCACCGCGTGGTGGTGCGCGGCGAGTTCCCGGTGGGTGACGTCGGTGCCGATGTCCACGTTGAGGTGCATCCGCAGCCGCGGGTCGCGGAAGACGCTCGCGAAGCTCTCCGCGATCCGCTTGGTGGACTGGTGGTCGGGCGCGACGCCGTGCCGCAGCAGACCGCCGGTGACCGGCAGCCGGTCGATCATGGTGATCTCGGCGCTGGTGCTGCGCAGCAGTTCCTGCGCGGTGTACCCGGCGGACGGCCCGGTGCCGACCACGGCGATGCGCAGCGCGCCGAGTTCGCCCGGCAGGCTGCGCGGGAAGCTGGGCCGGCCCCAGGCGTGGTCGCTGGGGTGGTCGCGGAACCAGTCGCGGTTGAGGTCGCCGAACACGGTGTCCGGACCGCGCAGCCGGTCGACCGGGAACACCGCGTCCACCGGGCAGGCGTCGGCGCAGGCGCCGCAGTCGATGCACGCCTGCGGGTCGATGTAGAGCATGTCGGTGGTGCCGAACTCCGGCTCGTCCGGGGTCGGGTGGATGCAGTTGACCGGGCAGACGGACACGCACGAGGCGTCGTTGCAGCAGGTCTGGGTGATCGCGTAGGCCATGGCCGGAGTGGGGTCCTCGCTGTGTGCGATGGGCGGAAGTGACCTGACGTGCCTGACGGTCCGTCAGAGCATGTGCACGCGGCGGTAGATGGCCGCCGATCGACTGGTGAGCAGCCCGGCCTCGGCGAGGAAGGCCATCAGGTGCCGGGAGCTGGTGCGCATCATCGCCTTGCGGTGCTCGTTGGCCCGCGCCTCGGCGATCGCCCGCGGCACGTCGAGCCCGGCGGCCTTGTACACGCCCGGGTGGACCATGCTGGTGACGATGACGTACGCGCCCACGGCGATGCCGGTGGCCGAGGCGCGCCGCCGGGCCGGGCTCGCGTGGCGCATCCGCTCGCGGACCTCCTGCCGGGCGAACTTCATGTGCCGCGACTCCTCGACCACGTGGATCCGGGAGGTGCCGCGGACGATCTCCAGCACGTTCTCGCCGCGCATCCAGTCGCGCTGCATGACGTCGAGCACCTCTTCGGCCACCAGGATGCCGCCGTAGGCGAGTTCCCCCTTGGCGAGCGACTTGAACGCGCGGCCGGCCTGGGCGATCAGCTTGTTCGGCCGGTAGGCGGGAACGCCCATCTTCTCGCAGGCCCGGGCGAACATGATCGAGTGGCGGCACTCGTCGGCGATCTCGGTGAGCGCGAACTGGAACGCGGCGCCGGCGGGGTTCTTGAGGTACTGGTCGCGCAGCACCATCTGCTGGAGGATCATCTCGAACCAGATGCCGGTGTTCATGATCGAGCAGACCTCGTGCCGGGTCAGGGTGACCCGCTGCCGCTCGGCCATCTCGTCCCACAGCCGGGTGCCGTAGAGCGTGCTCCACTCGGGATTGAGACCGTAATGCTCCTCGGGGAGCGGGGCGTCCCAGTCGATCTCGGTCGAGGGGTCGAAGGAGAGGGTGGCGGCCGACTCCAGCAGCCGCTTCGAGACGTCGTCGTCGGCGGCGGTGTGGCCGTGCTCCGTCTGCCGGGTGAGAGCCATGGCTGCCTCCAGGTGCCTGCGCCGCGGGTTCCCGCTGACCCGCTTATTAGACGGACAGTACAATAAGAGCCCACTGCCGAGAACCCCCTGTGCGGCGGTGAACTGGTGCACGGTCGGCGGCGGACGCGCGAAGGGCGGGGCCCGCCGAGGCCCCGCCCTTCACTCCGCTCCCGTCGGCCCCTGTTCGGCCCGCCGACCCTTGTTCGGCCCGCCGGCTACGCCGCGCCGCCCAGCGCCTTCCGCAGCGCCTCGGCCGCCTCGGCCGTCGCCTCCCGGAAACGGTGACCGATGCCGAGGTAGCTGGCGTAGCCGTGGATGAGGTCCGGCTGCCGGCTCAACCGCACCGCCACTCCCGCCTCCTGCAACGCCCGCGCGTACGCCTCGCCCTCGTCGCGCAGCGGGTCGAAGCCCGCGGTGCCGACGTACGCGGGCGGCAGGCCGGACAGGTCCCCGGCGAGCAGCGGCGACAGGCGCCGGTCGGTGCGGTCGGCGTGGTCGGGCGCATACCGGTCGGCGAACCAGTCCATGTCGGCGCTGGTCAGGAAGAACCCGTCGGCGAACAGCTCGCGCGACGGGCGGCGGACCGAGGCGTCCGCCGCCGGGTACAGCAGCAGCTGGAACACCGGCGCGGGACCACCCCGCCGCACGGCCTCCTGGGTCGCGACGGCGGCCAGGTTGCCGCCCGCGCTGTCCCCGCCGATCGCGATCCGCTCCGGGTCCGCGCCCAGGTCGGCCGCCTTGGCGTGCGCGTAGTCGAACGCGGCCAGCGCGTCCTCGGCCGCCGCCGGGAACACGTGCTCGGGCGCCAGCCGGTACTCCACCGACAGCACCCGCACCTGCGCCCGCTGCGCCAGGAACCGGGCGACGTGGTCGTGACTGGCCCGGCTGCCGACCACCCAGCCCCCGCCGTGCAGGTACACCAGCAGGCCGGAACCCTCCGCCAGACCGTCCGGCGTGTACAGCGTCGCCGCCAACTCCCCCTGCTCCTGCGGGATCCCGACGGCCCGCGCGGCCACCGAACGCAGCGTCGGCCCGCCCACCAGGTGCCGCGCGTACTCCATCGCGGCCCGCGACGGCCCGACCCCGCCCGGCATCACCAGGGCCGCCTTCGACAGCCGCTGCAGCGTGAGGATCAACTGCGCGTCCAGCGCGAGCGTCTGCCCGTCCCGCACCACCGGCTTGCCGGCGATCGCCCGCCGCAGCCCCTCCGGCAGGGCGTACGCGCCCCGGACGACGGCGGCCTGGATCCGGACGGGGAGTGGGATCGTCATCTCTTCTGCCTCCTGGGGACGGTTCTGCCCGAACGGGAGCCCATGATGGGGCCGCCCCGGCAGCGTGGGAAGCCCCCTCGACGCCCCCTGAACCCACCCTCGACCCGCCGGGCCGGCCTGGCCGGCTGGCCCCCGCCTCAGCCCACGCCCCCTCCACCGGCCTCGAGCCGCTGGGCCCGGGCCGCCAGGTGGCGGCGTTCCGGGGCGCTGGAGGTCCGGGCGGCGGCTTCGCGGTAGGTACGGGCGGCGGCGGCCGGGTCGGTGCCGAGGCGCTCGAGGAGGTGGGCGCGGGCGGCGAGGAGGCGGTGGTGGCGGGCGAGGCGCTTGTCGGCGGCGAGCCCGTCGAGGAGGGCGAGCCCGGCCGCCGGGTCGTGCACCATCGCCACCGCGACGGCCCGGTTGAGGGCGACCATCGGGTTGGCGTCGAAGCACAGCAGCAGGTCGTACAGCGCCAGGATCTGCGGCCAGTCGGTGTCCTCGGCGGTCGCCGCCTCGCTGTGCACCGCGGCGATCGCCGCCTGCACCTGGTACGGCCCGGGCTGCCCGCCCGGGAGCGCGGCGGCGATCAACTCCAGCCCTTCGCCGAGCAGTTCGCGGTCCCAGCAGCCACGGTCCTGTTCGTCCAGCGGCACCAGCCCGCCGTACGGACCGGTGCGGGCGGGCCGGCGGGCGTCGGTGAGGAGCATCAGGGCGAGCAGTCCCGCCGTCTCGGCGTCGTCCGGGGTGAGGCGCAGCAGCAGCCGGGTCAGCCGGATCGCCTCGGCGGCGAGCCGCGGCACGGTCAACTCCTCGCCGCCGCTGGCCGTGTAGCCCTCGTTGAAGATCAGGTACAGCACGTGCCGGACCTCGCCGAGCCGCGCGGCCCCGCTCTCGCCGTCGGGCAGCGCCAGCCGTCCGCCCGCCGCTTTCAGGGCCTGCTTGGCCCGGCTGATCCGCTGCGCCATGGTCGCCTCGGGCACCAGGAACGCGGCGGCGATCTGCGCGGTGGTCAGGCCGCCGACGGCACGCAGGGTCAGCGCGATCCGGCTCGGCACGGACAGTGCCGGATGGCAGCAGAGGAACAGCAGCGCGAGCGAGTCGTCGGCCGCCGGGTCGGGCGCGTCGGCGGCGGGGGCGAGCAGCGCCGCCTGCGGGGTGGCCGGCGCCAGTGACTCCTCCCGGCGGCGGCGTGCCGACTCGCTGCGCACCTGGTCGATCAGCCGACGGTCGGCGACGGTCACCAGCCAGCCGCGCGGGTTCGCCGGCATCCCGTCCGCCGGCCATTGCAGCGCGGCGGCCAGCAGCGCCTCCTGCACCGCGTCCTCGCACGCGTCGAACGCCCCGCCGTGCCGCCGCACCAGCACGCCGAGGACCTGCGGCGCCAGTTCGCGCAGCAGGCCCTCGACGGAGACGTTGCCGATGCTCACTCACTCACCGGGAGGTCGCCCACCGGGAGGTCGTTCACCGGGAGGTCGTTCACCGGCGACTCGTGCAGGATCGGCCACAGCTCCACCGGCTCCACGTCCGCGAACGGCATGTCGGCGGCGATCCGCTGGGCGCGCTCCAGGCTCTCGCAGTCCAGGAGGTAGAAGCTGGCCAGGTACTCCTTGGTCTCCAGGTACGGCCCGTCGGTGACCACCGGCACCCCCTCCGCCCGCCGCACCAGCTGCGCGGCGGCCGCGTCCGCCAGCCCGTACGCGCCGACCAGTTCGCCGCTCTCGCGGTACCTGGCATTGAACGCCTCCTGCTTGGCGATCGCCTCCGGCCAGGCCTCGGCCGGGAAGGCGTCCCACTTGGCCTGGTTGCCGTAGATCATCGCGAGGTACTTCATCTCGGGTGTCCCCTCCGGTCCCACGCGCCCCTCCGGCGCGCTGTCACCTCTCGGTCGGAGCGGCGGGGCGGGCCCTCGACATCGGTCGAGAAATTTCTCCGAAGATTTTTTCCGCGCCCCCGAAGCCCCCCGGGAGGTACCGATGATCACGGTACGGCAGGCCCCCTGAGCAGTCGCGTCGCCCGGGCGCCCGTTCCGGCATCGCTCAGGTGCCGCGCCGCTCGTCCGCGTCGAAGGCCGCGAGGGCCAGCGCCCCCGGTTCCAGCGACCGCCGCAGCGCCGCCCTGGCGGACGTCTCCAACCCGCCCAGGGCTTCGGCGAGTTCGTCCGTCACGTCCTGCGCGATCTCCTCCGCCACCGCCTCCGTGGCTGTTCGCGGCCCCAGTTTGCTGACGGCGGCGGCCGCCCGGGCGGGGGTGAGCAGCGCCGATGCCTGGACCAGCAGCCACGCCGGCACTCCGGCCGCGCCTTCCGGCGGGGGCAGATAGGGGCGGGCGCCGCCGTAGCGCTCGTCTTCGGCGAAGGCCCGCTGTTTCACCTTCACCAGCGGCCGCACCACCGCCCCCTCCGTGCCCGACTCCTGCCATTGCCCGGCCGGTTTGAGGACGTACCCTTCCGCGAGGTTGTCCGCCAGTTCGGGCAGCCCGTTCAGCGCGGGCACCCGGCTCGGGAACAGCACGGGCAGGTCGTGCAGCGCGTTCAGCGGGCCGTGTGCGAGGAGCGGTACGCAGGTGAGCCCGGCGGTGGCCGCGATCGTGCGCAGGGCACGGTCGGCGATCCACCAGCGGCCCTCGGGTGTCTGCACGGTGGCGTCGAAGGGCAGCCAGCGCAGGCCGGGGTCGTACCAGATACCGGTCTGCACCGGGTCGACCCCGGCGACGGCAGGCACCTCGGGGTGGGGGTAGCGTCCGCCGGCCAGTTCGCCGTAGATCGTCACCACCGCCGAGGGGCCCCAGGTCTCGCGCACCGCACGGGCGAACCGGGCCGCGGCGACGGCGAGTCGGGGCCAGATGCGGCTCACCCCGAAGAAGTCGTCCAGGGCCTCGTCGTCCAGCAGTTCGCGCCGTTTCGCGGCCCGCACGGAGTCGCCTTCGCAGACGATCGCGAAGTGCGCGCCGTGCACCTTCTCCGCCGCGGTCCACTCGCGGCTGCCGGGTCCGCCGGAGCGGCCGCGCGCGGGGATCTTGGGGTAGGGCCGCAGCTCGGCCCCGTCGAACGCCGTCGTCTCGGACACGAACGGGATCCTCGCCGCTGGGCCCGCTCCCCGGCAACCGGGATTCCGAAGGAGCTCGGGTCTCCCGTCAGCGGCGGGGGGCGGGTACGCCGGCGGAGCGGAGTCTGGCCTCGGTGAGCGCGGTCAGCCGGGCCGCGACGGGTGCCTGGTCGCCGCGGTGGTTGTCGATCAACCGGTACTGGGCGGAGGCCCTGCTCCAGGCCCGCAGGCTGGCGGGGTCGCCCAGGAGGGCGGGGTTGGCGAGGTAGTGGTCGGCCATGGCGGTGGCGAGCTCCTCGATCCTGGGGTCGTCCGGTTCCCAGCTCTCGGCTTCCTGGCCGCGCTTGGCCAGGTCGACGTACGCGGGGTCGTCGAGGCGGTGTTCGAGCTGGGCCAGGAAGCCGTCGAAGCCCTCCGGCACGAGCACCCGGGCCAGCACCAGGGCCTCGCGTTGCGCGGCCACGTAGTCGGGGCCGAAGCCGAGGCCGGGCATCCGGTCCAGGATCGCGCAGGCGCGTTCGGGCAGCAGGGCCCGGTCGCCGTCGGCGAGCCGGTGCAGCGTGTCACGGCGTGCGCTCAGCTCCTCGATCCGTTCGGTCAGCCGCCGTCCGACATCGGCGACGGCAACGGCGAACTCCTCGGTGCCGGCATCGAGGAGGGGCCGGATCTCGGCGAGCGGCACTCCGGCGGCAGCCAGCGTGCGGACTTGCACGAGCCGTAGCAGTTCGGCCGATCCGTACCGCCGGTAGCCGGAGGCGTCGCGCGGCGGTTCGTCGACGAGCCCGAGCTGGTGGTAGTGCCGCACGGTCTTCACCGTGACGCCGACGTAGGACGCCGCCTGCCCGATCGTGACTCCGTTCGCCATCTACTCTGCCTGCCTCGTGCTCGGGCCCGGCGGCTGCGCGCACTGCCGCCGGCCGGGTGGATGGGGACCGCCGGGTGGATGGGGACCGCCGGGTGGATGGGGACCGCCGGGTGGATGGGGACCGCCGGGTGGATGGGGACCGCCGGGGACCGCCGGGAACGATCCCCCCGAAGCGTACGGGGCGCGGGTGTTCAGCCCGTCGGCCGTGCCGGGTCGGCCTGCCCGCCGCGGAACACCTCGTCGACGAGGCGCTGTTGGACGTTCTGGAACCCGGCCGCGAGGGTCATGTCGGCGTCGTCCACGTAGCTCAGCCCGGCGGTCAGGGTCGTGCGGCCGTCGGGGGTGGCGTACATCAGCGTCGCCGAGCCGATGGTGGCGCCGTGGTGGTGGTAGAGGGTGCCGACGCCCGGGCCCAGGTCCTGCGCGAACACGCCCAGGCCGTAGCCGACCGTCGCCTCCGGGGTACGCATCTCGGCGAGCAGATCGACCGGCTGCCCGGTCGGCAGGAGCCTGCCGCCCATCAGCGCGGAGAAGTACGTGTGCAGGTCCCGGGTGGTGGAGATCATGTCGCCGCCGGCCGCGACCCAGGTGGGGTTGTGGCGGGTGATGTCGACCGTCTTCTCCTGCCCGTCCTCCTCGTAGCGGTAGTAGCCGTGGTTGTGGGGCTCGGGGATCTCGGGCGAGGTGCCGGGTGCGACGGTGCCGGTCATTCCCAGCGGCCCCAGGATCAGCCGCTGCAGTTCCTCGGCGAACGTGCGGCCGGTGACCGCCTCGATCACCAGCCGGGCCAGCACGTAGTTGGTGTTGGAGTAGCTCCAGCCCGTGCCCGGCGCGAACCGGGCCGGCTTGGACAGCGACAGTCGGACCAGCTCCTCGGGCGGGTAGATGCGGAACCGCTGGTCCACCCATTCCCTGCCGCGCCAGGCGACGCCCGGCACGACCGTCCCGTCCTCGAGGAGTTCGCCGGTGTGGCTGAAGATCCCGCTGGTGTGCTGCAGCAGCATCCGTACGGTGATCCGCCGGTCGAGCCCGAACGCGGGCAGGTGGTCGGCGGCCGGGGCGTCCAGGGCGATCCTGCCCTCGGCCACCAGCATGAGCACCGTGGTCGCGATGAAGCTCTTGGTGGAGCTGCCGATGCGGAAGTGCCCGTCGGCCAACGCCTCCGCGTCCCGGCCCAGTTCGCGCACCCCGGCACTGCCGGCCCACTCGCCGTGTTCGTCGTTCACCCGCAGCTGCACCCCGACGAAGCCGGACGCGGCGATCTCCTCGATCGTCTTCCGCAGCTCCGGACGGTCCTGGCCCTGGTGGGAAGAGGTGGTGGACATGGCGCTCTCCTTCGAATCCGTGGTGCCCGGCTCGGTGCCGGGCCCGCTGCGATGAGCCTCCACCCCGCCCCAGGGTCAACCTCAAGCGTGATCCGGGTCACATCCATGGACCCGCCCGAGCCCCCTCGTCTCTCCGCCCCTCCGCCCCGTCGGCGCCCGGTCAGACCGCCCGGTCAGACCGCCCGGTCAGGCCGCCCGCTCAGACCGCCCACTCCGTCCGCAGCCGCGCGAAGGCCTCGTGGAACCCCGGGAAGGTCTTCCGCACGCACCCCGGGTCGTCGAACGTGATCCCGGGCGTGCGCAGCGAGGTGACGGCGAAGGACATCACGATCCGGTGGTCGGCGTGCGTGGCGATCTCGACCGGGCGGGGCGTGCCGGGGTGGATCTCGATCCAGTCGTCCCCGGTCGCCACCGTGATGCCCATCGCGCGCAGGTTGGCGGCGCAGGCCTCGAGCCGGTCGCACTCCTTGACCCGGGTGTTGTGGACGTCCTCGATCCGCACCGGCCCGGACGCGAAGGGCGCGATCGCCGCGAGGGTGGGCATGGTGTCGGAGATGTCCCGCATGTTGACGGTGAGGCCGTCGAGCGTGCCGTCGCCGGTCACCGTCGTACGGTCGCTCCCGATGTCCACCCGGACGCCCATCCGCCGCAGCACGTCCACGAAGCGCAGGTCGCCCTGGAGGGCGCCTCGGCCGAGGCCGGGGACGGTGATCTCCCGGCCGGCGAGGGCCGCGGCGGCGAAGAAGTAACTCGCGGTGGAGGCGTCCGGCTCGACGGCGTACCCGGTGGCCCGGTAGCCCCCGGACGGCACGTCGAACACCTCGCCGCGCGGCGTCCGCTCCCGCTTCACCTCGACCCCGAACTCCCGCATCATCGCGAGGGTGATGCCGATGTACGGGGCCGAGACCAGCCGGGTGACGGTGATCCGCAGCCCGTCCCGGGTGAGCGGGCCGAGCAGCAGCAGTGCGGTCAGGTACTGCGAGGACTCCCCGGCGTCCAGGGTGAGTTCGCCGCCGCGGACGCCGTCGGCGACGACGGTGAGCGGGTGGTGCCCCTCGGCTTCCTCGTGCCGCAGGTCGACGCCCAGCTCGCGCAGCGCCCGGGTCAGCGGGGCGACCGGGCGGCGGCGCATCTGGGCGGAGGCGTCGAAGCGGTAGGTGCCGTGGCCGGCGGCGGCGAGGCGGGCAGGAAGCGCGCGGTGGTGGCGCCGTCCCGGCAGTACACCTCGGCCGCCTCGGCGGCGGGCCCGGCCGGCCGTCCCGTGACCCGCCACCGGTCCGCCGCCCGCTCGACCTCGTAGCCGAGCGCGGCCAGTCCCTGCGCGAAGCCTTCGGTGTCGTCCGAGGCCAGTGGCCGGTGCAGGGTGGTCACGCCGTCGGCGGCGGCGGCCAGGAACAGCGCCCGGGCGGTGATGGACTTGGACCCCGGGATCTCTACGGCAGTCACGGCAGGCACTCCCCACACAGGTGTTGTCCGGACCGAGGTGGGTCCGGCGGCGTCGGCCCCGATCCTGCCCCACCGACCACCTGCCGTTCCCGACCATCCACGGACCGGACGACGACGGGAGGACGACCGGACGACGATGCCCGGACGACGACGACCGGACGACACGGCCGGACGACGACGGCCGGACGCCGTGGGCTCGGCAGCGCCCCCAGAGCCCGAGCCTCACGCACCCTGCAGGCCGGGCACGACCAGCCCGGACTCGTACGCGATCACCACCGCATGGGTCCGGTTCTGCGCGCCGAGCTTGGTCAGCACGTTCCCGACGTGCGTCTTCGCCGTCTCCAGGCTCACCGCCAGCGACTCCGCGATCTCCGGGTTCGACAACCCGGTCGCCATCAGCCGCAGCACCTCCTCCTCCCGCCCGGTCAGCGCCGCCCTGGGCAGCGCCTCGGCCGAGTTCAGCGGGCGGGCGGCCACCATCCGGCGCAGCGCGGCCGGGAAGAGAATCGCCTCCCCGGCCGCCGCGACCCGCACCGCCTCGGCGATCTGCGGGACGGGCCGCCGCTTCAGCACGAAGCCGCTCGCTCCGGCGCTGAGCGCGGCGGTCACGTAGTCGTCGTTCTCGAAGGTGGTGATCACGACGACCTTCGGCGGGTCGGCGCTGTCGTCGAGCAGTGCGCGGGTCGCCTCGATCCCGTTGCGGCGCGGCATCCGCACGTCCATCAGCACCACGTCCGGCCGCAGCCGCCGCACCTGCTCGACGACCTCGACCCCGTCCGCCGCCTGCCCGACCACCGCGAGGCCCGGCTGAGCCCCCAACAGGGTGCTCAGCCCGCTGCGGGTCACGGGGTCGTCGTCGGCGATCAGAACGGTGACGGGGGCTTGCGGGCTGCTCACGCCGCCAACCGTAGCGGCAGCCGAACGGCCAGCCGCCAGCGCCGCGGGGCGTCGCCGTCGCCGTCGCCGTCGCCGTTGCCGTTGCCGTTGCCGTCCGGGCCGGCCTCGAACTCGCCGTGCAGCAGGCGGACGCGCTCGGCGAGGCCGGTCAGGCCGTGGCCGGAGGTCGGGAAGCCGCTCGGCCCGGCCTTGATCCCGTTGACGACGCTCAACTCCAGCCCGTCCGCCGCCACCGCCACCCGGAGCCGGATCGGCCCGCCCGCCCCGTGCCGCAGCGCGTTGGTCAGGCCCTCCTGGACAATCCGGTACGCGGCGCGGGAGAGCGTGCCGTGCACGGCGGCCGGGTCGCCGACGGTCTGCGTCTCCACGACCGCGCCCGCGTGGCGCAGCCGGTCCAGCAGCTCGGGCAGGTCGGCGAGGGTCCGGGTCGGCGCGGTGCCCGAGTCTTCCTCCCTCAGCACCCCCAGCACGTAGTCCAGATCCTCCAGCGCCGCGCGGGTCGACTCCTCGATGCTGCGCATGGCGGCCCGGGCGGCCACCGGGTCGACGGCGAGCACCTCACCCGCGACGGCGGCCTGGATGGTGGCGGCGGTCAGGGTGTGCCCGATCGAGTCGTGCAACTCGTGGGCCAGCCGGTTGCGTTCGGCCAGCGCCCGCTCCCGCTCGGCGGCCAGCGCCAGCCGCTCCGCCGGCGACGGCCCGAGCAGCCGCGGCGCCAGCCACCGCAGCGCCCCCGACACCGCCACGAACAGCACCAGCGCCAGCGCCAGGAAGACCGCCGCCGCCACCCAACGCCAGCCGGCCGCCAGGTCCTTGGACCACCCGAACAGGCTCAGCTGCGCCTTGCCCTCCGCGTACCGGCCGGGCAAGAACAGCGCCATCACCAGCAGCACACCGCCGCCGAACAGCACCACCCACCCCGACACCACGTGCAGCACCAGGAACACCGGCGTCCGCCACCGCTCCCCCGGCGGCCCCTTCACCGGCTCCGGCACCGCCACCCGGAGCAGCCGCCGTGCCACCCGGACCAGCACCCGCCGCGTGCCCCCGGCCAGCCCGGTCACCCCGATCAGCACGGCCCAGAGCAGCAGCGCCGACCCCGCCTGTACCACGTAGGGAGCCGACCGCATCCCGGCAGCGGGTACCAGCGCGACGAGCGCCAGGGGCAACCCCGCCAACGCCCCGAGAACGGCGAACAGCACACCCGTGTAGGTGGAGCCGCGCAGCAGCGGCCGAATTCCGTTGATCATGGTCGCCAGTATTGCCGTGCCCGCCGGCGCCGACCTCCCCCGATCGAGGGAGCACCCGAACTCGTACACCTGCTCGGGCAACTCCGGTTGAGCGATCCGGAACTGCGGTACGTAACGGTAAGTGACGGCTTCGGGGAGCGGGCTCGCAGTCCGCCCCGCCCACGGGAAGGAAGCCCCCGTGAAGATCCGCACCACGACCCGGGCACCGGCGAACGCCCCACGTGCCCGAGCGAAGGTCACGCTGGCGCTCGCGGTGGCGGGGACGGCCGCCGGGCTCGCCGCCCTCCAGGGCTGCGGCAGCCCGGGACACAAACCCGTACAGTCCGCGCCCACCCAGCCCGCGCCCGCACAACCCACGCCATCGCCCACACCGCCCTCACCCACGCAGCCGTCGAACCCGCCGCCGTCGAACCCGCTGGACAACGTCGGCACGGCGGGCAACACCCTCGCCGTGAAGATCGACAACGTCGGCGCCCGGGTACAGGCGATCCACCAGGGGCTCGCCGCGGCCGACATCGTGTACTGGATCGAGGTCGAGGGCGGCCAGTCCCGGTTCCTCGCCGTGTACGACGCGAACCACCTGCCCGCCCTGGTCGGCCCGGTGCGTTCCGCCCGGCAGACCGACATCCCGCTGCTCCAGCAGTACGGGCACCTCGACTTCGCCTACAGCGGCGCCATCAGCGGGCTCATCCCGCTCCTCGGCGCGGCCGACCTGCGCAACGTCACCCCGTTCACCGACCCGGCCGTGTTCACCGACCGCGCCGTCGACCCCACCTTCATCGACCCGCACCGGATCCTCACCGCGCACCCGTCGGTGCCCGCCCGCTCCCCCGGCTTCACGTTCGGTGCCGCGCCCGCCGGCGGCAGCCAACTCGCCGCCATGACCTGGCACCTGCCCGCCGCGTCGATCGGCGTGCGCTTCAACGGCGGCGCGTACGACGTCGCCGTGGACGGCCGCCCGGCCTGGTCCGGCACCGCGACCGTCGTCGCCCAGCACGTCGGCATCGTTCCCGGCCTGTTCACCGACTTCAACGCCGGGCACCCCGACAACGAGGTGTTCACCCGCACCACCGGCTCCGGGACGGCCGAGGTGCTGCGCGACGGCCGGGTGTGGAGCGTGCGGTGGAGCCGGCCGGACCCTGCGGCGGGCACGTCGTTCACCCTGCCCGACGGCGCCGCCGTGCCCTTCGCCACCGGGCCCGTGCTGGTGGTGCTGGTGCCGTGACCGTGCACACGGCGGCACTCCCCGCCCGCCGCCACACCGAGCAGCACGCCGAGCAGCCGACCGAGCAGCACAGGAGCAGCCCACCGAGCAGCCGACCGAGCAGTAACAGGAGCCGACCATGGCCATCTCCCCGCTCCCCCGCCGCACCGCCCTCAGCCCCCGGGTGCTGACCGTCTGGCTGCTCAAGGCCCTGGCGGTCGCGGCGCTCGCCGTCGACGCCGCCATCCACGCCGAGCTCGCCCCCGACTACGACCCGTACGGCGCGGACATCTCCCAGGGCACGCTGTTCCGGGCCGAAGCCGCCGTGGCCTGCCTGGCCGCGCTGCTCCTCCTGCTCGCCGCCCGCCGGCGCGCGGTGTGGGCGTTCGCCTTCCTCGTGTCGGCCTCCGCGCTCGGCGCCGTCCTCCTGTACAGCCACGTCGACGTGGGCACGCTCGGCCCGCTGCCGAACATGTACGAGCCGGCCTGGTACCCGAAGAAGACCGCCACCGCGATCGCCGAAGCCGTCGGCACCGCCGCCGCCCTCGCCGGCTTCCTGGCCACCCGTCCGGGACTCCTCACCAGACTCCGGCGCCCACCCTGGCGCTGAACGCCGGCTCACCGGCAGGTCGCCCTCAGGCCGGCCGGGTCAATCGGCCGCCGTGAAGTAGGCGGCCGGATCAAGGGAGTTGAGCGCGATCCAGCGCTGCGCTTCGGTGGGCGCCCGGCCGCCGCCCGCCGAAGCGCGGAAGAAGCCCTGCACGTCTAGAGCGATGCGGGGATCGTCGTCGATGCGCCGCGCCATGTCGTAGTAGACGGACAGCTCATGGACGCACCGCGGGGTGGCGGACGGGCAGGAGCAGTCGACGCTGTCGAGGGCCGGCGCGGGCGGATGGCCCGCGTCGGCGAGCGCGCGGTACAGGTCGTCGGTGAGCAGGGGCTGGATGCCGCTCAGCTGACGGGAGATCTCGGCCGCCGCCTCCGGGGACATCGGCGCGACCTCGATCGTGACTACCGAGGTGCCGCGACCTCGGTGCACGACGGCACGCACGGTCCGGTCGTCGAACGTGATCCGGACCTTCCCGTCGCGTGCCGTGCGGCGTGCGCTCGGCAGCTGGGGATCAGGACGGGTCTGGCGCAACGACTCGGCGAACCGGACCCAGTCCTTGCCCCACTTCGTGTAACCGTAGTCGTGGTCGGCCATGGTCAGTTGACTCGCTTCCGGCGCAGGACCTCGATGAGACGGTCGTCGTCAAGTCGGGCCAGCTCGGCGACGCCGGACGTGTCGGCGATGTCCGACAGCGCGGACTTGCGGTCGTGCATGGCCGCGATGTGCTCCTCGACAGTGGTACCGGTGGTCAGGGTGGTGACGGTGACCGGGCGGGTCTGACCGATCCGGTGGACCCGGTCGGACGCCTGGGCCTCCACGGCCGGGTTCCACCACCGGTCGAAGTGGATGACGTCGGCCGCGCGCGTGAGCGTGAGCCCGGTGCCCCCTGCTTTCAGGCTGAGGACGAGCACCTTCGGACCGTCGTCGGACTGGAACCGGCGGACGATGTCGGCCCGCTGCTCCTGGTTCAGGCCACCGTGGAAGAACGGCGCACTCACCCCGAACTGTTCGGCGAAGTGCCGGACCAGCAGCTCACCGGTCTGCCGGTACTGGGTGAAGACGAGGGTCGGCGAGTCGTTCTCCAGGTTGTTGGCCACGATGTCGGCGCACAGGTCGAGCTTGCCCGACCTGCCCGACAGCTCACCGAGGTCGTCCGTGATCAGGCCCGGATGGTTGCAGACCTGCTTGAGCGACGTCAGGACCGCGAGCACCCGGGTCTGCCGCTGGGCGCCGCTGCCGAATCCGTCGTCGATGACCTGGTCCAGCAACCGGTCGTACAACTGCTCCTGCTCCTCGCTGAGGTCGCAGATGAGATCGGCGTGGATCTTGGCTGGGAGTGACCCTGCGACCTGGGACTTCTTCCGCATCAGCACGACCGGCTCGACGGCCCCGCGCAACCGGGCCGAAGCGGCCGGGGAGCCGTCCGCGATCGGCCGCACGAAGCGACGGCGGAACTGCGTCCGGTTCGCGAACAGCTGCGGTGCGACCAGATTGAGCAGGGCCCACAGCTCGTCGAGGTGATTCTCGACGGGCGTTCCGGTCAGGGCGATCCGCGCGTCGGCCGCGATGGTGCGCGCGGCCTTCGACACCTGCGTACGGGGGTTCTTCAGGACCTGCGCCTCGTCGAAGACCGCGGTGCTCCACTGGATCCCCGCCAGGGCCGGGCCGTGCGTGCGCAGCGTGGGGTAGCCGGTGAGCACCACCGTGCCGCTGTCCACCTCGGGCAGCGGCCCGCCGCGCCAGGTCGTGGTCCGCAGTCCGGGTGCGAACCGCGCGATCTCGTGCGCCCAGTTCCCCACCAACGACGTGGGGCAGACCACCAGTTGCGGCGCCCTCTCGGCGCGTCCGGCGACACAACCGATGGCCTGCAGGGTCTTACCCAGTCCCATCTCGTCAGCCAGCACCGCGCCGCCGTGCGTCTCGATGGTCTCGCGCAGCCAGCTCACCCCGCGCACCTGGTAGGGCCGCAGCTCGGCGGTGAGCGCCGTGCGCATCTCGACCCCCACCGAGGTGGTGCGGCGGAAGACGCCGCCCGCGTGCTCTGCCGTCGTCACCGCGACGCCTGTGGTGTCGGGGACCGCGTGCGCGGCGACCGGAAGGGCCGACTCGCCGCCCGCGATCCACGACCGCCAGGCCTTCACCGACCGGCCTGGCGAGTCGAGGGGCACGGTCAGGAGCCGGTCCGGCTCGATCAGCACGCAGTCGACGTCGGACACCTTGAGCCTGCCGAGGTCCGGCGTCGGCACAGCCAGGGGAACGGTCTCGACGTCGCCGACCGGCGGGGCCGCCCCCACGGCGCCGTCGGCCCAGGTCCACAGGGCGAACATGTGCCGGTCGGGCAGGTAGGTGGCCTGGCTGTCCGACCGCGTCTCGGGGAGTTTCTGCCTGGTTCCCATGGCGTCAGCGGGTGCCCACGTCGTGGCCCTCGCGGACGGGCCGGGCATCGGCCCCGGCAGCCGCGGGCTTGCGCTCCGGGCGCAGGGCCGGCATCAGGCCAGCCGCGCCGAGGAGCGCGATGAGCATGTTCCAGTTCGCACCGACGAACTTCGGCAACGCGGATGCAGTCATGAATACCTTCGGATGCGGTTCGGAAAACCTGACGAGCGGAACCGTAAACAACCGTCAGGCGGGTGTCAATTCCCTGTCGACCGATAACAGTCGGCGATTTTCCGGCGCGGTCGAGGGCATGCCGCCCAGCGTTCTGTCAATTTTTGCAGATGTGGCCGGGCCGATGATTCAGTACGGTCCGGGGGAAGGCACGCCGCCAAGTGCCCTGTCAATTCCTGAACCCGGTGTTTGACCTCGCGGGAATTCCGTGCCACGGAGGCGGGACACGGGGGCCGGCCGCCCCCGCCGGTGCGCCTGCTCCCGGAACCCGTCCTGGCGGGTGGCCTGGCGGGTGAGTGGCCTGGTGCGCGTCGGGAGCGGCAGAGCACCCCGACGGCCACCCTGCGCAGGCGGCTCTTTCGGCCTGCCGATTCAGCGACCTGAACGCCCTTCCCGCATATCTTCCGAATGGGAGGAGAAGAATTCACCCGGGTCAGTGGGGCGGAATTCGGCGAGTTTGCACGGAGAGGCAGAGAAGAGTGACCCTACAGGGCCAATGGTTACGTCCCGGACAATCCCTCGGCGTACCCATCGGATTCTTGCCGCTCGGGATATTCCATGCGCTGCGTCACAACAGCATACGGAAAGCGGATGTCGTAGCCGTTCTGCCCGTGACGGTGCTGCTGATCGCCTGCTCCGCCGGTCGCCACCTCGACACGTGATCACCGCCGGCTCGGACTCGCCCTCCCCACGGAACTGGCCGACATGGCCGTCCGCCCGGCGTCCCGTCACGCAGGAAGCACGAGATCACGACCTCGAAGTGCATGCTCACGACCGCGAACGCCGAGCCGCACCGCTGACGAACCAGCAGCAACCCAACGAGAAAAGGTGCCTCCCTCAGCAACTTTCGTCGCTGTGAGAAGCACCTTTTCGTCGGTGTTTCATTGTGCGCGAGGGGGGAGTTGAACCCCCACGCCCTTTCGGGCACTGGAACCTGAATCCAGCGCGTCTGCCTATTCCGCCACCCGCGCATCTGGGTGATGGGTTAAGCATAGACCATCTCAAGGGGTGCTTCTGACCACCTCCGGGCGACGCCTGCTCGCCCGCCGTCCGGCCTTGCCCGCCGGACACGAGCGGTGCGGCGATCCGGGCCGGCGCCGCTTGGAGTCCGGGTCAGCAGTCGACCGGGAAGTCGCCTGCCTGAACCGCCTCGATGAAGGCCCCCCAGGAGGAGTCAGGGAAGGTAAGGACCGGGCCGTGCGGGTCCTTGGAGTCACGGACGGGGACGAGGCCGGGGAATCCGGGGGCTACCTCGATGCAGTCCCCGCCGTTGTTTCCGCTGAAGCTGCTCTTCCGCCAGGCGGCTGCGGCGAGCTCGTTGCTCATCATCTCTGAAACCCTCCAGCGCCTCGGCGATCAGCCGAAGCGAGTCGCTCTCTGACAGACATTCGGCCCGGAGCTGATCATATCGACGCTGGTACTTGGCCACGGTGGCAGGAGCATCGCTCAGATGCCCTCGATCGAGACTCTCCGAGTAGACGGAGTACTGTCCGTCCGGCAGCTCCAGCAACACCATAGCCGTGTTGATGAGCGTCCGCCGATTCGCAAACGGCGCCACGTGAATGACGATGTTCGGGAGCTGGGCCACCCGCAGCAGGTGCTCCATCTGACACCGCATCACGCTCGGCCCGCCCACGACCGTACGGATGGCGCTCTCATCGAGAACGATTCAGCAACAACGGCCCGTCCGGCTCGAGGAAGCGACTCTGCCGACTGAGCCGAGCCCTGGTCAGCTCCTCGATCTCCTCCGTTTTGCCGGCCGCATCGCCAGTGTCGAAGAGCGCCCGCGCGTACTGCCAAGACTGCAACAGGCCATGGATCACGCTGTCCTGGTACACCCGCAGCCCGATCGCGACAGCCTCGCGGTCCACCTGTTCCTGGAACCAGTCCGGGTGCTCGACCTGCGCGTCCCAGTCAACCCGGTTGTACAGCCGCATCAACAGGTCGCCCGTGTTCAACAGTCGGCCGATTTCCTCGACTTCCTCGACCGACGGCTTCCGCTTGCCGCTTTCGGTCCGCGAGATCACCGTCCGGTCGCAGTGCAGGAGCCTGCCCAGCTCCTCCTGCGTGTAGCCCGCCGCCTCGCGCGCGTACTTGAGCTCCTCGCCGAACATGATCGCGGAGCTCGCCGTCGTCCCTCGCCTGGTTTTCCGCTGTGCCATGACTGCCCCCAGTTGTGCTCCGCACGTCCCGCACGTCGATCTGGCGTCACCGTACCTCTGCAGCCTCGATGATTGTCACCGGAACGCAATCATGTGCATGCATAGCGTGATTGCGCGCCTTTCGTACGCCCCCATTCCGCCCCCGAGGTGCTTCGCCATGCTCGCTACCCGCCGCCCCCGCACGTTCGCTGTGCGTCTGGACTCCCGCACGGACTCGACCCCGGTCGCCCGCCACCTCCTGCGCGCCTACCTCGCCGCGCTCCCCGCCGGCGACCGCTACTGCGATGTCGCCGAACTCCTCCTCGGCGAACTGTTCGCGAACGCCGTCCAGCACTCCGACGCGCCCGCCGACCGTCTCATCGAGGTCCGCTTCGCCCTCGTCGGCAGCCGCCTGCGCATCGAGGTCCACGACGCCGGCACCGGACGCCCCGCCCTCAACTCCCCCACCCTCGACGACGAGCACGGACGCGGCCTGTTCCTCGTCAACGAGCTGGCCGAGCGCTGGGGTTGCTGCCCGCGTTCGGGCGGCATCGGCAAGTTCGTCTGGGCGCTGGTCGCGCCCTCCTTCTCCTTCGCCACCGTCTGAAGGAGTGCCGCCGATGCAGCCGCCCCTCGCCTCGCTCGCCCGGCACGCCCTCGCCCAGGGCACCGCCCCCGCCGAGGTCTACGCCCTCCTCGCCCGCCGCAGCAACGAACCTCTGCCGTCGGCCCGGGCGGTCTGCCTCGCCCTCGACATCCCCCTCGCCAAGACCACCCGCCGCCTCAACGACTGCTACCACTCCCTCCTCGCCAACCCCCGCCCCAACTCCGAGGCCGACACCGGCGAACTCCTCGAAGCCCTCGGCGTCTTCGACGTCCCCGTCACCCTCACCGACACCGACCGCGCCCTCATCGACCTCTTCCTGGTCGCCATCGACGCCATGGGCGGCATCCGCCCCGGCCACCAGCACGGCCTCGCCCGCTGGTTCACCACCGGCAACCTCACCACCGCCTACCTCTCCCTGGCCGCCGCCCACCCCATGCCCCGCACCGGCGACCCCACCACCTACTGGACCACCCTCATCACCGCCGGCGAACTCCTCGCCGCCGCCCCCAGCCCCGACTTCCGCATCAAACTCGCCCTCGCCCACTGCCGGAACCAGGCCCGGAAGGCCACCGTCGGGTGATCTACTGGATGCCCAACACACGTTTGCCGCCGGCTACTTGAGGCCTTCACCGTGTTCCGCGACGACCGCCCGCGCGACATCCGCGTCCCCACCGACCGCGAGACCGCCGAGCGCTGGGACGCCGTCACCGACCTCACCCTCCGCCCGCCGGCGGCGTTCTGAACCCTCCGACCCCGCCGGTCCGGATACCCGTCGTTGACCGCCCCGGCCCGACCTCCCAATCCCGGGGGACCGAACTACTCCATCGGGCACGAAGAATGGGGTTAGGCTGTGAAGATGGTTGCGAACTGCACAGAAGAAGTGGCCATCAGCGAACCGGAGTTCGTCAGTGCCCCCGCCCTGATCCTTCAGTCCCTCGCCGCCGATCCCGACCGACGGGCCATCACCACCGCCGACGGTGCGGTGATCACCGCCGGCGACTTCGCCGCCGCCACGTACCGCCTCGCCCACGAACTCCTCGCCCGGGGCGCGGCACGCGGCACCACCGTCACCCTGCTCACCGGCAACACCCCCGAGGCGTTGAGCGCCCGGTACGCCGCCGGGCTCGCGGGCGCGCGGGTGGTGAACCTCTACGACGGCATGAGCGCGCCGACCCTCGCCGAGATCGCGGCCAGCGTCGACACCGCCCTCCTTCTCGTGGACGCCGAACGGTACGCGACCGCAGCCGAGTTGCTCCCCCTCGTCGACGTGCCGACCGTCCTCACCCTGGGACCCGGCCCCGGCCCGTCGACCATCGGCGCGGACGTCATCGCCGCGTCCGCCCACCACCCCGCCGAGCCGCCCGCCGTCCGAGTCGGCCCCGACGACGACCTGGGCATCCGCCACACCGGCGGCACCACCGGCATCCCGAAGGGCATCCGCAGCCTGCACGGGCCCTACCGTCGCGTCTTCGACGCCCCGATCGGCAGCGACCCCGCCGACGGCGCGCCCCGGCTCCTCGCAGCCACCCCGCTCGCCCATCTCGCGGGCGTCCTCTGCGACCTGACGCTCCACCATGGCGGATCGGTGGTCCTCCAGCGCTCCTTCGACCCCGGCGCGGTGCTGGCCGCCGTCGAGCGCGAACGCATCACCGACCTCTGGGCGCTGCCCCCACTGCTCTACCAGCTGCTCGACCACCCGGCGGTCGGCCGGACCGACCTGTCCAGCCTGCGGCAGATCGCGTACGGGGGCTGCGCCGCCTCGCCGACCCGGATCCGCGAGGCGCTCAAGGTGTTCGGGCCGGTCCTGACGGGCGCCTACGGGATGTCGGAGGCACAGCTGATCTCCGTGCTCACCCCGCAGGAGCACGACCGGATCGGGCCGGGCGGCAGCCGGGTCCCGGTCGGCCGGCCCCTCCCGGGCGTCGAGGTGGTGATCCGGGCCGCCGACGGCACCGGGCTGCCGACCGGCGAGCAGGGCGAGATCCACATCCGCGCCGCCACCATCATGGCCGGGTACTGGAAGCGGCCCGACCTCACCGCCGAGGTCCTGCGCGACGGCTGGCTGAACACCGGCGACATCGGCTACCTCGACGAGGACGGCTACCTCTTCCTGGCCGACCGCCTCAAGGACAAGATCATCGTGGTCGGGGGGCACGTCTACCCCGACGAGGTCGAGGAGTTGCTCCTCACCCACCCGGCGATCGCCCGGTGCGCGGTCTACGGGGTGCGCGACGCCCAGGAAGCGGAGCACGTCCACGTCGCCGTCGTCCCCGCACCCGGGCAGCAGCCCGAACTGGCGGACATCCGCGCGTACGTCACGGCCCGCAAGGGCCGGATGTACGCACCGGAGGCCCTGCACGTGATGGCCGAGATCCCGCTGACGGCCGTGGGCAAGCCGGACAAGAAGCTGCTGCGCGACTCCCACGCGGGCTGAGGACGGCCCCGGGGGGCGTTTCCCTTCGATTCAATCAAACCCTCCGAAGGGAAACGCCCCGGTCGACAGCGACCGGTCGTCAGCCCACCAACAGTCGGGGCACACACCGTCGGGGCAACCCGGACGGGTACGCCATCATGGCGCCATGGCAGATGAAACGATCACCGCTCGCACTATCGCCGACCGTTACCTCGACCACGTGGCCGCCCAAAGCCCCTTGAACGCCGCCTGGTTGGGCCTGCACCCCGGCGACGACCGGCAGCCGGACCTCTCCCCCGAAGGATTCGAGGCGCTCGCCGACCTCGCCCGACGCGCCCTCACCGACCTCGACGCCACGACCGCCGCCACCGGCCCCGCCCCGGAAGACCCCGCCGACCAGAACTGCGCCCGACTCCTCCGCGAACGCCTCACCGCCGAACTGGCCGTCCACGACGCCGGCGAGAACCTCCGCCAGCTGCGCAACATCTCCGCGCACGTCCACCAGGTGCGGAAGATCTTCACCTACATGCCGACCGCCACCGACGACGACTGGGCCACCGTGGCCGGCCGGATGCGCAACCTGCCCGCCGCACTCGACGGCTACCGGGCCACCCTCACCGAAGGGATGAACCGGCGCCTGCTCGCCGCGCCCCGCCAGGCCGCCACCGTCATCGACCAGCTCACCGCCTGGACCGGCGAAGGCACCGGAAACGCGGGATGGTTCGCCGACTTCGTCACCCCCGGCCCCGAGCAGCTGCGCGGCGAACTGGACGCCGCCGCCCTCCGGGCCACCGCCGCCGTCGCCGAGTTCCGCGACTGGCTGCGCGACACCTACGCGCCGGCCACCGCCGACACCCCGGACGCCGTCGGCCGGGAACGCTACCGGCTCGCCGTGCGCCACCACACCGGCGCCGACATCGACCTCGACGAGGCGTACGCCTGGGCCTGGAGCGAATTCCACCGCACCGCCGCCGACATGCGTGCCGCCGCCGAACGCGTCCTGCCCGGGGCGGGCGCCCTCGCGGCGATGCGGCACCTGGAACGGCACGGCCACGCGGTCCAGGGCGAGGAAGCGATCCGCGACTGGCTGCAGCAGACCATGGACCGGGCGATCACCGCCCTCGACGGCACCCACTTCGACATCTCCGGACCACTGCGCCGGGTCGAGTCCCGGATCGCACCGGCAGGCAGCGCCGCCGCGCCTTACTACTCCGGCCCCAGCCTGGACTTCAGCCGCCCCGGCCGCACCTACCTGCCCACCCTCGGCCGGGACACCTTCCCGACCTGGCAACTCGTCAGCATCTGGTACCACGAGGGCGTTCCCGGCCACCACCTGCAACTCGCCCAGTGGGTCGCCGTCGCCGACCGACTCAGCCGCTACCAGACCACCCTGGGCATGGTCAGCGCCAACGTCGAAGGCTGGGCCCTGTACGCCGAGCGCCTCATGGACGAACTGGGCTTCCTCGACGACCCGGCCCACCGCCTCGGCTTCCTCGACGAACAGATGCTGCGCACCATCCGGGTGATCATCGACATCGGCATGCATCTCGGCCTCGCCATCCCCGCCGACGCGGGCTTCCACCCCGGCGAACGGTGGACTCCGGAACTCGCCACCGAATTCATGGCCACGTACAACGGCAGTCCCGCCGACATGCGCGACAGCGAGATCGTCCGCTACCTCGGCTGGCCCGGCCAGGCCATCGGCTACAAGATCGGCGAACGCGCCTGGCTCCAGGGACGCGAAGCCGCCCGCCACCGCCAGGGCGCCGCCTTCGACCTCAAGACCTGGCACATGAAGGCCCTCACCCAAGGCTCGCTCGGCCTCGACGACCTGGTCGAGCAGCTCGCCGCACTCTAGGAGCGGCGGGAACTCCAGGAACCGGCTCCGAACGCCGGGAACGGCGCCGTACTCGAGGAGCGTCGCACAACCCCCGCCAAACCCCCCGGAGACCCCCACCGGACTTCACCCCACCGTGGGGTTTCGCTCAACGAACCACCACCCCGCTGCCGAGAAGCCAAGAGGGGTGGCGGCGCTGAGGGCTGCCACCCCACCTCCCCCACCCGCACCGGCCCTGCCTGACTCCTCCGTCCGACTCGCCCTCGCCGCCTCCGACGACCACGTCCTAGTTCTCCTCCCGGCCCTCCTCCCGGCCCTCCTCCCGGCCCCGGAAGGCCCTGCGGTACTCGCGCGGCGCGACGCCGACCCGCGCCGTGAAGACCGGGCGCAGGGAGACCGCCGAGGTGAAGCCGCAGCGGGTGGCGACGGTGTCGACGGGGAGGTCGGTCTCCTCCAGGAGGCGTTGGGCGGTGAGGATGCGCTGGTCGAGGAGCCAGCGGGTCGGGGTGGTGCCGGTGGTGGCGGTGAAGTGGCGGGCGAAGGTGCGTTCGGACATCAGGGCGGCGGCGGCCATCCGGGGGACGGTCCAGGGGGTGTCGAGGGAGGCGAGGATCTCGGCGCGGACGCGGGAGAGCGGGTCGTCGGCGGTGGGGGCCGGGACCGGGGTGGGGATGAACTGGGCCTGGCCGCCGGCCCGGAAGGGGGCGGTGACCATGGCGCGGGCGATGGTGGCGGCGGCCTGCTGGCCGTGGGCGGTGCGGACGAGGTGGAGGCAGAGGTCGATGCCGGCGGCGACGCCGGCCGAGGTCCACAGGCCCTCGCCGCCGGTGAAGAGCACCTCGGGGCGGACCGTCACCGCCGGGAAGCGGCGGGCGAGTTCGGGGGCGAGGGCCCAGTGGGTGGTGGCTTCGCGGCCGTCGAGCAGGCCGGCTTCGGCGAGGACGAAGGCGCCCGCGCAGAGCGAGGCGATGGGGATCCCGGCGGCGGCGACGGCCCGCAGGGCGTTGAGGACGGCGGGGTCGAGGTCGGCGCCCGGGTCGTCGACGCCCGGCACCACGACCAGGTCGCAGTCGGCGAGCGCGGCCGGCCCGTGGTCGGGGACGCGTTCCAGCCCGCCGCCCAGCCGTACCCGGGCGCCGTCCGGGCCGCAGACCCGCAGGTCGAAGGCGGGCAGCCCGGGTCGGGAGGTCCGGTTGGCCCACACCTCGCCGATCACCGCGTAGTCGAAGGCCCGGACACCGTCGAAGATCAGGCAACCCACGGTTCGCATGGCAGAAATCTACTGGCAGGAATCTATCGATGGGTGACGTTTCTGCCCATCACGGCCCCGGCACCCGGACGAGCACGATGGACCCATGACGAACACCGACGCCTTCGACGCCCCGCTCACCCTCGACTCCGACGCCGTCCTCATCGTGATCGACGTCCAGAAGGGCTTCGAGGACCACGACTTCTGGGGCCCCCGCGACAACCCGCAGGCCGAGCAGCGGATCGCCGAGCTGATCGCCGCCTGGCAGGCCACCGGCCGCCCGATCGTCACCGTGCAGCACGCCTCCAAGGCGGGGCCGCTGGCCGAGGGCGCGCCGGGGTACGAGCTGAAGGACTTCGTCGCCGAGGTCACCCCGGCGCTGCACATCGTCAAGACCGTCAACAGCGCGTTCTACGGCACCCCCGACCTGCACGCCTGGCTCCAGGAGCGCGGCGCCCGTCAGCTGGTCGTCACCGGGATCATCACCAACGTGTGCAACGAGACCACCGCCCGGATGGCCGGCAACCTCGGCTACGACGCGATCTTCCCGACCGACGCCATGCACGGCTTCGACATGACCGGCCCCGACGGCACCACCCTCCCCGCCGCCGAACTCGCCCGCGCCACGGCCACGGTGCTGCACGCGATGCGGTTCGCCAAGGTGGTGACGGCGGACACGGTGCTCCAGGCGGCCAAGGCCTGAGCAGCCAGGGTCCGAACGCTCGGGCCTGAAAGCTCAGACCTGAAGACTCAGACCTGAAAGCTCAGGCCTGAACGCCGAGCCTGAACGCTACGGCCTGAGCAGCGGCTCGTACGCGTTGCCCTCCACGGCGTTGAGCAGCACGAACTCCGGCCCGAGGCCGAACGCGACCTCCCGCAGCCGCGCCAACGCCTCGGCCTCGGAGGGGACTTCGAGCCCAAGCGCGGCGGCGGCCGCGTCCCGGTCGGCGAAGTGCCCGGGCTCCTCCTCCAGGTAGTCCTCGGCGGCCTCCGCGCACTCCGCCGCCGTGAGCCGCCAGCAGTCCCGCCACCACGGCACGGCCAGCAGCAGCCGGACCAGCTCCGGCACCCCGACGGCCAGCAGGGCGGCGCCGCCCTCGGAGTCGGCGTACAGGACGGGCCGTTCCTCGCCGCCGTCGCCGCAGAGGAAGTAGGTGCCGCCCGCGCCGTCCTTGGCCACCGCCTCCAGGGCCGCGCCGGAGGCGAGCACCACCTCCTCGACGTGCTCGTAGCTCCGGGAGGGGTCGAACTCGCCTGTGCAGGTCAGGTAGTCGGCGGCGGCGTCGTTGGCGCGGATCGCGTCGAGGAGGGACATGGCGGCCACCCTACGGCGCACCGCTGACAGGGCTCACCCGGCCGGGAACCACCCCGCCGGGAACCACCCCGCAGGGGCTCACGCCGCCAGCCGCTCCGCCAGGAACTCCTCCCAGGTCCGCCGCCCGTGCTCCGCCCCGGTCAGGGTCAGGTTCTCCCCGGCCCGGTACGCGCGCCCGACCTTGCCCGGCACCCGTACGGGCAGCTGGCGGCGGCTGCGGCCCTGCGCCTCCAGGTACCGCCGGGTCAGCTCGCCCATCTCGTAGACGGTGGGGCCGGCCAGGTCGGGCACCGTTCCGGCCGGCTCGTCCAGCGCCAGTTCGACCATCCGGGCGGCGACCTCGCGCACGTCCACGGGCTGCCAGCGGATCCCGCCGGGCGCCGGGACGAGCGGCAGCTTCGCCATCTTCGCGACCACGGTGAACGCCAGGTCGTGGAACTGGGCGGCCCGCAGGATCGTGTACGGCAGGCCCGAG
Source organism: Kitasatospora sp. NPDC034035 (assembly GCF_055575755.1). NCBI lineage: Bacteria > Bacillati > Actinomycetota > Actinomycetes > Kitasatosporales > Streptomycetaceae > Kitasatospora > Kitasatospora sp. NPDC034035. The sequence goes on along the minus strand of NZ_JBVISA010000024.1, from coordinate 49,554 downwards.
CCGGCCACCGCCTCCTCGGCGGCGTGCTTGGCCCGGAAGTAGCCGAGCGGGATCCGGTCGGCGCCGATCACCGAGATGTACACCAGGTGCCGCACGCCGGCCCGCCGGGCGGCGGCGACGAGCAGCCGGGTGGCGGTGTCGTCGCCCTTCGGGCCGCCCGCGAGGTGCAGCACGGTGTGCACGTCGGCCAGTGCCTCGTCCAGCCGGGCGGCGGCCTCGGCCGGGTCGCCGAGCAGGTCGCCGCGCACGTAGGTCACGCCGTCGGCGGCGGCCCGGTCCTGCCGGCTGAGGACGCGGACCGGCCACCCGGCCGCGCGCAGCAGCGGTACGACCTGCTTGCCGAGGGTGCCGGTGCCGCCGGTGACCAGCACGGGGTTGTTCGTCACGAGATCCACGGTCGTCTCCGATTCGTCCCTGGCGGGGAGTTGATCTCTCCGCCGCAGCCGTTGTTGGGTGGCTTCTGCTGCTCTGACCCACGGCGACGAAGGAATGTGACACGGTGGACGAGAATTCTTCTCCGGATGCCCGCAGCGCCCGAGCCGCGCTCTTCGAGGAGCAGCGCCCGCATCTGAAGGCCGTCGCCTACCGGATGCTCGGCTCGATCAGCGAGGCCGAGGACGCCGTCCAGGACACCTGGCTGCGGTACGACCGCACCGACACCGCCGGGGTGGAGAACCTGGGCGGCTGGCTGACCACGGTGGTCTCGCGGGTCTGCCTGAACCTGCTGCGGGCCCGCGCCCTGCGCCGGGAGGAGCCGCTGGAGCCCGCCGGGCCGGGCGGCGAGCCGGGCCCGCCGCGCATCCCGGACCCGCTGCTGCGGCGCGAGGGCGTGGTGGATCCCGAGCAGGAGGTGATGCTCGCGGATTCGGTCGGGCTGGCGCTGATGGTGGTGATGGAGTCGCTGTCGCCGGCCGAGCGGGTCGCTTTCGTGCTGCACGACCTGTTCGCCGTGCCGTTCGAGGAGATCGCCCCGCTGATCGAGAAGACGGCGGCCGCGACCCGGCAGCTGGCCAGCCGGGCCCGCCGCAAGGTGCAGGGGCAGGCACCCGCGCCGGACCCGGACCTGGGCCGGCAGCGGCTGGCCGTGGACGCCTTCTTCGCCGCCGCCCGCCACGGCGACCTGGACGCGCTGCTCGCCGTGCTCGACCCGGACGTGGTGCTGCGCTCGGACGGCGGGGCGGTCATGGCCCGGCACACGGTGGTGCTCTCGGGCGCCGCGACGGTGGCCGGCCAGGCCACCCTGTGGGGCACGCTGTCGCCGTTCGCCCGCCCGGCGCTGGTCAACGGCACCGCGGGCGCCGTGGTCATCGGCGACAACGGCCGGGCGCTGTCGATCATGGCGTTCACCGTGGTGGACGGCGCGATCGTGGCGATCGACGTGCTCACCGACCCCGATCGGCTGGCCGCGCTGGACCTCTCGGACTTCCGGAGCGTCTGAGACACGAAGGGGTGGGAGGGCAGGCGAGCGCCCTCCCACTCCGACAGCCTCAGCGACGTCCCGCCGGCGCCGACAGCCACCGCCGCCGCCCGTCAGCGCCCGACCGCGCCGTCCAGCTGCTCGCGGATGATGTCGGCGTGCCCGGCGTGCCGCCCGGTCTCCTCGATCATGTGGACCAGCACCCAGCGCATCGACGGCGCCTCGGCGTTCGGCCGCAGCGAGCGCACGCCCGGGCGGTCGAGGTCCGGGGCGGCCGCCGCCACCGCGTCGGCCCGGGCGATCGCGTCCCGGTACGCGGCGATCTCGTCGGCCACCGTGGCGCCGTCCAGCGGGATCTCGTCGGACTCCAGCGGCTCCTCCCCCAGCCCCTGGTAGGCCCACTCGAACCAGTTGAGTTCGACGGCCGTCAGGTGCCGCACCAGCCACAGCAGGCTGGTGCCGGAGGCGACGCCGGGGCGCCGGGCGTCCTCGTCGGAGACCCCGGCGAGCTTGCCGATCACCGCCTCGCGCAGGTATCCGAGGAAGGCCAGCAGAGTGGTCGGCTCGTCGGTGTTGACGCCGGGCGGGCGGTTGTCGGAGCGCTTGCGCGCGGTGCTCTCGGTCACCGCGCCACCCTAGCCAGGGCTTTGACGCTCGGTCACCAGCCCTGGGCGGAGACCCAGCCGGCGAGGTGCCGGGCGCAGTCGTCGACCGACTCCCGCCAGGTGTGCGCGGCGCCGCCCCCGGCCTCGTCGCTGACGTGCTTGACCAGCCGCACCGGCACCCCGGCCCGGTGGGCGACGGTGGCGACGGCGTAGCCCTCCATGTCGACCAGGTCGGCGTGCTCGGCGAGCCGGTCGCGGGCGGCGATGTCGGAGACGAACAGGTCGCCGGTGGCCAGCACCGGTCCGTCGCCCTTGCCGATCACCAGCGGGGCGCCGTACTGACGCCCGGTGAGCGCCTGCAGCGCGGGGGTGTCGAGGTCGTGCTGGATCACCTGGACCACGTGGTGGGTGCCCTCCCAGCCGGGGCGCAGCGCGCCGGCCGTGCCCAGGTTGATCACCTCGGAGGGCTTCTCGCCCTGGGCGAGGACGGTGGCCAGCGCGGCGGCGGCGTTGACCTTCCCGATCCCGGTGAGCAGCACGGGCAGTCGGTCGTCCAGGTGGGCGGCCTCCTCGCGGACGGCGACGACGAGCAGCGGGCGGTCGGGCGAGATCGTTCCAAGCAGGCGCATGGGCCCATCGTACGGAGCGAAGGGGTGCCGCACCCGGGAGCGCGCGCCCACGAACGGACCCGCGCGCTCCGCCCGGTCGGGGGAACCACGGAGGGTGCGGGCCGCGTCGGACGGTTCGCCACCTCTCCGTACGGGCCTCGGCCGCCGCGGTGCGACGGCGTGCGGAAACCGTGCACGACATGCTCAAGATCGGCGCAAGTCAGGTGTGGCCGGGGAGAGTCACGGCCATACTGCTGCCATCGGCCGGGCCCGGGGAACGGGCCGGCTCCAGGGGAGGATGAGGCGGGTGGCGACACCAGTAGGCAACGGCGCTCCGGGCGCCGCGATCCCGGCACGGCCGGACGGTCCACCGGGAGCCCCGGCCGCGCCGGGAACGCCGGTCGCCGTGCGGCCCGGCAGGGCCCCGGCGCCCAGACCCGGCGGAGCGCCCGCCCGGCGCCCCCGGGCGGTCGTCGCCACCGGCGTCCGCGCCCGGCTCGCGCAGGCCACCCGGACGGCGCCCGGCCGACTGCGGCTGGCCGGGGTGGTGCTCGCGGTGCTCACCGTGGCGTTCGGCGGGCTCACCGCCTGGCAGTTGGAGACCAGGGCGCAGGCCGCGGACCGGGTGGTCTCGTACAGCCAGCCGCTCAGTCGGGACGCCGCCGAGATCCACCGCAACCTGGCGGACGCCGCGACCACCGCGGCGAGCGGCTTCCTGCTGGCCGGGGCCGAGCCGAAGGACGTCCGGGCCCGCTACGAGCAGGACCTCGCCACGGCCGCCAAGCTGGTCGCGCAGGCCGCCGCCCGGACCACCGCGACCTCCCCCGCGCAGGACTCACTCGCCCGGCTGAACCAGCAACTTCCGACGTACGCCGGTCTGGTGGAAACCGCCCGGGCCGACAACCGGCAGGGCATCCCGCTCGGCGGCGCCTACCTGCGGTACGCCTCCGAGCAGATGCAGACCGTCCTGCTGCCGGCCGCCGCCGAACTGGCCGCCGCCGAGAACCAGGAGCTGGCGAACGACTACGCCGCGGCCAAGTCGGTGCCGTGGGGGGCGTACGGCCTGGCGGTGGTCACCCTGGCGGCGCTGGTCTGGGTGCAGCTGACGCTGTTCCGCCGCACCAACCGGGTGTTCAACATCGGCCTGCTGGGCGCCACCGCCGCCGTGCTGGCCGGCGCGCTCTGGCTCACCGTCACCGGGCTGACCACCAGTTCGGCGCTGAAGCGCAGCGACACCGAGGGCGCGACGCCGCTGCGGGCGCTCAACTCCGCCCGGGTCGACGTGCTGACCGACCGGCTGGCGGAGAACCTGCACCTCGTCGCCCGCGGCTCGACCACCAAGTACGCCGACCAGTGGACGAAGACCACCGAGCACCTGGAGGGGGCCGCGTCCCGGGACGCTCCGCTGGAGCGGCGCACCGGCTCGCTCCCGGAGGCCGTCCGGCTCGCGCCCTCGGCCGCCGAGCCGAGCGTCCGGGAGGCGGTGACCCAGTTCGACCAGTGGCGCGACCGGCACGACGCGGCCCGGAAGCTGGAGGTCGACGACGCCGACTACCAGGGCGCCCTGGACGCGACCGTGACGGCCACCGCCGACACCCACACCGCCGACGCCTTCTTCAACGCCACCGACCGGGCGCTCGCCCGGGCCGCCGACATCGAGCAGGACCGGTTCGAGCAGTCCGCCGAGGGCACCGGCGGGGACCTGCGGGCCGCCGCCGGCGCGGCCGCGCTGCTCGGCCTGCTGGCCGCGGCCGCCGCGCTGCGGGGCCTGGGCCGACGACTGGCCGAGTACCGGTAGCCGGTAACCGGCAGGGAGGAAACGGACAGATGCGCAAGAGAACCGTACGGACCAGGCCGGTCGCCGCCCTGGCGCTGCTGGCGGCCGGCGCCGTCGTGCTCGCCGGCGGCGGCCCGGTCGGCGCCGCACCGGCCGGGCCGGGTGCCACCGCGCCGCAGGCCGCGCAACAAGGGCAGCAGGGACAGCAGGCGCAGCAGGACCAGGCCGACTGCGACGTCTACAAGAGCGTGCCGCCGAGCACCGAGGACGGCCCGGCCGTGAAGGCCATCAAGGCCAAGCGCAGTCTGGTGATCGGCGTCGACCAGAACAGCTACCGCTGGGGCGCCCGCAACCCGAACACCGGCCAGATCGAGGGCTTCGACATCGATCTCGCCCGGGCGATCGGCACCGCCATCATCGGCGACCCGGACAAGGTGGTGCTCAAGCCGGTGGCGACCGCCGACCGGATCGACGCCATCCAGAAGGGCCGGGTCGACCTGATCGTCCGCACCATGACGATCAACTGCCAGCGGATGAAGGACGTCGCCTTCTCCAAGCCGTACTTCAACATCACCCAGCGCGTCCTGGTGCCGAAGGCGTCCCCGGCGAAGGACATCGACGACGCGGTCAAGGGCCGGACGGTCTGCGTCGCCGACGGCTCCACCGCCCAGACCGTACTCAAGGACAACAAGACCATCGGACAGGTCGTCACCGTGGGCAACCAGCTGGACTGCCTGGTGCTGCTGCAACTCGGCAAGGCGGACGCCGTCATGACCGACAACGGCCTGGCGGCAGGTCAGGCCGCCCAGGACCAGACCGTGCGGATCGTGGACGGCGAGGTGCAGCCGGAGGTGGTCGGCGTCGCCATGCTGAAGGAGAGCCCCGACCTGACCGCCCGGGTCAACCAGGTGCTGGCCGACTACTACGCGCGCGGCGACTGGGCCCGTTCGTACGAGCACTGGCTCAAGCCGTACATGCTCAACGACGCCGACCACTACTGGCCGGGCACGCACTGAGGCACCCGGAGGCACGCACTGAGGCACCGACAGGGCATCCGGGCCCGGGGCGTTGACGCGGTCTTGACGCCCCGCGCCCGTTCCGCCTCAACGGCCACCGGCTAGGGTTCGGGACGATCACCGCGGGGAGACCGGTGGTGGACACGGGGGGTTGTCGTGGGATCGCACGTCATGCGCGTCAGGCGCCTCGGGATCGCACGCGAGGAAGGAAGGACACCGCGGTGGCGGCATCGGCTGGCCCGGTACTGAGCCGGGAGGAGGTGGACCGCGCGCTCGCGCGCCTCGGCGCGGAACGGGACGCGGTCGAGTCGGCGCTGCTCGCCCTGCAGGACCACCCGGGCCTGCGGCTGCTGGACGGCGCCGAGCTGGCCGGGCGCACCCTGGAGCGCTGGTCGGTCGCCGGGAAGGGTCTGCCGCTGCTCTGGGCGCTGTTCGACCGCTACTCCGAGGCGCTGGCCTCGGCGCGCGCCGTGCGGGCCCGCAAGGCCAAGCCCGGCGCGCCCGAACTCGCCGAGCTGAGCGAGCTGTTGACCGGCGACGCGGTGACCGTCCCGGGCGGCGCGGTGCCGGACGGGCCGCAGCTGCTCGGCGCGCCCGCCAAGCTGGTCGAGCGGATCAGCCTGGACGCGCTGATGGCCCGGATGAACTCCTGGTACGCCTCCGTGCTGGAGGTGGTCAGCGCCGCCGACGCGGTCTGGTCGGCACTGCCGGCCCGGATCGACCTGCTGCTGGCCGAGCTCCACCGGGTGCGGACGCTGGCCGGCTCGCTCGGCGTACGGACCGGCGGCCACCCGCTGGCCGACGACATAGCCGCGATCGAGAAGGACCTCACCGAACTGCGCACCGAGGTGCACGGGGACCCGCTGGCGCTGTGGCGCCCGGCCCGGGTGCCCGCCCAGCGCGGCACGGTCCCGGAGGGTTCGGCCTTCGCCGGACCCGCCGGGGTGGTGGACACCGAGCGGTTCGACCGGGCCGGGCGGGCGCTGGACGGCGTCCGGCTGGAGCTGGAGGACCTGCTGCGGCTGCGCGACGAGGCCGAGGAGCGGCTGCAGGGCGTCGGCGACCTGCTCCAGCGGGCCGACGCCACGCTGGCCGAGGCCCGCCGGGCGCGCGGCGAGGTGCTGGCGAAGATAGCGGCCAGCGACGTCCCGGCGGTACCCGGCCCGGCCTCGGCACTGCGCGAGCGGATCGTCGCGGCGCTGGACCTGCGGCAGGCCGGGCAGTGGGGCCGGCTGGCGCCACTGCTGGACACGCTGGAGGACGCCGCCGCCAAGGAGCTGGCCCGGGCCCGGCAGGCGCTCACCGAGGTGACCCAGCCGCTGGCCGTCCGGGCCGAACTGCGCGGCCGGCTGGACGCCTACAAGGCGATGTCGGCCCGGCTGCGGGTCTCCGAGGACCCGGAAGTGATCGAGCGGTACGAGAAGGCGCGCTGGCTGCTGTGGAGCGCGCCGTGCGACCTGCGGGCGGCGGCCGCCGCAGTGGCCAGGTTCCAGCAGTCGCTGCGGCCGGCCCAGGCCGAGGCCGCGCAGGTTCAGGAGGCGACCGGCGAGGCGCCGGTCGACGGACAGGTCCAGGGGGGCTGAGGTTGATGGGCGGGACGTGCGTACGGCCGGAGTGCTCCGGCAGCGGCAGGATCGACGCCGACGGCTACTGCGACGAGTGCGGGCTGGCCCCGGCGGGCGGGACCACCGCGGCACCGAAGACACCGACGGCCGCTGCGGCGACCGCGGCGGGAGCCCGGGCCGGGGACGGTGCCGCCGGCCCCGGGGCGGCCTGCCCGCGTGACTGCTCCGGCACCATCGACGCGGACGGCTACTGCGACGAGTGCGGTCTCACCCCGCCCGGCGCCGACACCGGCGTCACCCAGCCCTACGTCCCCTCCGCCCGGGTCTCCCCGGACTCGGGGCGCAGCGGCTCGGTGCGCTCGATGTCGGCCCGCACCGGCTCCGCCCGCTCGATGTCCGGCCGCTCCCGCTCGCACCGCTCGACCCGCACCGGCTCCGCCCGCTCGGTCTCGGTGCGCTCCTCCCGGGCCAGCGCCAGCGCGGGCACCCGCAACCGGCTGGGCGCCGGCCTGGTCACCGTGCCGACCGTGGAGACGGCCGACCCGGCGCAGGCGGTGCTGGCCAACCCGGAGGTGCCCGAGCGCAAGCGGTTCTGCTCCAAGTGCGAGGCCCCGGTGGGCCGGGAGAAGAACGGCAACCCCGGCCGCCCGGAGGGCTTCTGCACCAAGTGCGGCACGCCGTACTCGTTCACGCCCAAGCTGCGCCGGGGGGACCTGGTCGGCGGGCAGTACGAGGTGGTGGGCTGCCTGGCGCACGGCGGGCTCGGCTGGATCTACCTGGCGGTGGACCGGCGGGTCAACGACAAGTGGGTGGTGCTGAAGGGCCTGCTGGACACCGGGGACGAGGACGCGCTGGCCGTGGCCGTCGCCGAGCGGCGCTTCCTGGCCGAGGTCGACCACCCGAACATCGTCCGGATCATCAACTTCGCCGAGCACCCGGACCTGCGCACCGGCTCCACCGACGGCTACATCGTCATGGAGTACGTCGGCGGCAAGTCGCTCAAGGACATCGCCAACGACCGCCGCACCCCGGACGGCCGGCGCGAGCCGCTGCCGGTCGAGCAGGCGATCGCGTACGCGCTGGAGGCGCTGCCGGCCTTGGGCTACCTGCACGGCCGGGGCCTGGTGTACTGCGACTTCAAGATCGACAACGCGATCCAGAGCGGCGACACGCTCAAGATCATCGATATGGGCGCCGTCCGCCGCCTCGACGACGACGGCCCGATCTACGGCACCATCGGCTACCAGGCCCCGGAGATCGCCACCGACGGCCCCTCCCCCGCCTCCGACCTGTACACCGTGGCCCGCACCCTCGCCGTGCTCACCTTCGACTTCCAGGGCTACAGCACCACCTACCGCGACTCGCTGCCCGGCCCGGAGGACGTCGAGGCTTTCGCCCGCTACGAGTCGTACTACCGCCTGCTGGTCCGCGCCACCGACCCGGACCCGGCCCGCCGCTTCTCCTCCGCCGAGGAGATGGCCGACCAGCTCACCGGCGTGCTGCGCGAGATCCTGGCCCTTCAGAACGACCGGCCCTACCCCGCGCTCTCCACCCTCTTCGGCCCCGAACTGCGCGTCGTGGACACCGAGTTGGTGCTGCCCACCGAGCAGGCCGGGCAGCTCCGGGTGGCCGCCCTGGACCCGGCCGCCGCCGCCCTCGCCCTGCCCATCCCCCGGGTGGACCCGAGCGACCCCAACGCCGGCTTCCTCGCCACCCTGCTCTCCCCCGACCCCGAGGAGGCCCTCGTCGCCCTGGCCGGCATCCCCGCCGTCTCGGTGGAGAGCCGGCTGCGCGAACTGCGCGCCCTGCTCGAACTCGGCCGCCACCGCGACGCCCTGACCCGCCTCGACGCGCTGGAGCAGGACCACCCCGACGACTGGCGGGTGGTCTGGTACCGCGGCCTCACCGCCCTGGTCGGAGCCTCCGAAGAACTCCCCGAGGGCAACGGCGAGCGCCCTGAGGGCGAGCACGCACCCCGAGTCACCGCGGAGGCGAGCGGGCGAATGACAGCCCTGCGGGCGGCGGCCGAGGCCTTCGACGCCGTGTACGACGCCTTCCCCGGCGAGGCCGCGCCCAAGCTCGCCCTCGCCATCTGCGCCGAACTGCTCGGCAACGGCGGTGACGCGGCCGAGTTCTACCGGCTGGTGTGGGCCACCGACCAGGCCTACCTGAGCGCCGCCTTCGGGCTGGCCCGGGTCCGGCTGGCCGAGGACGACCGGGCCGGCGCGGTCCGCGTCCTGGAGTCCGTCCCGGCCACCTCCAGCCAGTACACCGCCGCCCGGATCGCCACCGTCCGGGCCCGGCTGCGCGAGCGGCCCGCCACCGACGAGCTGGCCGCCGACCTCGACGCGAGCTCGGCGCAGCTGACCGCGCTGCGGCTGGACGACCGGCGCCGCGAGGAGCTCTCCGTCGAGGTGCTCGGCGCGGCCCTCGGCTGGGTCGGCGCCGGGTCGGCCGGGTCCCGGCAGGCCGCCGACCTGGCGGTACTGGGACGTCCCGCACAGGAGCGGGAACTGCGCTTCGCCCTGGAACAGTCATACCGGGTACTCGCCCGGTTGGCCGACCGGGCCGAGATCAGGATCGAGATGGTGGAACGGGCCAACCGTGCCCGTCCCAGGACGTGGGTGTAGCCGATGCCGCAGCAGACCGAGTGCCCGAGCTGTTCCGAGCCGATGGACCCGGAGGACGCCTACTGCGGCTCCTGCGGGGCCGGTCGGGACGGCCGGCCCGCCCAGGGCGCGATGCCCGCGGGCTGGGCCGCCGCCCGGGGTGAGGCCGTACCGCAGCAGCGCGGGCCGGTCTGCGTGCACTGCGGGCAGCCGCAGGTCACCGCGGACGGCTACTGCGAGGGCTGCGGCGGCGCCCAGCCGCGGCCGCGCGACCACATGGAGAAGGCGCTCGCGGGCGTTGCCGGGGTCAGCGACCGCGGCGTGCGCCACCACCGCAACGAGGACAGCTTCACCATCGCCGCGAGCTCGCTGCCCGGCGGCGAGCCGGTCGTGGTCGCCGTGGTGTGCGACGGCGTCTCCTCCTCCGACCGCCCGGACGAGGCCTCGGCGACCGCCGTCGACGCCGCCTCCGAGTCCCTGCTGACCTCGCTGGAGGCCGGCCAGGAGCCGACCGGGGCGATGCGCGCGGCCATCGCCGACGCCGCCAAGGCCGTGGCCGACCTGGCGACCGACGGCTCCGGCCCCGTGCGGCCCGACCTCAACGCGCCCGCCTGCACCTACGTCAGCGCGATAGCCGCGGGCGGCCGGGTCACCATCGGCTGGGTCGGCGACACCCGGGCGTACTGGATCCCGGACGACCGCGCCGCCGCCGAACCCTTCCGGCTCACCCAGGACGACTCCTGGGCGGCCCGGATGGTCGAGGCCGGGCTGATGAACGAGGCCGAGGCGTACGCCGACCCGCGCGCGCACGCGATCACCGGCTGGCTCGGCGCCGACGCCGAGGAGGTCGTGCCGCACACCCTCGACTTCACCCCGCACGTCCCCGGGGTGGTGCTGATCTGCACCGACGGCCTGTGGAACTACGCCGAGGCGGCCACCGACCTGGCGTACTACGTCCGGCCGGACGCCCGCACCGAGCCGCTCGCGACGGCGCAGACCCTGGTGAAGTTCGCGGTCGCCGCCGGCGGCCACGACAACATCACCGTCGCGGTGCTGCCGATCGACCCGCCGGTCGTGCCCGTCGAGGAGGCCGAGCAGACCCCCACGGCGCTCGACCTGCCCGTGCTGACCCCGTCCGTGCCGGCCGCGCGGCCGGCCGCTCAGGCGGCTCCCGGGGGCGGCGAGGACTACGAGGACTACGAGCCGACCCTGCCGGACATCCCGGTGATCGGCTCCCCCGCCGCACCGCTGCCGCCGACACCGCCGGTCCCGCCCGCACCGCCGGCGGTCCCCCCGGCCGTTCCCCCGGTTGTTCCCCCGGCACCGGCTCCTCCGGCACCGCCCGCCACACCGCCCGCCGCACCGCCCGTCCCGCCGCAGCCGCCGCACCCGCCGACGGCCTGACCGGCCGTGCGCCGGACGCCCCGGCGCCACGGTCCGCCGCTCCCGAGCGCCCAGCCGCCCGGGGCCGGCGGACCGCCCCACCGTCCTGATCGCATCCACCCCCTCACCCGACGGGAGCCGACCGCCCCATGGCAACACTGGCTAAGCCGAACCTGCCCAGGTTCGACGTGGAGATCTTCCAGAACGAGTACCTGGCCGACGGCGCCCGCGAGGTCAACGCCATCGTCACCGTCACCGCGACCGGCGGCGGCACCTCGGGCGGCCGCCCGCTCGGGATCACCGACGCGGGACCGGCGGGGGCCGAGGCCGCCGCGGCCGTGGTGATCCTGGTGGACTGCTCGGGATCGATGGACTACCCCAAGACCAAGATCAACGGCGCCCGGGACGCCACCGCCGCCGCCATCGACGCACTGCGTGACGGCACCGCCTTCGCCGTGGTCGCCGGCACCCACGAGGCCCGCGACATCTACCCCGGCGACGGCACCCTCGCCACCGCCTCCGCCGCCACCCGCGAGCAGGCCAAGCAATCGCTGCGCCGCCTCACCGCGGCCGGCGGCACCGCGATGGGCACCTGGCTCGCCAAGGCCGACAAGCTCTTCCTCACCCGCCGCGAGATCGCCATCCGGCACACCATCCTGCTCACGGACGGCAACAACGAGCACGAGTCGGCGGAGGACCTGGCCCGCAACATCGAGCGGGTCACCGGCCACTTCACCGCCGACTGCCGGGGTGTGGGCACCGACTGGCGGATCGACGAGCTGCGCACGATCTCCTCCGCATTGCTCGGCACCGTCGACATCGTCGCCGAGCCCTCCGGCCTGGCCGAGGACTTCCGCTCGATGATGGCCGGCGCGATGGGCAAGCAGGTCGCCGACGTCGCGCTGCGGATCTGGACCCCGGCCAACGCCACGGTGAAGTTCGTCAAGCAGGTCGCCCCCGCGGTCGAGGACCTGACCGCCCGCCGCACCGAGGCCGGGCCCCGGGCCGGCGACTACCCCACCGGCTCCTGGGGCGACGAGAGCCGCGACTACCACGTCTGCGTCGAGGTCCCGGCCGCCGCGGTCGGCAACGAGATGCTCGCCGCCCGGATCAGCCTGGTCCTTCCCCCGCAGGTCGGCGGCGGCGCCCCCGAGGTGCTCAGCCAGGGCCTGGTCAAGGCCGTGTGGACCGACGACCTGGCCTCCTCCACCCGGATCAGCCCGCAGGTCGCCCACTACACCGGGCAGGCCGAGCTCGCCTCCTCCATCCAGGCGGGCCTGGAGGCCCACCGAGCCGGGGACGTCGACACCGCCACCGCCAAGCTGGGCGCCGCCGTCCGGATCGCGCACGCGACCGGGAACGAGGGCACCTACAAGCTGCTGCAGAAGGTGGTGGACGTAGTGGACCCGAAGGAGGGTACGGTTCGGTTCCGTAAGAACGTGAGCGAGGCCGACTCGATGACCCTTGAGACCCGGTCGACCAAGACGGTACGTGTGAAGAAGTGACCGCTGAAGACGTGACCGGGCCGGCACCCCGGCGCGACGCCGCACCGAGCCGGCCCGAAACGAGGGGGACCTGATGCCGATCTGCCCGAGGGGCCACGAGTCGCAGGCCGAGGACTGGTGCGACTTCTGCGGCTTCCCGATGACCCCGCCGGCCCCGAACCCCGGCGCTCACGGCGCCCACGGGGGCTACCCGGGCGCGCCCGGAGCCGCCACCCCCGCCCCCGCGCCCGGCGCACCCGCCGGGTACCCGGAGCACGGCGGTGCGTCCTTCGGCGCGCCACCGCCCCCTCCCCCGATGCCGCCGGGGGCCTTCCCGCAGCCGCCCGCGGCGCCGCAGGGCCTCACCGAGGGCCTGGTCGTCTGCCCGATCTGCCGCAGCCCGCAGACCGGCCGGTTCTGCGAGGAGTGCGGCTACGACTACGAGCTCTCCACGCCCTCGCGCCGCCAGGCCCCGGCCACCGGCGCACCCGCGCCCGGCCCGGCCCAGTCGCGGCCGCTGAACATCCCGGCGGCGTACGGCGGGGCCCCGCAGCAGCAGCCGCAGTCCTCGTACGGCCAGGCGCCGCACGAGCAGCAGCAGTACGGCCACGGCCAGGCTCCGCACGAGCACCAGCAGCACGAGCAGCAGCAGTACGGCCAGGCGCCGCACCAGCAGCCGGCGGCCGGCCGGCAGGCCGTCGCCCCGCCCGTCCCGCAGCAGCCGCACGCCCCGGCGCAGCCGCACACCTACGGCTACCCGCCGGCGGAGGCCGCGTACCCCGAGTCCGCGTTCCCCGAGGCCCCGGTGCGCGAGGACTCCGGCCCGGTGTACGCCCAGCCGGCCGGTCCCGGCCCGAACAACCGCGGCGGCGACTTCGGCACCTCCTTCCACCTCGCCCCGCCGCAGCCACAGCACCCCCAGCAGGAGGCCGCCCCGGCCGAGCCGGTGCGGACCACCTGGATCGCCGTGGTCTCGGCCGACCGGGACTACTTCACCGACATGATGGCCCGCAGCGGCCCCGAGGCGGCCGGCCTGTTCTTCCCGCCGTACTGCCCCGAGCGCCGGATCCCGCTGACCGGCCGCGGCCAGCTGCGGATCGGCCGGCGCAGCCAGCACCGGGGCACCGTGCCGGAGATCGACCTGTCCGTCCCGCCGGAGGACCCGGGCGCCTCGCACCAGCACGCGCTGCTCGCCGAACAGGCGGACGGCAGCTGGGTGCTGGTGGACCAGGACTCGACCAACGGCACCACCGTGAACGGCGGCGCGGAGGCGGTCGCCCCGCACACCGCGGTGCCGCTGAACGACGGCGACCGGATCCACGTCGGCGCCTGGACGACCATCACGGTGCACCGCGCCTGACGGAAGATCACAGCTCCGAAAACTGTTCGGAACGATTTCCTGAGGAAGCGTCACCGACAACTCCGGCCGGGCCGGGCGGAATTCAACATCCGCCCGGCCCGGTTTTGTTCCAGAATCCTCAAGGAACCCACAAATTCACCGTCGCGGGTGTGCACAGGGACACGCTGAAGCCCTAGGCTCAGGGCACATGACTGCAGCTATATCCGCCGACGGCATCCGTCAGCGGTACGGGGATGTACAGGCCGTCGACGGGGTGTCCCTCACCGTCGAGGCCGGCGAGTTCTACGGGATCCTGGGCCCCAACGGCGCCGGGAAGACCACCACCATGGAGATCCTGGAAGGCGTCCGGAAACCGGACGAGGGCCGGGTCGAGCTGCTGGGGATGGCTCCCTGGCCGCGCAATCCGAAACTGCTGCCGCGAATCGGCGTGCAGTTCCAGGCCTCCGCTTTCTTCCGGAAACTGACGGCCCGGGAGACCATCCGCACCTTCGCGTCGTTCTACGGGGTCGGTCCCAAGCGGGCCGATGCGATGCTGGAGCGGGTCGGTCTGGCCGACAAGGCCGAGACCCTGACCGACCAGATGTCCGGCGGCCAGGCCCAGCGCCTGTCGATCGCCTGCGCGCTGGCCCACGACCCGGAGCTCGTCTTCCTGGACGAGCCCACCACCGGTCTGGACCCGCAGGCCCGGCGCAACCTCTGGGACCTCCTGCGCGACATCAACGCCGAGGGCCGCACGGTCGTGCTCACCACGCACTACCTGGACGAGGCCGAGGTGCTCTGCGACCGGGTCTCGATCATGGACCACGGGAAGATCCTGCACACCGGCGCCCCGGCGGCGCTGATCCGCGAGATCGACGACACCGTCCGGATCAGCGTGGCCTCCGGCCAGCTGCCGCTCGACCGGGCCCGCGAGCTGCTCACCGCGGCCGGCGCCGACATCGCCAACCTGGAGGACGACACCGTCTCGCTCTCCGTCTCCACCCGCCTTCCGGCCCCGGTGCTCAGCGTCCTGGCCGAGCAGAGCGCGCTACGCGGCCTCGAGGTGCGCGGCGCCACCCTGGAGGACGTCTTCCTCCAGCTGACCGGACGGGAGTTCCGCGCATGACCGCCTCTACCTCCACCGAGCCGAAGGTGCCCGCCCAGCGGGGCGGTTCGGCCGGCGCCGCCGACGGGCGGGAGCGGGTCAGCGCGTTCTGGAGCCTGTCCCGCGCGATGCTGCTCGGCATGAAGCGCGACCGCACCGCGACGTTCTTCATCCTGCTCTTCCCGCTGGTGTTCCTGGTCTTCTTCGGCACCGTGACCAAGGGCTCCGGCAGCCCGCACGCCAAGGTGGCGCAGGTCGGCGCGGTGAAGCTGTTCGACTCGATCCAGGGCGACGCGCGCAGCGGCCTGAACGATGTCCTCACGATCACCAGGACCGACGACGAGTCGGCCACGCTGGAGAAGGTCCGCAAGGGCGACTTCGACGCGATGATCACGCAGGGCCCGGACGGCAAGGTCGAGCTGCGCTACAGCGCCGCCGACACGGTCCGCGCCGGCGCGCTCCAGGGCATCCTCAACTCGGTGGTTCAGAGCGCCAACCAGGCCGCCACCGGACAGCCCCCGGCCTACGTGCTGGACGCCCAGCAGGTCGAGGACAAGTCGCTCAAGCCGATCCAGTTCCTCACCCCCGGCCTGCTCGGCTGGGCCATCGCCACCGGCGCGGTGTTCGGCGCCGCGCTGACGCTGGTCAACTGGCGCAAGACCAAGGTGCTGCGGCGGCTGCGGCTGGCCCCGATCAGCGCGGGCACGGTGGTCAGCTCCCGGGTCGTGGTCTCCCTGCTGACCGCGCTCCTGCAGAGCACCGTCTTCCTGGTCGTCGCCACGAGCTTCTTCGGACTCAAGCTCACCGGCGACTGGTGGCTGATCATCCCGCTGGTGGTGTGCGCGACGCTCGCCTTCATGTCGATCGGTCTGCTGGCCGGCTCGGTCGCCAAGACCGAGGAGGCCGCCAACGGCATCTCGCAGGTCATCGTGCTGCCGATGTCCTTCCTGTCCGGCTCGTTCTTCCCGCTGGACGGCGCCCCGGGCTGGCTGCAGACCATCTCCAAGGTCATGCCGCTGCACTACCTGGTGAGCGCCGCCCAGTCGGTGCTGACCCGCGGCGGCGGCGTCATGGACGCCCTGCCCACCATGGGCGGCCTGCTGCTCTTCGCGGCGGTGCTGACCGGCATCGCCTGGAAGCTGTTCAAGTGGGAAGACGCCTGACCGGCCTGACCGCTCGACCGGCCTGACCGCTTCGCGCTGATGCCTGACCCCGACGGGGTCGTACGCCCCTGGACCCCCGCCTTTGGTCCTGGTGTACGACCCCGTCGGCGTCTGCGACCATGGTCGGGTGAGAGAGATCCGGCAGGGCACGTTGAGCGAGGAGACCTTCTACGACCAGGTCGGCGGTGAGCCGACCTTCCGACGCCTGGCCCACCGGTTCTACGAGGGCATCGCCGAGGACGAACTGCTGCGGCCGATGTACCCCGAGGGCGACCTCGGCCCGGCCGAGGAGCGCATGGCGCTGTTCCTGATGCAGTACTGGGGCGGCCCGCGCACCTACAGCGACCGGCGCGGCCACCCGCGGCTGCGGATGCGGCACGCGCCGTTCAAGGTCGACCGCGCGGCCCACGACGCCTGGCTGAGGCACATGCGGGCGGCCGTCGACAGCCTGGAACTGGCCGCCGACCAGGAGCGGCAGCTGCTGGACTACCTGACCTACGCCGCCGCCTCGATGATCAACACCGAGGGCTGAGCCGCCCGTTCCGCCCGCCCGGGCCCGGCTAGACCAGCGCGCTGAGCCCGAGACCCGCGCCCGGCGCGGCCACGGTGCGCACCGCCACCGAGCCCGCCGGGGCGCTCAGCCGCAGCCAGCCGCCCGCCCGGTGCACGGACAGCGGGGCGCCGGGCTTCAGGAAGCCCATCACGTACGCGGCGTGCACCGCCCGCAGCGGCAGCTCCGGCAGCGCGGACACCGGACGGGACCAGATCTCGTCGGCCAGCGCGTCCAGCACCGTACGGGTCCGGTGGTGCGCCGGCACGGCCTCGCTGCGCTCGCGGAACTCCCGCACCCCGGCCATGAGTTCGGGGTACACCTCGGCCGCCGGCGGGGACCCGGCCGGCCGCCAGCCGGTGCGCGGCGGCAGCAGCCCGGCCCAGGCCGGGCCGGTCACCGGCGCGGGCAGCGCGACGGCGCCCTCCTCGGCGTCCACGCCGTCCAGCAGTTGGCCCGCCGAGACCGTCAGGTCCACCGGCTCGTCGAGGCGGTCCAGCCGCGCGGTCCGGATCGCCAGCGCGCCCGAACCGCCCAGCGGCAGCCGTCCGAAGACCGCCAGCACGCCGTCCTCGGCGGCCGGCTCCACCGCCTGCAGGCGGACGGCCGCCGCCTTGTCGAAGCGCAGCAGGCGCAGCAGGAAGGCGGAGAGGTCGGCGGCCTCCCCGGCGTCGGTCAGGGCGAGACGGGCGGTGACGGTCAACGCAGCTCAGCTCGAATCATCACGTGGCGGTCAGACCGCGGCGGGCACGGGCTCGTCCATGAAGCGGCCGAGGAACTCCCGCTCCACCGGCGAGATCCGGCGCGGCCGGCCCTCGGCCAGGTCGTAGGGGACGACCACGGTGGACGCCCGGACGTACACGATGTCGGTGCCGTCCTCGGCGACGTCCTTGACCTCGTACGAGACGGTCAGCGAGGCACCGCCGATCTTCGTCACCCAGGTCTCGATGGTGACCGGCTCCGGCCGGTGCACCAGCGGGCGCTTGTAGTCGATCTCGTGGCGCGCCACCACCGAACCGCCCGCGAACTCCCCGGCGCCGGCCGCGGCGGCCTGGGTGAACATGAAGTCGATCCGGGCCTCCTCCAGGTAGCGCAGGAAGACCACGTTGTTGACGTGCCCGAAGGCGTCCATGTCGGACCAACGCAGCGGGCAGGCGTAGATGTGGCGAGCCACGGGTGTTCTCCTCGGTTCCGGTCGCCCGCCGCCGCCGTCGCCTCGGTGGCGACGGGCGGTGGCGGCGGGCCGCGGCCCGGCAGGCCGCCCCGGAGGGCAGTCTGCCGGGCCGTTGTGACGGCTGGGTGTCAGCCTCGGGTCAGCTTCTTGTACGTGGCCCGGTGCGGACGGGCGGCGTCGGCGCCGAGCCGCTCGATCTTGTTCTTCTCGTAGGACTCGAAGTTCCCCTCGAACCAGAACCACTTGCTCTCGCCCTCGTAGGCGAGGATGTGGGTGGCCACTCGGTCCAGGAACCAACGGTCGTGGGAGATGACCACGGCGCAGCCGGGGAACTCCAGCAGGGCGTTCTCCAGCGAGGAGAGCGTCTCGACGTCGAGGTCGTTGGTGGGCTCGTCGAGGAGCAGCAGGTTGCCGCCCTGCTTGAGGGTGAGCGCCAGGTTCAGGCGGTTGCGCTCACCACCGGAGAGCACGCCGGCCGGCTTCTGCTGGTCCGGGCCCTTGAAGCCGAAGGCCGACACGTAGGCGCGGGACGGCATCTCGACCTGGCCGACGTTGATCCAGTCCAGACCGTCGGAGACGACCTCCCAGAGGGTCTTCTTCGGGTCGATGTTGGCGCGGCTCTGGTCGACGTAGCTGATCTTGACGGTCTCGCCGACCTTGACCGTGCCGCTGTCCGGGGTCTCCAGGTCCTGGAGCATCTTGAACAGGGTGGTCTTGCCGGCGCCGTTCGGGCCGATGATGCCGACGATGCCGTTGCGCGGCAGCGTGAAGCTCAGGTC
Organism: Kitasatospora sp. NPDC034035; assembly: GCF_055575755.1. Taxonomy (NCBI): domain Bacteria; kingdom Bacillati; phylum Actinomycetota; class Actinomycetes; order Kitasatosporales; family Streptomycetaceae; genus Kitasatospora; species Kitasatospora sp. NPDC034035. Next base: position 30,980 of record NZ_JBVISA010000024.1, on the reverse strand, counting down.
GTCGATCAGGATCTTCTCGCCGAAGGCCTTGTTGAGGTTCTCGACCTCGATGACGACGCTGCCCAGACGCGGGCCCGGCGGGATCTGGATCTCCTCGAAGTCCAGCTTCCGCATCTTGTCCGCCTCGGCCGCCATCTCCTCGTAGCGGGCCAGACGGGCCTTGGACTTCGCCTGGCGACCCTTGGCGTTGGAGCGGACCCAGTCCAGCTCCTCCTTGAGGCGCTTGGCGCGCTTCGCGTCCTTCTGGCCCTCGACCTTCAGACGCGACTGCTTGGTCTCCAGGTACGTGGAGTAGTTGCCCTCGTACGGGTAGGCGCGGCCGCGGTCGAGCTCCAGGATCCACTCGGCGACGTTGTCCAGGAAGTACCGGTCGTGGGTGACCGCGACGACGGTGCCCTTGTACTTCTCCAGGTGCTGCTCCAGCCAGTTCACCGACTCGGCGTCCAGGTGGTTGGTGGGCTCGTCGAGCAGCAGCAGGTCGGGGGCCTCCAGCAGCAGCTTGCAGAGCGCGACGCGGCGCTTCTCGCCACCGGAGAGCTTGGTGACCGGCCAGTCGCCGGGCGGGCAGCCCAGGGCGTCCATGGCCTGCTCCAGCTGGGCGTCCAGGTCCCAGGCCTCGGCGTGGTCCAGCTCCTCCTGGAGCTTGCCCATCTCGTCCAGCAGGGCGTCCGAGTAGTCGGTCGCCATCAGCTCGGCGATCTCGTTGAAGCGGTCGAGCTTCCCCTTGATCTCCTTGACGCCGTCCTGGACGTTCTCCAGCACGTTCTTGGACTCGTCCAGCGGCGGCTCCTGGAGCAGCATGCCGACAGTGAACCCAGGCGAGAGGAAGGCGTCGCCGTTGGAGGGGTGCTCCAGGCCGGCCATCATCTTCAGCACGGTGGACTTACCGGCGCCGTTGGGGCCCACGACGCCGATCTTCGCTCCGGGGAGGAAGCTGAGCGTCACGTCGTCAAGGATGACCTTGTCTCCGTGAGCCTTGCGCACCTTGCGCATCGTGTAGATGTATTCCGCCACGTGAGATCGCTCCGGCGTCGTCGGGAGTATTCGGCTTGCAGCGTTCCATTGTGCCGCACCCGGCCGCGAGCCCCGAACCGCCGGGGTGCCCCTCCGGGGTATCCCGGCCGTGCCCCGCACGCGTCCTCCGCCCCTGCGTCGGCCCCCGACGGGGCGCCCCCGCCCGCCGACCTCCGCTTCCCTCCGCGCGCGACGCAAAAGCCCGGCCCCCCGCAGCGACTGCGGGGGGCCGGGCTCGGCTCTGCGTCAGGGCCTCAGGAGGTCAGTGCCTCGGGGCCCGCGGAACCGGTCAGGCAGTGGTGCGACCGTGGCGGCCGCGGCGGCGCAGGACGAAGACGGCGGCGCCACCGGCCACGACCAGGCCACCGGCAACGGCGGCGAGGATCGGGGTCGAGTCATTGGCACCGGTCTGGGCCAGGCCACCGGTGCCCGGGGTGGTGCTGGTGGGCGCCGGGGAGGGGTGGCCGGCGCCGGTGCTCGGGGTACCCGAGGGGGTGCCGGTCGGGGTGCCGTTCGGGGCCGGGGTGGACGGACCGGACGTCGGCGTGGTGCCGCCGGTGCCGGTCTTGCAGTCCAGGACACCCTCGAAGTCGCGGGTGTAGCCGTTCGGGCCGGAGACGGTGATCTTGTAACCGGTCTTCTCGGCGACCTGGACGAGCACGCTCTCGGTCTTGCCCGGCTGGACGGTCAGCTGCTGCTTGCCGACCGTGACGGTGCCGGCCTCGTCGCCACCGTTGGTGACGGCGACGCGCACGCCGCCGCTGGCGCACTCGACCTTGGCGGTGCTGTCGATCAGCGCGCCCTTGCCCTGCTTCCAGGTGGCCTTGGCCGCGTCGGCGACGCTGAGCTTGCTGGAGCCGGCCAGGATCATGGTCTGGCTGTGGTCCTCACGGGTGTAGCCCTTGCTGAGGAAGACACGGCCGCTGGGCACCACGGTGGAGGCGCTGGCGTTCACGGTGACCGAGCCGTCCGGGGTGCCGGCCGGCACGTCCAGGAACAGCTGGGTGTCCTTGGCGATCGGACCGGCGATCGAGCCGCCGACCGGCTTGCTGTCCTTGTCCAGCAGCTTGACCTTGTCGGCGGAGTCACCGCTGACGGCCAGCTTCACCTCGGAGGCGCTGGAGTTGAGGGTGAACGGGCCGAGCTTGGCGCCGGACTTGCCGGAGACCGAGTCCGGGCTGAGGCTCAGCGAGGGCTTGGGCTCGGCGGCGATGCCCTTGTTGGCGGCACCGGTCAGGTAGTCGCGGAGCTTCTTCGCGTCAGCGCTGTGCGGGACGGCGTTCTTGTTGTCCGAGTACTTCCAGATCGCGGCCTGGGTGCCCGCGGCGGCGTCCTCGGCGGTCAGGCTGCCCGTGCCGGCGGCCTTGGCGAGCGCCGTGAGGTCCTTCACCTGCGGGTAGGAGTTCTCCAGGATCCAGCGGATCTTGGAGGCCGCCTCGACCTTGTTCTTGTCGCCGAGGGAGCTGGAGGCCCAGTCGGACTCCTGGTACTGGATCTTCTTCCGGATGTCGACCGGGAAGCCGAAGTCGATGCAGTAGGTCTGCAGCTCACCGTCGGCGGTCTTGAGGGTGAACAGGCCGCCGTCGACGGTGCCCTCGCCCTCGACGTCGATCTTCTCGCCGAGCATCGTGGGCTGCACCACAGCGGTCACACCCGAGCCCGGGGTGTCCGCCGCGACCGCCGCACCGGCCGCGAACAGTCCTCCGCTCACCGCCAGTCCGGTCGTGAGCATGACAGTGGTTATCCGGGACAGACTCCGCCCCTGCCTCTGGAACATCTGGGATCCCTCCGGGCCGAGCCGCACCGATGGGGCGGTCCGCCGACTTGCCGTGCCGCGCGTGCCCCCTGGAGGCACTGCTGCGGGTATGAACCAGACGAATCCTATTGACCCCCACGAGCCCCGAAACCCCCATGCGAAATCAGGACGATTCCGTATCTGGATCGTTATCAACCCCCTCAGGTTCCACACAAGCTGACGGTCGGCCAGAAACTCTCCGCCACTTTCCGTTATCCGGTCGGGATTGCACGTGCGGGTACAACGACCTTCTCGATCAACATATTTGTCGACAGGGAAGGTCACCGACCGGTCAGTTCAATGCATCCGGCCCGTCACCTCCCCGCCCCCTCTCGGCCACCTCGACCTGTCCTCCCGTCACCGGCCGCGCGCCCGGCGGCAACGCCCGCGGACCGGGCGCCGAAGCCACCGCCGCCACCCCCGCCGGGGCCGCCGCCGGGGCCACCGCGGCCGCCCTGCGGGCCTCCAGTGCGCTCACGATCCACTCCGGCACCACCTCGCCCCCGGACTGCGCCCCGGCCGGCCCCGCGCCGCCCGGCGACTGCCCGCGCACCCCGGCCGCCCAACGGAACGCCGAGGTACCGCGGGTGAGATCGTGTCCGACCGATCGGGCGTCGATCTCCGCCCGACTGCGCCGCGCCTCCCCCTCCCTCCACTCCCGCACCCGCAGCCGGCCGCTCACCAGCACCGGATCGCCCTTGGCCAGCGAGCCGATCAGGTTCACCGCCAGCGCCCGCCAGGCCGTCACCGTCACCCACTGCGTCTCGCCGTCCACCCAGCACTCGCGCTGCCGGTCGTACCGCCGCTCGGTGCAGCCGAGCCGGAAGCTGGCCGTCGGCACCCCGCCGGCGCTTTCCCCGTAGCTCACCTCCGTGGCGACATTGCCGAGCACCGTCACATGCGACTCGTTCACAGCACACTCCGTTCTCGCCGATGCACCGTACGGAATCGACCGGTGCGCCTTGAGCGTGCACTTCGGGAGAAATCCCGGCCAGTGACTTACGAAATCCTGTGGATAACTCGGCCTCATGGAACAGTTGTCACTCGCAGGGGTGAATTTCAGCCTTCCCGGAAGCGCTTCGCCCCCGACTCTTCGCGGCCATGACAACAAACCCGCTGATCGCCGCCCCGGGCGCCGTGCGCCGGAACACCCGCCGGGGACCGTCCGCGCACGTCATCCGACCGACACAACCGCGATTACCGCCCCCACCCGCACCGTCGGCGACACATTCTCCGTGTCGAATCCATAACGGGTGAGGAGGCAGCCCCGTAACGACTGCACAACGTCCGGCGCGGAACACTCCCAGACCGCTGCACGCACGGCCTTCACCTGCGATTATCGGACCGCTCCACCGAACCGACACACCAACGACGGTGTCGTCACACTCGGACGAGGAACTGGACACCCTTATCCTGTCCCCGACAGGACGAGGGCCCGCCAACCCCCACCCCCACCCTCCGGCACGGGGCGGACCGCGCGCGCCCCGGCGCTCGTCGCCCGATCCCGGCCACGGTCACGCCCACCCGGGCGCCGCCCGTCCCGCCCCCATAGCTCAGCGGATAGAGCACCCGCCTTCTAAGCGGTAGGTCGCAGGTTCGAATCCTGCTGGGGGCACCATCCCGCAATTCCCGCAGGCCACCGGCGCCAATCGCGACTACGCGTAGCCGGGCCGACTCCCCCGGTAATGCCGAGCACCCACCGCGCATAAGCCGTGACAATGCGTGTCGTGCCCGCCGCGAAAACGACCGCCGGCCAATGCCGTCGGTTCCGGGAATCACGCGGCGGGAATGGCGCGGTTCGGACATTCCCGCCAGGCTCCGCAAACGGCGGAAATCCCGGGCGAATCCCCCACCCAGGAACATTCCGACAGCCTTCCGGCAGCCGGTCGGCCCGCCGGCCAGTCCACTGGCCGGCCTAGCGGTCAGTCCACCGGTCAGTCCGCCGGTCGGCCCGCCGCCCCTGCCAGATGGGCGTCCAGCAGGGCGATCTGCCGTTCCGGCGGGAACTCCTCCGGGGCGAACAGCGCCTGCACCACCAGCCCGAGCACGAAGGCCTGCGCCCCGGCGGCGACTTCGGCCGGGTCGGCCTGCGCCGGGAGCTCCCCGAGCCGCTGGGCGTCCGCGACGAGCTCGGTGAGCGCCACCCGCGAGCGGGCGTAGCGGCCCGCGTGCGCGGCCGCCAGCTCCGGATCGGCCAGGGCGTGGTCCCAGGAGCCGACCCAGATCCGGTTGCCGGCCGACGCCTCCGCGTCCAGCGGCAGGACGTCGAGCAGCGCCGCCCGCAGCCGGGGCAGTCCGGCGGGCGGCGGCGGGCTGCCGTCGGCGGGCGCGGTGCGCCGGGGCCGTTCGCCCGAGCGCCGGTCCAGTTCCTCCAGGGCGTGGCTCAGCAGTGCCCGCTTGTTCGGGAAGTAGTGCGTCAACAGTCCGGTGGAGGCACCCAGTTCGGCGGCCACGGCGCGCAGGGTCAGCCCCTCGAAGCCCCGGCTGGAGAGCACCCGCCACACCCCCTCGGACACGTCCGAGCGGCGGGCGTCATGGTCTCCACGGGCCGGCGTCATGGGGGCTATCGTACATACCAAACGTTTGTTATGAATGATTCCGACCAGTCCGCGCCCCACCCGCGAAAGGCCCGCCCGTGTTTGCCGTACCGCTCACCGACCACGCCGAACTGCGCCCGCTGGAGCCGTGGCAGGCCCCCGAGTTCCTGGCCCACATCGACCGGGCCCGCGCCCACAACGACCCGTGGATCCCGTGGGCCACCTTCTCCACCGACCTGGACTCGGCCCGCGCCACCCTGCAGCGCTACGCCGACGGCCAGGCCGCCGACCAGAAGCGGATCTACGGCATCTGGCTGGACGGCACGCTGGTCGGCGGCGTGATGTTCGTGGGCTTCGACACCAAGTCCGGCGTCTGCGAGATCGGCGCCTGGACCGAACCGGCCGGCGAGGGCCGCGGGCTGATCACCGCCGCCGTCCGGCAGCTCCTCGACTACGCCTTCGTCACCCGCGGCCTGCACCGGGCCGAGTGGTGGTGCACCTCCGTCAACACCCGCAGCCGCGCCGTCGCCGAGCGGGTCGGCATGCGGCGGGACGGCGTGCTGCGCGAGTGGTACCTGCACAACGGGGTCCGCCTCGACAAGGAGATCTGGGCGATCCTGGCCTCCGAGTGGGCCGCCCGGACCTGAGGCCGGAAAGCCCAGGGCCCGGTGGACTCCCCGCAGTCCACCGGGCCCCGCCCCGTCCGAGCGGCCGCTCGGACGCCTCAGGCCGCGAGCACCGGCCGCGCCTCCTCCGCCCCGGCGCCCGTGCTCCCGGCGCCCTCGGCCTCGCCCTGCGCCGGCCGCAGCCGCAGCGCGAGCAGCAGCGCCAGCGCCAGCACCCCGCCCGCCGACAGGAACACCACGTCCACGGCGTCGGTGAAGCTGCGCACCGCGTGCTCGTGCGCCGCGCCGGCGAGCGTACGGACCGCGCCGAGCGTCCGCCCGGGCTCGCCCGTCTCGTAGGCCCGGGCCAGCACGGTGCCGAACAGCGCCGCGCCGAGCGCGCTGCCGAGGGTCTGGAAGAAGCGCACCCCGGTGGTCGCGACACCGAGCTGGTGCCGGGGCACGGCCTCCTGCACCACCGTGATCAGCTGGCCGATCAGCTGGCCCAGCCCGCAGCCCAGCAGGGCGAGTTCGGCCAGCACCGCCCAGAGCCCGGTGTCCGGCCCGCTGAGGCCGAGCAGGCCCAGGGCGAGCGCCGCGCAGCCCGCACCGGCCACCAGGAAGGTCCGCGTCGAGTGGCCGCGGGCGGTCAGCCTGCCGACCAGCAGGCCGACCGCGGTCATGCCGGCGGCCATCGGGATCAGGTAGAGGCTGGCCGAGGTCGGGGCGACCTCGCGGGCGATCTGCAGGTAGAGCATCACGTAGACGATCGAGCCGGTCATGGCGACGCCGACCAGGCCCTGGATGGCGAAGCCGAGCCGCACCGCGCGGATCCGGAACAGTGACAGCGGCAGGATCGGCTCGGCGGCGGTGGCCTGGCGCCACAGGAAGAGTCCCAGCGCGGCCAGGACGGCGGCGCAGAGCCCGAGGATCACCGGGGAGTTCCAGGCGTGGTCCTTGCCGCCCCACTCGGTGATCAGCAGCAGCCCGGTGGCGAAGGCGGCGGCCAGGGCCGCGCCGAGGAAGTCCAGGCTCCGGCGGCCCGCGGCCGGCGGCAGCTTGACGGCCAGGGCGATGCCGGCCAGGGCGAGCAGGCCGAGCGGCAGGTTGATGTAGAAGATCCAGCGCCAGCTCAGGTGGTCGGTGAACAGCGCCCCGATCAGCGGGCCGACCGCCATGCCCAGGCCCGCGACGATCCCGCCCATCGCGCCGCCCTTGCCGCCGCGTCCGGCCGGCTCCTTGAGGTGGGCGATGACCACCATGGTGACGCTCATCAGCCCGCCGCCGCCGATGCCCTGGACGGCGCGGAAGGCGATCAGCTGGCCCATCGACTGCGCGGCCCCGCACAGCCCGGAGCCGAGCAGGAAGGTGCCGAGGGCGCCGATCAGCACCCGCTTGGCGCCGTACAGGTCGCAGAGCTTGCCGTACAGCGGCAGCAGTGCGGTGGCGGCGAGCGAGAACGCGCTGATCAGCCAGGGCAGCCGGTCGACGCCGTGCACGGGGTCGAGGTCGCGGACGATCGGCACGGTGGCCGCCGACACGATGTTCATGTCGAGCACGGCCAGCACGATCGTGACCAGGCAGAGCAGCATGGCCAGCCTTTGTCGGGCCGGTGTCATCGGGGCGGGTGCGGTCAAGGCGGCGGATGCCATAGGGAAGTCCCCCCAGCGTCAGTGGAATTCGGCCCGGACGGATGCGGTCGGGCGGGCTCGCCCTCACCATGGCAGGATTTTTATACCCGGTCAACACTTCATCCCGGCACATCTTTCAGCCTGGTCAACCTTTGATCCTGGTACAGTTCCCCCATGGAGACGCGCACCGGCACGGACGTCGGCCTCGACCTCGACCTCGACGCACTCCCCCTGCGCGAGCGGAAGAAGATCCGGACCGCCCGGCGGATCTGGCGCACCGCCGTCACACTGTTCGCCGAACGGGGCTTCGACCAGGTCTCCGTGGCCGAGATCGCGGCCGCCTCCGAGGTGTCCAAGATGACCGTCTTCAACTACTTCCCGTCCAAGGAAGACCTGGTCCTGGGCCCGATGGAGCACCACCTCGACGAGCCAGCCCGGGTGGTGCGCGAACGCGCCCCGGGCACCTCGGCGGTGGCGGCACTGCGCGAACAGTTCCTGTCGGCGCTCGCGGTGTTCGACCCGGCGACCGGCCTGAGCGACCAACAGGTCGTGCTCGACGTGGTCCGGCTGATCCACCGCACCCCGGCCCTGCTGATGCGCACCACCGCCGGCTTCGACCACCAGGCACAGGCCCTGCTGGCCGCCGAGCTGCTCGCCCAGGACCCGGCCCACGACGAGCTGACCGCCCAGCTCGCCGCCGCCCAGCTGATGGCCGCCCGGCTCACCCTGACCGGCCGCAACCAGCGCCGGATGCTGACCGGCGAACGCGCCGAAGACGCCCTGCCCGCCGCGCTCGACGCGGCCCGCCGCGCCTTCGCCCTGGTCGAACGGGGCCTCGGGGACTACTGCGCCGGTACCGCCTGACAGAGTGGGCGCACCACGACCGACCGGAGGTGCGCATGGACCAGCCGCTGCTCACGCGGGACCGCTCCGCCCTGCCCGCCCAGGCCGAGGGCCTCAACGCGTACGTCGGCGAGGACGGCGTCGCGGTGCTGGAGTTCGCCCGCCCGCACCGCCGCAACGCGGTGACCCTGGCGATCTGGGCGGCCCTGCCCAAGGTGCTGGAACAGCTCGCCGGGCACGAGGGCGTGCGCGCCCTGCTGCTCACCGGCGCCGGCAATACCTTCAGCGCGGGCGCCGACATCGGCGAACTCGCCGAGGTGTACGGCGATCCGGAGCGCGCGGACGCCTACCACGCGGTCAACGTCGCCGCCGAGGAGGCGCTGGCGGCCTTCCCGCACCCGACGATCGCCGTGGTGCACGGCGCCTGCGTGGGCGGCGGCTGCCAGCTGGCCGTCGCCTGCGACCTGCGCTTCGTCGCCGAGGACGCCCGGCTGGGGATCACCCCGGCCAAGCTCGGCGTGGTCTACCCGGCGGTGCCGACCCTGCGGCTGGCCCGGCTGGTCGGCCCGGCCCGCGCCAAGTACCTGCTGTTCTCCGGCGAGTTGGTGCCGGGCCGGGACGCACTGCCGCTGGGCCTCGCCGAACGCGTCCTGCCGGACGCCGAACTCGACGCCGCCGCACTGGACTTCGCCCATGTGCTGACCCGCCGCTCGCCGCAGACCATCGGCGCCGTGAAGGCCGCCCTGGCCGTCCCGCCGGAGCGGGCGGCCGAGGCGCTGGCCCCCTGGGAGCGCCGCTCCCGCGAGGCCTCGGACGTGCACGAGGGCCTCGCCGCCTTCCTGGAGGGCCGCCCGGCCCGCTTCTGAGCCGGCCGGCCCGGCGGCGGGTGCGGCAGTCGGCCCGGCGGCGGGCGCGGCAGCGAGACACATACGATCATCCCGCCGGCACCGCCGACCGGCGGCCCGTCCCGCCCCCTTCACCACCGGAGCAGCACCCCGATGACCACCGAGGCCACGGCCGCCACCACGAGCCGGACGACCTGGGCCCGCCGGATCACCGACGGCGTCGAGCCGAAGAACGTGATCATCGCGGTGCTGCCGCTGATGGGCGGCCTGCGCCACGGCTGGCCGGGCCTCGGCTGGGCGGCCTTCGCCGCCCTGTTCGCGGCCGTCATCCCGACCCTGTTCATCCGACGCGGCATCCGCAAGGGCACCGTGGAGGACCGCCACGTCGGCCACCGGCAGCGCCGGCTGACCGTCCTCCCGTTCATCATGGGCTCCGTGCTGACCAGCTTCGCGGTGATGATCCGGCTGGACGCCCCGGCCGACCTGACCGCGATGGTGCTGGCGATGTTCGCCTCGCTGATCCCGATCCTGGTGATCACCGTCTGGTGGAAGGTCTCCGTGCACACCGCCGTCCTCAGCGGCGCGGTGGTCTGCCTCGGCATCGCGCTCGGCCAGCTCTGGCTGCTGCTCTACCCGCTGGTCGGGGCGGTCGGCTGGTCGCGGGTGGTGCTGCGGGACCACACCACCGCGCAGACCGTCGTCGGCGCGGTGGTGGGCGCCCTGACCGCCGGGCTCACCTTCTGGCTCGCCCGGTAGTCCCGGCCGTTCGGCACGGCCGTCAGGCACGGCCGCTCAGCGGATCAGCGGTCAGCGGATCAGCGGTCAGCGGTCAGCGGTCAGCGAAGATAAGTGGAGATCAGTGGCTCAGCGGATCGGCATCCCCGAGATCGCCCGGGCGATCACCAGCCGCTGGATCTCGCTGGTCCCCTCGAAGATCGAGTAGATCGCGCTGTCCCGGTGCATCCGCTCCACCGGGTACTCCCGGGTGAAGCCGTTGCCGCCGAGGATCTGCATCGCCTGCGCCGTGACGTACTTGGCCGTCTCGCCCGCGTACAGCTTGGACATCGAGCCCTCGGCCGCGGTGAACGGCTGGTTGGTGACCGCCATCCAGGACGCCCGCCACACCAGCAGCCGGGCCGCGTCGATCCGGGTCTTCATGTCGGCGAGCTGGAAGGCCACGCCCTGGTTGTCGATGATCGGGCGGCCGAACTGCTCCCGCGTCTTCGCGTAGTCCAGCGCCACCTCGTACGCGGCCCGGGCGATGCCGATCGCCTGCGCGCCGACCGCCGGGCGGGAGGCCTCGAAGGTGGCCATCGCCGCGTTGCCCCGGCCGCCCGGGCGCTTGACGCCCTCGCGGGCCCGGGCCAGCCGCTCGTCCAGCTTCTCCTTGCCGCCGAGCAGGCAGCTGCCGGGCACCCGGACACCGTCCAGCACCACCTCGGCGGTGTGTGAGGCCCGGATGCCGTGCTTCTTGAACTTCTGGCCCTGGCTCAGCCCGGGCGTGCCCGGCGGGACGACGAAGGAGGCCTGCCCCTTGGCGCCGAGCTCCGGGTCGACGGTGGCGACCACGACGTGGACGGCGGCGATCCCGCCGTTGGTGGCCCAGGTCTTGGTGCCGTTGAGCACCCACTCGTCCTTGGCCTGGTCGTACACCGCCCGGGTGCGCAGCGCGGAGACGTCGGAGCCGGCGTCCGGCTCGGAGGAGCAGAAGGCGGCCACCTTGAGGTCGTCCGGGGTGCCGAACATCTGCGGGGTCCAGGTGCCGATCTGCTCGTCGGTACCGTTGGCCAGCACCGCGACGGCGGCCAGCGTGGTGCCGACGATGGACAGCCCGAGGCCCGCGTCGCCCCAGAACAGCTCCTCCATGGCGATCGGGATGCCGACGCCGGAGGGGTCGAAGTACTGCTGGGCGTAGAAGTCCAGCGAGTAGATGCCCAGCTTGGCGGCCTCCTGGATGATCGGCCAGGGGGTCTCCTCGCGCTCGTCCCACTCGGCCGCGGCCGGGCGCATCACGTCGGCGGCGAAGCCGTGCAGCCAGTCGCGTACGGCGAGCTGGTCCGCGCCCGGGTCCAGCGAGAACGTGCTGCTCATGGGTACTTGCCTCCGAAGACGTGTGCGGCCGACCGGGGTGTTACCTCGGGTAACATCGTCGGAGTCTGCTACTGATTGGTAACCGGTGTCAACGCCCGTACCCGGGGTCAACGCCCCTGACCGGTGCCGATGCCGAGTCAGCCCCCCAACTCCGAGGAGCAGCGCATGTCCCGAGAGCCCCGCCGCGAGCAGCTGCTCAACGCCGCCGACCGGGTCATCCAGCGCGAGGGACCGGGCGCCAGCATGAACACCATCGCCGCCGAGGCCGGCATCACCAAGCCGATCCTCTACCGACACTTCGGCGACCGGAACGGCCTGATCAGAGCCCTCACCGAGCGCCACACCGGGGGTCTGCTGGCCGCCGTCCGGGCCGCCCTCGCCGAGCCGCTGGAGCGCCGCGACCGGGTCGAGCACGTGCTGGACACCTACCTCGCCGGGATCGAGGCCCGCCCCCAGGTCTACCGGCTGCTCACCCACCCCGAGCCGGGCGACCCGAGCGGCGCCGGCAACGCGCTCGCCCCCGCGCTCAGGCAGATCGCCGAGGAGATCACCCGGGCCGTGCAGAGCCAGGTCGACCTCGGCGCCGACCGCGACCTGCTCGCCGAGGCCTGGGGCCGGGGCATCACCGGCATGGTGCTGGCCGCCGGGGACTGGTGGCTGGAGACCAAGCCCTGCTCGCGCACCCGGATGGTGCAGGCACTGGCCGATCTGCTCTGGGGCCGTCTGGCCGCCGCCGCGGACCTGCCGACCGCCGTCCTGCCGACCGCCCTCGTCGAGCCGGCGGCCCCGGCGGCCGACTGAACTCCCGCCGGCCGAAGGCCCCCGAGCGCTCCTCCGGCCGAACGGCCGCTGCGCGCACGACCCTTGTGCGGCAGGCGGCACCAGGGGCATCATCGGGCCCCCACCCCCCCGCCGTGCGAGGTCCCCGATGCGCCTGCGCCGCACCGCCGTCGCCCTGCTGCTCGCCGTCACCGCCGCCCTGAACGCCGCCCCTGCCCAGGGCGCCCCGGATTACGGCACCGCGGATTACGGCGCCCCGGACTACGGCGCCGCGGATTACGGCGCTCCGGCGGCACGCTTCCCCACCGGCACGGCCACCGGCCCGGACGGCCGCACCGCCCTCACCGACGCCCGGGGCCGCCGGCTCCAGCTGCGCGGCTTCAACCTCGACAAGTACGCCGAGGCCACCGAGGCCGACCTCGAAGCCGTCGCCACCCAGGGCTTCACGCTCGTCCGGCTGCCGGTCTCCTGGACCAGGCTGGAGCCCCGGCGCGGCACGCTCGACCCCACCGAACTGCACCGCCTGCAGCAACTCCTCGGCCGGGCCGACCGCCTGGGCCTGCTCGTCCTGATCGACTTCCACCAGGACGTCTACGGACCGGAGTTCGGCGGCGGCACCAACGGCATCCCGGTCTGGGCCACCCGGGACGACGGCCTGCCCTTCACCCCGGACCCGGACGACTGGTTCGCCGGCTACTTCCAGCCCGCCGTCCAGGCCGCCTTCCGCCACCTCTACGACGACCCCGACCTGCGCGCCTGGCAGGCCGACTTCTACACCCGGCTCGCCCGCGAACTGCGCGGCCACCGCTCGCTGTTGGGGTACGACCTGTTCAACGAGCCGTTCGGCCCGGTGGACGGCGACCCGACCGACCCGGCAGTGCTGGCCGCCGCCTCCGCCGCCCTGGAACAGGGGCGGCTCGCCGACATGTACCGCCGCCTGATCGCCGCCGTGCGCCGGGCCGACACCCGCGCCTGGCTGTTCGTGGAGCCGACGGTCCTGGTCGGCCAGGGCGTGCCGACGCGACTGCCCGGCTTCACCGACCCGCGCCCCGGCGCACCCCGGCTCGGCTACGCGCCGCACTTCTACGACACCGCCGTCGAGAACGGCGCCGACTGGGACCCGTCCGACGGCTTCGTCGAGCAGTACACCGCCGCGATCACCGCCTACCCCGCCGCCCACCGCCTGCCGGTGCTGGTCGGCGAGTGGGGGCCGCCGAACTCCCGTACGCCGGGCAACCGCCTGCTGGTCCGCCGGCAGGTCGCCGCGATGGACGGCTTCGCCGAGGGCTGGACCATGTGGTACTGGTGCCGGGGCACCGGCGGCTACTGCGCGCTCGACCCGGCCGGGCTCCCCGCCCCCGGCGACGAGCCCGCCTTCGGCCCGTACCCGGCCGCCGTGGCCGGCACCGGCGTCCGCACCGACGGCGGGACCGTGCGCTGGAGCGCCGACGGCACCGGGCGCGGCAGCGAACTCGTCCTGCCGCCCGCCGCGTTCCCGCACGGCGCGAGCGTGGCGGTCTCCCCCGCCGATGCCCACGTCGAGGTCGAGCAGCCCACGGCCGGACACGCGGGAACCGTACGGATCCGGCTCCCGCACGCCCGACCGGGCACCGCCGTGGCGGTCACGCTCAGCCCGAAGTGATCAGGCCAGCCCCCGGCGGGCCAGCAGCGGTCCGGTCTCCGGCGCCCGGCCGACCACCGCGCGGAAGGATTCCAGCGGGTCCCGGCCGAACCCGCGCGCCAGCAGCTCGCGCCGGAACAGCTCGCCGCTCTCCCGCACCGACCGCCCGTTGCCCTCGAACCACTGCACGGTGTCGGCGTCCAGCACCTCCGACCAGATGTAGGCGTAGTACGCCGCGCTGTAGCCGCTGGCGAAGATGTGCTGGAAGTACGCCGTCCGGTAGCGCGGCGGGATGGCGTCCACCGCGACCCCGGCGGCCGCGAGCGCCCGGGCCTCGAACTCCTCGGCGTCCGCGATCTCCGCGCCCTGCGGCACGGTGTGCCAGGCCCAGTCCAGCAGCGTGGCCGCCAGGTACTCCACCGTCCGGAAGCCCTGCCCGAAGCCCTCGGCCGCCACCATCCGCTCGACCAGCTCGGCGGGCAGCGGCTCCCCGGTCTCGTGGTGGCGGGCGTAGTTGGCCAGTACCTCCGGCCGGACCATCCACATCTCGTTGACCTGCGACGGGAACTCCACGAAGTCCCGCGGCACCGAGGTGCCCGAGAACCGCCGGTACCGCACGTCCGAGAACAGCCCGTGCAGCGCGTGCCCGAACTCGTGGAAGAGCGTGCGCACCTCGTCCCAGGACATCAGCACCGGCTCGCCGGGCGCCGGGCGCGGGATGTTGAGGTTGTTCAGCACCACCGGCCGCTGCCCGGTCAGCCCGGACTGCTCGACCAGCGAGTCCATCCAGGCCCCGCCGCGCTTGGACGCCCGGGCGTGGAAGTCCCCGATGAACAGGCCCAGCGGGGTGCCGTCCTCCTCGAACACCTCGTAGACCCGCGCGTCCGGGTGGTGGGCCGTCAGGTCCGGCCGCTCGGTGAAGCTCAGCCCGTACGCCAGCCGCGCCGCGAAGAACACGCCGTCGCGCAGCACCCGCTCCAGCTCGAAGTACGGGCGCAGCACCGCCGCGTCCACCTTGAAGGAGTTCTGCCGGACCTTCTCCGAGTAGTACGCCCAGTCGTGCGCGGCGATCTCCTCGATCCCGTCCTCGGCCGCCGCCTGGGCCAGCTCCACGGCCTCCCGGCGGGCGTTGGCCACGGCCGGACCGACCAGGCGGGCCAGCAGGGCGGAGACCGCCTCGACCGTGCTGGCCGTCTCGTCCGCCACCACGTACGCGGCGTGGCTCGGGTGCCCCAGCAGCGCGGCCCGCTCGGCGCGCATCGCCGCCATCCGGATCGCGATCGGGCCGTTGGCCTCGATGCCCCGGCCGAGCGAGGCGGCGAGCAGCCGCTCGCGCACCGAGCGGTCGGTGAGCTGGGACAGCACGGGCTGGCCGGAGGTGTTCTGCAGGCTCAGCACGAACTTGCCCTCGTGGCCGAGCACCCGGGCGTTCTCCGCAGCGCCGGCGATCGCGCCCTCGGACAGCCCGGCCAGCTCCTCCGCCGAGTCCAGGACCAGCGCGTTGGCCCGGTTCGCGGCGTTCACGTTCTGCTGGAACGTGGTGCCCAGCGCGGCGAGTTCGGCGTTCAGCTCACGCAGCCGGGCCTGCTCGGCCTCGCCCAGCCGCGCGCCGGAGCGCTCGAAGCTCGTGTACCAGCGCTCCAGCAGCCGCAGCGACTCCGGGTCCAGGCCGAGCTCGGCGCGGGTCCCGTACAGCGCCTCGACCCGGGCGAACAGCGCGCGGTCCAGGTGGATCGCGTCGTGGTGGACGGCGAGCAGCGGGCTGACCTCGGCGTCCACCTCGTCCAGCAGGTCGGTGGTGTCGGAGGAGGACTGGTTGCGGAACACCGCGTCCACCCGGCGGAGCAGTTCCCCGGAACGTTCCAGGGCCACCAGGGTGTTCTCGAAGGTCGGCAGGCTCCGGTCGGCGGTGATCGCCGCGATCTCGGCCAGCTGCTCGGCCATCCCGCGCTCGTAGGCGGGCAGGTAGTGCTCCTCCCGGATCTCCGCGAAGGGGGGCAGCTCGTAGTCCAGCGTGCTGGGCTGGAAGAACGGGTTCTCGGTCATTTCGCCGACCCTACGCGGTGTCACCCACCCTGCCTATGCGGCCCTCCGCCCGTTGTCGTACCCACCCGTTAACGTCAGCTCAGCAGCCTTGTGGTCCGTGCGGCCGCAAGCCCGCACACCGTAAAGCCCGCACACCCGTAAGCCGCACATCCGTAGGCCCGCACACCCGTGCCCGTACCCGCACGCCCCACCGCGCGCCGGAGAGGAGCAGCCCCCGTGGCACCCAGGACCGCCCTCGCGCCCGACCCGCACGGCCCCGGCGGCCGGCTCCAGCCGCTGGACGACGCGGGCGCCCCGCTCGGCCCGCCCGAGACCGTCCGCGACCTCGCCGCCGCGGTCGCCGCCCGGGAGGCCGCCGGGAGCGATCGTCCGCCGGGGCCCCGCTGGGTCTGGGCCGCCGCCGACTCCGCGTACGCCCCGCTGCTGGCGCGCCTGCCCGACCGGCTCGCCCGCTGCCACGACCTGCGGCTGGTCGAGGCCCTGCTGCTGGCGCACGAGGGCAGGTTCGGCGCGCCCCGCTCGCTCGGCGCCGCCTGGTCCCGGCTGCGCGGCCTGCCCGTCCCGGCGGACCTGCCAGAGCCCGGCCTGGCCGAGGCCGACGGCGGCCAGGACACCCTGTTCGCCCCCGACCGGCTGCAACTTCCGCCCGGCGCCGACCCGTTGGCCGCCGTGGTCGCCGTCCACGCGGAGCAGCAGCGCCGGATCGCCGCGATCGCCGACCCGGGCGCCCGGCAGCGGTTCCGGCTGCTGGTCGCCGCCGAATCGGCCGGCGCCCTGGTGGCCGCCGAGATCGCGCACGACGGCCTGCCCTGGCGCACCGACGTCCACGACCGGCTGCTGACCGAACTCCTCGGCCCCCGCCCGACCGTCCCCGGCACCCAGCCGCGGCTGCTCGCCGACCTCGCCGCCGAACTCCAGCAGGCCCTCGGCGGCAAACCGTTCAACCCCGACTCGCACACCCAGGTGCTGCGCGCCTTCGCCGACGCGGGCATCCAGCTCGGCTCCACCCGCTCCTGGGAGCTCAAGGGCACCGACCACCCGGCCGCCCAGCTGCTCATCCGCTACAAGGAGCTCTCCCGGATCCACGTCGCGCACGGCTGGGCCTGGCAGGATGCCTGGGTCCGCGGCGGCCGCTTCCGGCCCGAGTACGTGGTCGGCGGCGTGGTCTCCGGCCGCTGGGCCAGCCGCGGCGGCGGCGCCCTGCAGATCCCGCGCATCCTGCGCCGGGCCGTGGTCGCCGACCCGGGCTGGCTGCTGGTGGTCGCCGACGCCGCCCAGCTGGAGCCCCGGGTGCTCGCCGCGCTCTCCCAGGACGCCGGGCTGGCCCGCACCGCGGCCGGCGGCGACCTGTACGAGGCGCTCGCCGCCACCGCCTTCCAGGGCGACCGGGAGAAGGCCAAGCTCGGCCTGCTCGGCGCCATGTACGGGCAGACCAGCGGCGACATCGGCCCGCTGCTGAACACCCTGCGCCGCCGCTACCCGGCCGCGATGGGCTACGTCGAGGCCGCCGCCCGCACCGGCGAGGACGGCGGCGTGGTCGCCTCCCGGCTGGGCCGGGTCTGCCCGCCGGCCTCCGCCGACTTCCTCGACCTCACCGAGGCCGACACGGCGGGCGAGGCCGGCGGCCGCACGGCCCGCGCCCGCGGCCGCTTCACCCGCAACTTCGTCATCCAGGCCAGCGCCGCCGACTGGGCCCTCGCCCTGCTCGCGGCGCTGCGCCGGCGGCTGGCCGAACTGCCGGCGGCCGGCCCGGCGGACCGCCCGCACCTGGTGTTCTTCCAGCACGACGAGGTGGTGGTGCACACCCCGGCCAACCTGGCCGACGAGGTGGCCGCCGCCGTCGCCGAGGCCGCCGACGAGGCCCGCCGCCTGGTGTTCGGCGACACCCCGGTGCGCTTCCCGCTCACCACGGCGGTGGTGGACTGCTACGCCGACGCCAAGTAGCCGACGCCGAGCAGCGCCACCGCGGCCGGGATCAGGGCTTCCGGGATCAGAGCTTGCGGGATCAGGGCTTGCGGGATCAGGGCTTGCGGGATCAGAGCTTGCGGGATCAGGGCTTGCGGGATCAGAGCTTCCGGAATCCCCGCGCGTCCTCGGCCGCCGCGACCACCTCGGCCAGCCCCGCCCCGGTCGAGGCGGTGACGGCGGCGGCCACCGCGCCCTCCACGAACGGCGCGTCCACCAGCTTCACGCCCGGGCGCGGCTCGTCCTCCAGCACCGTGACGGCGGTGAGCACCGAGCTGCCGAGGTCCGGCAGCACGACCACGCCCGCCCCGCCGTCCGCCCGCGCGATCGCCCCGGCGATCAGCTCGTAGCTGGTGCCGAGCCCGCCGTCCTCCGTCCCGCCCGCGACCACCACCCGTACGCCGTCCGGGGCGAGTTCGCCGAGCAGCTCGCGCAGCCCGTCCGCGAGCCGGGCGCTGTGCGAGACCAGAACAATGCCCACGTTTTCGCTCATGCCGTCGACCCTACGGTCCGGTCCCACTGCTCCGGGAGAGTGACCGGAATCGTGCGTGTCGCACCCCGTGCCCACCACCCCCGTCTGGCGTAGCGTCGGGGCAGGCTGTTGCGTCCTCACCAAGGGAGCGAAGAGCGTTGAAGAAGCTGATCAACACCCCGGAGAGCGTCCTGGAGGACGCCCTGGCCGGCTTCGCCGCCGCCCATCCGGAGCTGACGGTGGACATCCCGAACCGGGTGATCACCCGGGCCGCCCGCCCGGCCGGGCCCAAGGTCGCGCTGATCTCCGGTGGCGGCTCCGGCCACGAGCCGCTGCACGGCGGCTTCGTCGGCCCCGGCATGCTCGACGCCGCCTGCCCGGGCGAGGTGTTCACGTCCCCCGTTCCGGACCAGATGCTGGCCGCCGCCAAAGCGGTGGAGAACGGCGCCGGCGTCGTCTTCGTCGTGAAGAACTACACCGGCGACGTGATGAACTTCGAGCTCGCCGCCGAACTGGCCGCCGAGGAGGGCCTGGAGGTCCGCACCGTCCTGGTCAACGACGACGTCGCGGTCGAGGACTCCACCTGGACGGCCGGCCGCCGCGGCACCGGCGCCACCGTGCTGGTCGAGAAGACCGCCGGCGCACTGGCCGAGCGCGGCGCCCCGCTGGACGAGGTGGCCGCCCTGGGCGAACGGGTCAACGCCGCCTCCCGCTCCTTCGCGATCGCGCTCACCGCCGCCACCGTCCCGGCCGCCGGCAAGCCCGGCTTCGACCTGCCCGAGGACGAGATCGAGGTCGGCGTCGGCATCCACGGCGAACCCGGCCGGCGCCGGGAGAGGCTCCGCCCGGCCCGCGAGCTGGCCGCCGAGGTCGTCGAGACCATCCTGGCCGACCACCACCTGACCCCGGGCGACGAGGTGATCGCGCTCCTCAACGGCCTGGGCGCCACCCCGCTGCTGGAGCTGTACGTGGTCTACGGGGAGGTCGCCGCCCGGCTCGCCGAGCACGGCATCACGGTGGCCCGCAGCCTGGTCGGCAACTACGTGACCAGCCTCGACATGGCGGGCTTCTCGCTCACCCTGACCAAGGCCGACACCCAGCTGCTGGAACTCTGGGACGCCCCGGTCGACACCCCCGCCCTCAAGCGGGCCTGAGGAGGATCCGCGATGGACCCCGACACCCCGATGTCCGGCACCCCGATGTTCGACACCACGCCGGCCGAGGCCTGGATCCGCGGGATCGCCGCGGCCGTCGAGAAGGAGCAGTCCCGGCTCACCGAGCTGGACTCGGCGATCGGCGACGGCGACCACGGCAGCAACCTCCGGCGCGGCTTCGCGGCCGCCCTCACCGCCCTCGACGGCCTCCGGCCGGCCGGGCCCGGCGCCGTCCTCACCAAGACCGGCACCACGCTCATCTCCAAGGTCGGCGGCGCCTCCGGCCCGCTCTACGGCAAGGCCTTCCGCGCCATCGGCGCCGCCCTGCCCGGGCCCGCCGACCCGGCCGCCCTCGCCGAGGCACTGTCCGCCGGGCTGGACGCCGTCCGCCTCCTCGGCAAGGCCGAACCCGGGGACAAGACCATCGTGGACGCCTGGACCCCGGCCGTCGCCGCCTTCCGCGCCGCGGCCGCCAAGGGCGCCGCCCTCCCCGAGGCCGCCGGCGCGGCCGCCGACGCCGCCGAACAGGGCGCCCGCGACACCGTCCCCCTCCGGGCCCGCAAGGGCCGCGCCTCCTACCTCGGCGAACGCAGCATCGGCCACCAGGACCCCGGCGCCACCTCCACCGCCCTCATCTTCCGCGCCCTCGCCGACACCCTCACCGACACCATCGCCCACGCCTGAGCCCCACCCACCCCCTCGCCCCTCTTCTCCCCGCGCCCCGACCGGGGCGCGGGGAACCTCGCCCCGACCAGACCCCCGCCCGCACCACGCCCCCCGAACCCCGGCCGCCGGCCGCCGGCCGCCGATCAACCGTCCGTCCGCGCGATCAGCAGCAACAACGCGTCGTCCCGCAGGTCCCCGCCGGTGTGCGCCATCAGGTCCCCGTACACCCGCCCCACCGCCGCCTCCAGCTCCCCCGCCGAGCGCGCGGCTCCCCGCACCAGCGCCCCGACCCGCTCCGCCAGCGGGTAGAACTCCCCGCTCGTCCGGTGGCGCGCCTCGATCACCCCGTCCGTGCAGAGCACCAGCACGTCCTCCGGCCCGAACGGCTGCCCCCAGGTGGTCGGTTCCCCGGTGGCCAGTCGGCCGAGGCCCAGTGGCACCCACGGGTCGGGCGCGTCCAGGACGTGGGCCCGTCCGTCGCCGTCGACCCGGATCGGCGGCACGTGCCCGTACTGCAGCAGTTCCATCGCCCCGGGCGTGCGGAATTCCGCGAACAGCGCCGTGGTGAACTCCCCGGCCGGCACGTGCCGTTCGACGCTGGCCTCGATCCGCGCGGCGACGCCCCGCAGCTCGGCCTCGTCGTACGCGGCCTCGCGGAACGCGCCCAGCACCACGGCCGCGGTCTGCACCGCCGCGAGCCCCTTGCCCCGGACGTCGCCGACCGCGACCCGGGTCCCGTGCGGTGTCTCCAGGACCGAGTACAGGTCCCCGCCGATCCGCGAGGCGTCCGCCGCCGACACGTACCGGACGGCCAGCCGCAGCGGTCCGACGACCGGTCCGGGCAGCCGGAGCAGTGCCCGCTGGGCGGCCTCGGCGACGGAGCTGACGGCCGCGAAGGCCGCCGCGCGCCGCATCCGGATCTTGGCGACCCAGGCCGAGAACAGCGTCAGCACCAGGTAGCTGACCATCGCGCCGTAGAGGAAACGCGCGTCGTTGATGTTGTCGACCTCGTCGTAGTGGCTGAGCCCGAACACCGCGAGCAGCCCGAGCGAGCAGACCGCGAGCAGCTCGCGGGGCCGCAGGGTCAGTGCCGCGATGGCCGGCACGACGGTCATCAGCGGGGCCAGGTAGCGGTCCTTGCCGGAGAGGAAGTCCGCGAGCGCGACCAGCAGGATGGCGAGCAGCGACGGGGCGGCGCGCCGCCAGAGCGGCACGTCCTGGAGGTCGGCGGCCAGCAGGGCGCCGCGCTGCCGGTCCGGCGGCAGTCCGGCTGCCTTGGGAGCCGAGGGGGACTGGGCGCGGCGGATCGGAAACACATATCGAACATAAGGGACGATCACGACACCCACCCGCCCACCCCGTCGCCTACGATGCGATGCACCTCCCCCGCCACCCCATGGAATACCCCACAGGGGTATGGTGTCATCATCGTAGGAACCCGCACCGATCTTCCGGAGGCCCCGATGTCCAGCACCATCACCTACACCGTGTCCGGCATGAGCTGCGGCCACTGCGAGAAGGCGATCAGCGAGGAGCTCTCCGCCCTCGCCGGTGTCACCGAGGTCGCCGCCGACGCCAAGGCCGGGACCGTGACGGTCTCCTCCGCCGCGCCGTTGGAGGACGAGCAGGTCCGCGCCGCCGTCGACGAGGCCGGCTACGAGCTGGTCGGCCGCAGCGCCTGAACCACCGAGGTACGGCGGGGCCGGACCAGCGGCCCCGCCGTAAGCCCAGCAAGGAGCTGATCCGCATGAGCACGTCCGCCCCGGACCTCGAGGCCCGGGACCGGGTCGAGCTGTCGATCGGCGGGATGACCTGCGCCTCCTGCGCGGCCCGGATCGAGAAGAAGCTCAACCGGCTGGACGGCGTCGAGGCGACCGTCAACTTCGCCACCGAGAAGGCCCGGGTCGACTACGGCCCCGGGGTCACGGTGGCGGACCTGATCGCCACGGTCGAGCGCACCGGCTACACCGCCGAGCTCCCCCCGCCCCCGGCGCCCGCCGCCCCCACGCCGGCCGGTGCCGTGCCGACCGGTGCCGTGCCGGCCGGTCCCGCCGCCGCGCCCGAGCAGCCCGCCGCCGACCCCCTCCGCGACCGGCTGCTGATCGGCGCCGTGCTCAGCGTCCCGGTGGTCCTGCTGTCGATGGTCCCGGCCCTGCAGTTCACGAACTGGCAGTGGCTGGCCTTCGCGCTCACCGGCCCGGTCGTGGTGTACGGCGGTCTGCCGTTCCACCGCGCCGCCTGGACCAACCTCAAGCACGGCGCCGCCACCATGGACACCCTGGTCTCGCTCGGCACCCTGGCCGCCTTCGGCTGGTCGTTCTGGGCGCTGTTCTGGGGCCACGCCGGCCTGCCCGGGATGCGCCACGACTTCTCGCTCTCCGTCGGCGACACCGACCCCTCCTCCGCGCTCTACCTGGAGACCGCCGCCGCCGTCACCGTGCTGATCCTGCTCGGCCGCTGCCTGGAGGCCCGCTCCAAGCGCCGGGCGGGCGCCGCGCTGCGCGCCCTGCTCGACCTCGGCGCCAAGGACGTCGCGGTCCTGCGAGGAGGCCGCGAGGTGAGCCTGCCGGTGGACCGGCTGACCGTCGGCATGCGCTTCGTGGTCCGCCCCGGGGAGAAGATCGCCACAGACGGCGTGGTGGCCGAGGGCAGCTCCGCCGTGGACGCCTCGATGCTCACCGGCGAGTCCGTCCCGGTCGAGGTCACCGTCGGCGATCCCGTCACCGGCGCCACCGTCAACGCCGGGGGCCGCCTGGTGGTCGAGGCCACCCGGGTCGGCGCCGACACCCGGCTGGCCCGGATGGCCCGGCTGGTCGAGGAGGCCCAGAACGGCAAGGCAGCCGCCCAGCGGCTGGCCGACCGGGTCTCCGCCGTCTTCGTCCCCGCCGTCATCCTGATCGCCCTGGCCACCCTGGTCACCTGGCTGCTGGTCACCGACAGCCCGACCGAGGCCTTCACCGCCGCCGTGGCCGTCCTGATCATCGCCTGCCCCTGCGCGCTGGGCCTGGCCACCCCGACCGCGCTGCTGGTCGGCACCGGCCGCGGCGCCCAGCTCGGGATCCTGATCAAGGGCCCCGAGGTCCTGGAGTCCACCCGCGCGGTGGACACCGTCGTCCTGGACAAGACCGGCACCGTCACCACCGGCCGGATGACGCTGCTCGCCGTCCACACCACCGACACCACCACCGAGGCCGAGGCGCTGCGCCTGGCCGGCGCCGTCGAACACGCCTCCGAACACCCGATCGCCGCCGCCATCACCGCGGCCGCCACCGAGCGGACGGGCGAGCTACCGCCGGTCGAGGGCTTCCGCGCCGTCCCCGGCCGGGGCGTGGAGGGCGTCGTGGCGGGCCGCACGGTGGTCGCCGGGCACGAGGCCCTGCTCGCCGACCGGGCGCTGCACCTGCCGCCCCCGCTGGCCCGCGCCAAGGCCGCCGCCGAGGCGGCCGGCCGCACCGCCGTCGCGGTCGGCTGGGACGGCGAGGCCCGGGCCGTCCTCGAGGTCGCCGACACGGTCAAGCCGACCAGCGCCGAGGCGATCACCCGGCTCCGCGCGCTGGGCCTGCGCCCGGTGCTGCTGACCGGAGACCACCGTGCGGTCGCCGAGGCGGTCGCGGCCGAGATCGGCATTCCCGCACCGGACGTGATCGCCGAGGTGCTCCCCGAGGACAAGGTCGCGACGGTCGAGCGACTGCAGGCCGAGGGCAGGGTCGTCGCGATGGTCGGCGACGGCGTCAACGACGCCGCCGCGCTCGCCCAGGCCGACCTGGGCCTGGCGATGGGCACCGGCACCGACGCCGCGATCGAGGCCGGCGACCTCACCCTGGTCCGCGGCGACCTACGCTCGGTGGCCGACGCCATCCGGCTCTCCCGCCGCACCCTCGCCACCATCAGGGGCAACCTGTGCTGGGCCTTCGGCTACAACGTGGCGGCGATCCCGCTGGCCGCCGCCGGACTGCTCAACCCGATGATCGCCGGGGCCGCGATGGCCTTCTCCTCGGTCTTCGTGGTCACCAACAGCCTGCGCCTGCGCCGCTTCCGACCCGCCTGAGCCCTGACCCGGGACGACCCCCCTGAGCTCTGACCCCGCACAACGCGAAGGCCCGGACCGCCGTCGGTCCGGGCCCCTCGCCGTACGTCAACGTCCCAGCAGCTCGCCACCGTTGCAGTGCAGGATCTCGCCGGTGATGAACCCGGCCTCGGGCGAGGCGAGGAAGTGCACGGCCGCCGCGACCTCGCCGCTCTCCCCGATCCGGCCGAGCAGGGTGCGGGCCGCGCGCCGGGCCACCTCGGCCTCGTCCAGCCGCGGCCCGAAGAACTCGGTGCCGCTGACCGTCCCCGGCGCGACGATGTTGGCGGTGATGCCCGAGGTGCCCAACTGGGCGGCCAGGAAGTGGTTCCAGGCGTGCAGCGAGGCCTTCGCCGCGCCGTACGAGCCGGCCCCGCGCAGGGCGGCGATGGAGCTGATGGTGACCACGCGGCCGGAGCCGGGGGTGAGCCGGTCGCGGATCGACTCGGTGAGCAGCACCACGGTCAGCACGTTGCGCTCGAAGTCGCCGCGCCAGCGGGCCAGCAGGGCGTGCGGCCCACCGCCGACGACGGTCTCCCGGCTGCCGGCGTTGTTGACCAGGACGTCGATCTGCTCGGGCAGTTCGCGAAGGGCGTCCTCCACGGCATCCGGGTCGGCGAGGTCGCACACCAGCGGGGTGACGTTCGGTCCGAGGTCAGCCGCGGCCTTCTCCAGGACCGCCCGGCGGCGGCCCACGATCACCACGTGGTCGTCCAGGTCGGCGAACCGCCGCGCGACTTCGTACCCGATTCCCGTGCCACCGCCGGTGACGACGACGTTCCTGGCCATCTGCGCACTCCCTCCCCAGTTCCGCCGTCGCGCTGCGAGTGTGCGCGACGGTCCGTACCGGAATGCCACGATTCCTATCACGCTCGGTTGCCGTGACTGCGGGGAGGGTGACGTCCCGCCCGAGTGAAGGTGTGGTATGGGCGGGGTACGACGCGCACACGGAGCGTGGCGAGAGGCAGCTCACACCCCCCGGGCGTAACTTCTCGCACCCTGATACGTCTTAGGTTGGTAGTGCGGCAGTTTTTCCGGTGGGCGAGGACACACTGAACGGCAATGTGTCCCCGCGCTTGCATCGGCTGCCGCCGACGGGGCTCCGGCGGGCCCCGGGAACGGTCGTCGTCCTCGACGGCCTTCGCGCACGGCGCCGGGGTTCTGGCGGGCCAGGGACGCTTTGAGCGGCCGTCCACGGCTGCGGCCGGCCCCGGAGTCGTGCGTCGTACGGTTCCGTCTTCGCGCGGCCCCCTCCGGGGGTACGGCGCGGGGACGCGAAGGGGCCCGGTCGCTCAGACGGCAACCGGGCCCCTTTCAGCTTCCGTCCGGGCCGGAGCCCGTCGTCGGCGTCGTCGCGCGCGTGGTCAGCGGCCCTCGAGCGGGACGTAGTCGCGGATCGCGGTGCCGGTGTAGATCTGGCGCGGACGGCCGATCCGGCTGGTCGGGTCGTTGATCATCTCGTGCCAGTGGGCGATCCAGCCCGGCAGCCGGCCGAGGGCGAACAGCACGGTGAACATGCTGGTCGGGAAGCCCATGGCGCGGTAGATCAGGCCGGTGTAGAAGTCCACGTTCGGGTACAGCTTGCGCGAGATGAAGAAGTCGTCCTTGAGGGCGTGCTCCTCCAGCTTGAGCGCGATCTCCAGCAGCTCGTCGCTCTTGCCGAGCTGGCCGAGGACCTCGTGCGCGAGCAGCTTGACCTGGGCGGCACGCGGGTCGAACGCCTTGTAGACCCGGTGACCGAAGCCCATCAGCTTGACGCCGGCTTCCTTGTTCTTCACCTTCGTGATGAAGGAGTCGACGTCGCCGCCGTCCTTCTGGATGCTCTCCAGCATCTCCAGGACCGCCTGGTTGGCGCCGCCGTGCAGCGGGCCCCACAGGGCCGAGATGCCGGCCGAGATCGAGGCGAACAGGTTGGCGTGGCTGGAGCCGACCAGGCGCACGGTGGAGGTCGAGCAGTTCTGCTCGTGGTCCGCGTGCAGGATGAGCAGCTTGTCCAGGGCGTTGACGACGACCGGGTTGAGCTCGTAGTCCTCGGCGGGGACGGCGAAGGTCATCCGCAGGAGGTTCTCGACGTAGCTCAGGTCGTTGCGCGGGTAGACGAAGGGCTGGCCCATCGCCTTCTTGTACGCGTACGCGGCGATCGTCGGCAGCTTGGCGAGCAGGCGAACCGTCGACAGGTGGCGCTGGGCCGCGTCGAACGGGTTGTGGCTCTCCGGGTAGAACGTGGACAGCGCGCCGACCACCGAGGACAGCATGGCCATCGGGTGGGCGTCCCGCGGGAAGCCCTGGAAGAAGCGCTTGACGTCCTCGTGCAGCAGGGTGTGCTGGGTGATCTCGCGGCTGAACTCCGCCAGCTGGTCCGCGTTGGGCAGCTCGCCGTTGATCAGGAGGTACGCGGTCTCGATGAAGCCGCCCTGGGAGGCGAGCTGCTCGATCGGGTAGCCGCGGTACCGCAGGATGCCGTTGTCGCCGTCCACGAAGGTGATCGCGGACTTGTACGCGGCGGTGTTACCGAAGCCGTTGTCCAGGGTGACCAGGCCGGTCTGCGGGAGCAGCTTCGAGATG
Organism: Kitasatospora sp. NPDC034035; assembly: GCF_055575755.1. Taxonomy (NCBI): domain Bacteria; kingdom Bacillati; phylum Actinomycetota; class Actinomycetes; order Kitasatosporales; family Streptomycetaceae; genus Kitasatospora; species Kitasatospora sp. NPDC034035. Next base: position 4,284 of record NZ_JBVISA010000024.1, on the reverse strand, counting down.
TCGAAGCCGGCGTTGCCCGCAGTGCTCTCGACGACGGGGTACTCGTACTCGCCGTCCTGGTACCGCAGTACTACCGAGTTGTCGCTCACGTCTTCCTCACCGACGAAATGAATCCTCTTCCAAGGTGCCCTGACTGTCTCTACGATCCCCCATCCGGAGGACAGCCGCGCACCCGGGGTGACCCGAAAGGGCCCACCCCTACAAAACCTGCCGCCGCAGCCGGTACGAACCGGACAAGATCGGCACAAGCCTAGGTTCTGCCGTAAATCTCTTCACGTCAAGAGAACATTAGAGGCAACCATCCTGCTGGACAATCATCCAGTAGTCAGCCGGTGATCGAGCGCGGTATGCCTCCGACCTGCGCTGACAGCCCGTACGGCCTGTCCGATCGCCTTCCGTGACCCGACCAGCACCACGAGTTTCCGGGCCCTGGTCACAGCGGTGTAGAGCAGGTTCCGCTGGAGCATCGTCCAGGCGGACATGGTGACCGGAATCACCACCACCGGGTACTCACTGCCCTGCGAGCGGTGGATCGTCACCGCGTACGCGTGGGCCAGCTCGTCCAGTTCGTCGAAGTCGTACCCCACCTCCTCGTCCTCGTCGGTGAGCACCGTCAACCGCTGGTCGTCCACGCTGAGGGCGGTCACCACTCCCACTGTGCCGTTGAAGACCCCGTTCCGCCCCTTGTCGTAGTTGTTGCGGATCTGCGTGACCTTGTCCCCCACCCTGAACGTCCGGCCACCGAAGCGGCGTTCAGCCAGGCCCTCCCGGGCCGGCGTCACCGCCCCTTGCAGCAGGGTGTTCAGGTTCCCCGCGCCCGCCGGACCGCGGTGCATCGGAGCCAGCACCTGGACGTCCCGGCGCGGGTCGAAGCCGAACTTCTGCGGGATCCGGCGCGCCACCACGTCCACCGTGAGCCCGGCCGCCCGCTCCGCGTCGTCCTCCGCGAACAGGAAGAAGTCCGCGAGACCCTCCGTCAGGGGCGGCCTGCCCTCGTTGATCCGGTGCGCGTTGGTCACCACGCCCGACTGCTGCGCCTGCCGGAAGATCCTGGTCAGCCGCACCGACGGGATCGGCCCGCCCGCCGCCAGCAGGTCCCGCAGCACCTCCCCGGCACCCACCGAGGGCAACTGGTCCACGTCCCCCACGAACAGCAGGTGAGCGCCCATCGGCACGGCCTTGACCAGCTTGTTCGCCAGGATCAGATCCAGCATCGAGGCCTCGTCGACCACCACCAGGTCCGCGTCCAGCGGCCGGTCCCGGTCGTACGCGGCATCCCCGCCCGGCTTCAGCTCCAGCAGCCGGTGCACCGTCGACGCCTCCATCCCGGTGAGCTCCGACAGCCGCTTCGCCGCCCGGCCGGTCGGCGCCGCCAGCACCACCTTGGCCCGCTTCGCCAGCGCCAGCGTCACGATCGACTTCACCGTGAACGACTTGCCGCAGCCCGGACCGCCCGTCAGCACCGCGACCCGCTCGGTCAACGCCAGCCGCACCGACTGCTCCTGCTCCGGCGCCAGCTCCGCCCCGGTCCGCTTCGCCAGCCACTCCAGCGCCACCGGCCAGTCCACCCCGGCGAACCAGGGCATCCGGTCCGTGCCCGAACGCAGCAGCCGCAGCAGCTGGTTGGCCAGCGAGATCTCCGCCCGGTGGAACGGCACCAGGTACACCGCGGTGATCGACTCGCCGCCCTCCCCCGGCACCGACTCGCGCACCACCCCCTCGGTCGCCACCAGCTCCGCCAGGCAGTCGATCACCAGCCCGACATCCACCTGCAGCAGCTTCACGCCGTCCGCGATCAGCCGCTCCTCCGGCAGGAAGCAGTGCCCCTGGTCGCTGCTCTGCGACAGCGCGTACTGCAGCCCGGCCTTCACCCGCTCCGGGCTGTCGTGCGGGATCCCCACCGCCTGGGCGATCCGGTCCGCCGTCAGGAAGCCGATGCCCCACACGTCCCCGGCCAGCCGGTAGGGCTCGTTCTTCACCACACCGATCGAACCGTCGCCGTACTGCTTGTAGATTCGCACAGCCAGCGAGGTCGACACCCCGACCCCCTGCAGGAAGACCATCACCTCCTTGATGGCCTTCTGCTCCTCCCAGGCCGCCGCGATCTTCTTCGTCCGCTTCGGCCCCAGCCCCGGCACCTCGATCAGCCGGCCCGGCTCGGTCTCGATCACCTCCAGGGTGTCCACCCCGAAACGCTCCACGATCCGCTCGGCGAACCGCGGCCCGATCCCCTTGATCAGCCCCGAGCCCAGGTACCGCTGGATCCCCTGGATGGTGGCCGGCAGCACCGTCGTGTAGTTCTCCACCGTGAACTGCCGCCCGTACTGCGGGTGCGAGCCCCATCGCCCGTGCAGCCGCAGCGACTCCCCGACCTGCGCCCCCAACAGCGCGCCCACCACGGTCAGCAGATCGTTCCCGCCCCGGCCGGTGTCCACCCGGGCCACCGTGTAGCCGGTCTCCTCGTTGGCGTAGGTGATCCGCTCCAGCACGCCCTCGACCTGCGCGAGCTGGCGCGGCTGCTGCTCCGACGGCGCCTGCTTGCTCACCGGACCCCCTTCGACCGGTACGGGTGGATCATTCCGCTACGCACCGTACCGCCCGGCCCCGACAACCCCACAGCCCGGAGCCCGCGGATCCACGCCCGGAGGCTGCCGTGCAGCGCCTCCGCCGAGGTGCCAGGCTGTGAGTAGGCAGGGGGGCCGTCGACCGCGCCCCGCCCGGGCCGGCCCCGTCCGAGGAGCAGTGCCGACATGCTCAACACCGCCTTCCGCCCCGGCTCCCCGAACTGGCTCGACCTGAGCAGCCCCGACACCCGGGCCTCCGTCGACTTCTACACCGCCCTGTTCGGCTGGACCTTCGCCTCGGCCGGCCCCGAGGCCGGCGGCTACGGCTTCTTCCAGCGCGACGGCCGGACCGTCGCCGCTCTCGGCCCGCTCACCGAGGAAGGCGCCCGGCCCGACTGGACGCTGTACTTCGCCACCCTCGACGCCGACCGCACCACCGAACTGGTCGAAAAGGCCGGCGGCCGCGTCCGGTTCGCCCCCTTCGACGTCTTCACGGCGGGCCGGATGGCCGGCTACACCGACCCCACCGGCGCCGACTTCGCCGTCTGGCAGCCGCACGACACCCGCGGCCTGGACCTCGTCGACCAGGAGGGCAGCCTGTGCTGGGCCGAGTGCCACAGCATCGACGCCGAGCTCGCCAAGTCCTTCTACCGCACCGTCTTCGACTGGCAGGAGCAGGACGTCCCGTTCGAAGGCACGAGCTACACCGTCCTCACCCCGGCGGGCGGCGGCACCGACGACGCCCACGGCGGTATCGTGCAGCTCAGCCCCGAGCAGACCGCCGCCGGCACCAGCTCGCACTGGCTCCCGTACTTCGAGGTCCCCAACACGGACGCCGGCCTCGCCATCGCCACCAACCTCGGCGCGACCGTGCGGATCCCCGCCACGGACGTCCACGGCGTCGGCCGCCTCGCCCAGCTGGCCGACCCGCACGGCGCGGTGTTCGCCGTCATCACCAGTGCCGAGCCCGGGGAGTGACACCGGCTCACCCCTCCCCATCACCCCTCCCCCGGATCGCCCCTCCCCGGAGCGGGCCTCAGAAGGGGCCTGAGGGGGTGCTACGGGCGTAGACACGTAAGGGTGGGCAAGAAGAGGGCTTCTATTCTCTGATCATGAGCGACACGACCGATCTGACGATCCGCCCGGCGACCGAGGCGGACCTCCCGGCCATAGTGGCGATGCTCGCGGACGACCCGCTGGGCGCCACCCGCGAGAACCTCGCCGACCTCACCGCCTACCGCACCGCCTTCGCCCGCATCGACGGCGACCCGCACCAGCACCTGGTCGTCGCCGACCGCGCCGGCCGGACCGTCGGCACCCTGCAACTGACCCTCATCCCGGGCCTCTCCCGGCAGGGCTCCACCCGCACGATCATCGAGGCCGTCCGTATCCACGCCGACGAACGCGGCAGCGGACTCGGCACCGTCCTGATCGAGTGGGCCATCGAGCGCTCCCGCGAACTCGGCGCCGCACTCGTCCAGCTCACCTCCGACGCCACCCGCACCGACGCACACCGCTTCTACGAGCGGCTCGGGTTCGTGCCGTCGCACGTCGGTTTCAAGCTGAAGGTCTGACACGGCGCCCGAGGCGTCGCCCGAAATACCGTCCGGAAACCGTCCGGAAACGCGAAGAACCCCCATCCGGGATCCGGATGGGGGTTCTTCTGAAAGATTGTTCGGCGGCGTCCTACTCTCCCACAGGGTCCCCCCTGCAGTACCAT